>JANMJY010000060.1:0-6586 GCA_031371615.1 Actinomycetes bacterium | reverse complement strand
AAGGTGCGGCCCTACAAGGCCGGCTTCGGGCCGTTCCCGAGCGAGATCTACCGGGCGGCGGCGCCGTATCCCTATCGCGGCATCGACACCGACGCGGCGATCGCCTCGCTCGAGCATCTGTTCAAGAGCGAGGTCGAGGCCGAGTCGGTCGCCTGCGTCGTCCTCGAGACGGTTCAGGGCGAGGGCGGCTTCATTCCGATGCCGGCGGACTACCTGCCGCGCCTCGCGGAGGTCTGTGAGCGCTACGGGATTCTCTTCGTCGCCGACGAGGTGCAGTCCGGCGTGGGGCGGACCGGGCCGATGTGGGCGATCGAGCACTACGACGGCGTGCAGCCGGATCTGCTCGTCTCCGGAAAGTCACTCGGGGGCGGTCTGCCGCTGGCGGCCGTCACCGGCCGCGCGGAGATCATGGACGCGCCCGGGCCGGGCGGGCTCGGAGGGACCTTCGGGGGCAATCCCGTGGCGTGCGCCGCGGCCGCGGTCGTCCTCGACACCGTCGCCGAGCCGGCGTTTCGCGCGCGCGCCGACGAGCTCGGGACGGCGCTGCGCTCCCGTCTCGACGATCTCGCCTCCCGCCACGACCGGATCGGTGAGGTGCGCGGGCTCGGCCCGATGCTGGCGCTCGAGCTGCGCGATCAGAGCCCGGAGCTGGCTCAGGCTGTGACGGCAGCGGCCTTCGAGCGTGGCCTGCTCCTGCTCGCCTGTGGCCTCTACGGCAACGTGCTCCGGCTGCTGCCGCCGCTGAACGTGACGGACGAGGAGCTCGACCGCGGCCTCCGCCTCCTGGAGGAGTCCCTTGCCGCCGCAGGCTGAGATCGACGTCCGCGTGGCCGGCCTGCGCAAGCGCTACGGAGACGTGACCGCGGTCGACGGCGTCGACCTGGAGATCGGTCGGGGCGAGTTCTTCACGATGCTCGGCCCCTCCGGCTCGGGCAAGACGACGACGCTGCGCGTGATCGCCGGCTTCGAGCGCCCGGATGAGGGCACCGTGGAGCTCGGCGGCAAGGACGTCTCTCAGCTGCCGCCGTACGCGCGCAACGTCAACACCGTCTTTCAGGACTACGCGCTCTTTCCGCACATGACCGTGGAGGAGAACGTCGAGTACGGCCTGCGCGTGAAAAAGGTGGCCCGCGGCGAGCGGCGCCGGCGGGCGACGGAAGCGCTCGCGCTCGTGCAGCTCGAAGGCTACGGCGGCCGGAAGCCTGCGCAGCTGTCGGGTGGGCAGCGCCAGCGTGTGGCGCTTGCCCGCGCGATCGTGAACCGGCCGCAGGCGCTGCTGCTCGACGAGCCGCTCGGAGCGCTCGACCTCAAGCTGCGCCAGGAGCTGCAGGTGGAGCTGAAGCGGATCCAGCAGGAGCTCGGGATCACCTTCGTCTACGTCACGCACGACCAGGAGGAGGCGCTGACGATGAGCGACCGCCTCGCGGTCTTCAACAATGGCAAGATCGAGCAGGTCGGGGCTCCCGCAGAGGTCTACGAGCGCCCGGCCAGCGAGTTCATCGCCGGCTTCATCGGCGTCTCGAACGTGCTCGAGCGGGACGGACGCCGCTTCACGGTGCGGCCCGAGAAGATCCGCCTGCTCGGCGACGGGGAGCACCCGGAGCAAGGCGTCAACGTGGAGGAGGGCCGGATTCGCGATGTGGTCTATGTCGGCGCGATCACGCGCTACCACGTGGAGCTGGACGCTGGTGGGGAGCTGACCGTGGTGAGCCAGAATCTCGAGAGCGGCTCGAGCGAAGTGTTGGAGCGACAGGGAAATCGGGTGCGGCTGTGTTGGCGGCCGGAGCACGTGTTCACAATCGAGACCGGGTCGAATGGAGGAGAAGCTCAATGAGGAAGCAGAAATTTGGACGCTGGTCTGTGGCTGCGATGATCACCTGCGTCCTGTGCGTCATGGCCGCAGGGTGCGGCGGCAACGACAACCAGGCGGGGGGAGCGGGCACGACCGCGGCCGAGACGACCGGCGGAGCGCCGGAAGGAATGCTCCAGAAGCTGGGCAAGGGCGAAGGGCAGGTCAATCTGATCGCCTGGGCCGGCTACGTGGAAGACGGCAGCACCGATCCGAAGGTCGACTGGGTGACGGACTTCGAGAAGAAGACCGGTTGCCAGGTCAACACCAAGGTGGGCAACACGTCGGACGAGATGGTGACGCTGATGCGGACCGGCCAGTACGACGGCGTGTCCGCCTCCGGTGACGCGACGCTCCGACTGATCGCCGCCGGCGACGTGGCCCCGGTGAACACCGACCTGATCCCGAGCTACGCGGACGTCTTCGAGGGCCTGAAGAACCAGCCGCACAACTCGGTCGACGGCCAGATGTACGGCGTTCCCCACGGACGCGGCGCCAACCTGCTGATGTGGCGCACCGACAAGGTGACGACGGCGCCGGACTCGTGGGGCGTCGTTTGGGACGAGAGCTCCCCGTACAAGGGCAAGGTCACGGCCTACGACAGCCCGATCTACATCGCCGACGCGGCGGTGTACCTGAAGGCGACCAAGCCGGATCTGAAGATCGACAACGTCTACGAGCTCGACGACGCGCAATTCACGGCCGCCACCGACCTGCTGAAGACGCAGCGGTCGAACATCGGCGAGTACTGGTCCGACTACACCAAGGAGCAGGCGGCGTTCGCGGCGGGCAACTCCGTGGTCGGGACGACCTGGCAGGTGATCGCCAACCTGCTGCTCGCGGACAAGGCTCCGATCGAGACGACGCTGCCGAAGGAGGGCTCGACCGGGTGGTCGGACACCTGGATGATCTCCTCCAAGGCGAAGAACCCCAACTGCATGTACCTGTGGATGGAGCACATCATCTCGCCGAAGGCGAACGCCGCCGTCGCCGAGTGGTTCGGAGAAGCGCCGTCGAACGCGAAGTCCTGCGATCTGACGGCAGACAAGAACCACTGCGCGACCTACCACGCAGACGACGAGGACTACTTCTCCAAGGTCGCGTACTGGACGACGCCGGTGAAGGACTGCGGCGACGACCGGGGCGAGGTCTGCAAGGACTACTCGGAGTGGGTCCAAGCGTGGACGGAGATAAAGGGGTAAGCCATCTCGGTTCCTGAAGCGGCCAAGGCGCCGCCCCGGGACTCCCCGGGGCGGCGCCTTTCTTCGTTCCTCCACCGCCACCCGCGGCTGCGCCTCGGCCTGCTGCTGACGCCCCCGCTCTCGTGGCTACTGCTCGCCTATCTGGGGTCGCTGACGGTTCTGTTCGTGGCGGCGTTCTGGCGGCTCGACCCGTTCACCGCCGAGATCGTCCACGACTACGGGTTCCAGAACTTCAAGCTCCTCTGGGAGAGCGACGTCTACCGGGCGATCACGCAGCGGACGATCCTGATCGCCGCGGCGGTGACCGTGACGGACGCACTGCTTGCGTTCCCGGTCGCCTTCTACATGGCGAAGGTCGCGTCGCCGAAGACGCGGAACCTGCTCGTGGTCGCGATCCTGCTGCCGCTCTGGGCGAGCTACCTCGTCAAGGTCTACGCCTGGCGGATCATCCTGCAGGAGCAGGGGATCCTGAACTGGGCGCTCGATCCGCTCGGGCTGTCCGGTCCCGGCTTCGGAAACGTGGCCACCTGGCTCGTCTTCTCCTACCTCTGGCTGCCGTTCATGATCCTGCCGGTCTATGCCGGCCTGGAGCGGATCCCTTCGTCCCTGCTCGAGGCGTCCTCCGATCTCGGCGCGAAGGGCCCGCGGACGCTCTGGCGCGTGGTGCTCCCGCTGGCGCTCCCGGCGATCGCGGCCGGCTCGATCTTCACCTTCTCCTTGACGCTCGGCGACTACATCACGCCGCAGCTCGTCTCGAGCACGCAGTTCATCGGCAACGTCGTCTACAGCAACGTCGGCGTCGCGAACAACCTCCCGTTCGCAGCGGCGTTCGCGACCGTGCCCGTCGCCGTGATGGTGGTCTACCTGCTGCTGGCCCGGCGCGCGGGGGCGTTCGACAACCTGTGACCTCGCGTGCGGGAACCTGGCTGCTCCGGGGCGCGACCGGGCTGACGCTCGCCTTCATTTACCTGCCTCTGCTCGTGATCCTCCTATACGCGTTCAACACGCGGCGCACGCTCGTGTGGCCGATCCCGGGACTGACGCTGAAGTGGTTCGGGAAGGCGATCGACAACCCCGGCGTCCGCGACGCGCTCGTCGTCTCGGTGAAGGCAGCGCTCGGCGCGACCGCAATTGCGCTCCTGCTCGGCTCGCTCGCCGCGATGGCGGTGGCGCGGCACCGGTTCTTCGGCCGCGAGGCGGTCTCGTTCCTCGTCATCCTCCCGCTCGCGCTGCCGGGGATCGTCACCGGCATGGCGCTCAACGCCACGTTCCGGAACCTGCCCGACCCGCTCGGCGTCCAGCTCGGCCTCTTCACGATCATGGTCGGCCACGCGACCTTCTGCATCGTCGTCGTCTACAACAACGTCGTCGCCCGGCTGCGGCGGACGCAGGCGTCTCTGGAGGAGGCGTCGGCCGACCTCGGCGCGGACGCCTGGCAGACGTTTCGCTTCGTCACCTTCCCGCAGCTGAAGACGGCGCTGCTCGCGGGTGGCCTGCTCGCGTTCGCGCTTAGCTTCGACGAGGTGATCGTGACGACCTTCACGGCGGGCGCCGACCAGACGCTGCCGATCTGGATCCTGAGCAATCTCTCGCGGCCGAATCAGCTTCCGATCGTCAACGTCGTCGCCGTCTTCGTGATCCTGCTCTCGATGGTCCCCGTCTACTTCGCGTCGAAGCTTTCCAGCGAGCGCACACTTGTTGGCGCAAGATGAGCATCCGCCGGAGCGGATGCTCATCGCGCGAAGACCCCTAAAGGGGCAGCTTCGCGGCCCGGCCTCTCTGACGACGCTCTAGGTTGTCTTCGCCGGCGTCTTGCGCTTCGGAGCAGGCTTCTTCTCGACTGCGGCCGGCAGTTCGACGACGAAGGTCGAGCCCTCGCCGAGCCTCGACTCGACCCAGATCTTCCCGTCCATCCGGCGGACGAGCTCGCGGCAGATGTAGAGGCCCAATCCGGTGCCGCCGATTCCGCGCGTCATGTCCGGATCGAGCCGGTAGAACTTCTCGAAGATCCGGCGGTGCTCGGTGGCCGGAATGCCGAGGCCGGTGTCCTCGACCGAGAAGCGGATCGCAGCGTCGCCGTTCGCGACGCAGAGCTTGACGAGGCCGCCCTCGGGCGAGTACTTGATCGCGTTGTCGACGAGGTTGACGAGCACCTGCCGGAGCTGGCCGGGATCGGCGACGACGTTCGTCACGCGCCGGGGCGCGCGAAGCTCGACCTTGACCTCCGCGGGAAGGTGCGTCCGAGCCGCCTCGACGACGGCGCCGGCGAGCGCGACGGGGTCGCAGCTCTCGATTGCGACCGGCAGCTGGCCGGCGTCGAGGCGACCCGCGATGAGGAGATCGTTGACGATCGTCCCCAGCCGGTCCGACTCGGAGGCGATCACGCCGAGCAGCTGATCCTTGATCTCCGGATCGAGCTCGATGTCGGTGCGCCGAATCGTCTGCGCGGACCCGTAGATCGCTGCGAGCGGGGTACGGAGCTCGTGCGAGACAGTGGCGACGAACTCCGCCTTCATCTCCTCGAGCGCGCGCTCCTCGGTCAGGTCGCGGAAGGCGTAGACCGTCCCCTCTTCGAAGCCGACGCCCGAGCCCGAGATCCAGAGCTCCCGGCCGTCGAACTCGACCGGCACGGTCTCGGCCCGGACCCGCTCGCCGGGCTTGCTCGCCACCGGGATCAGCGGCGCGATCTCGAGCCAGCCCTGAACGACGTCCTCGATCCTCTTCCCCAGCACCTCCTCTTCCGCCACGCCGGTGATCGTCTTCGCAGCCGTATTCCAGAGCCGGATCACGCCTTCGCGATCGACGAGGACGACTCCGTCGCCGACGGCTTCGAGCGCCCGGGCCGCCCGTCCCCTGCGTTCGGCCTCGGCGTAGAGCCTGGCATTGTCGATCGCCGCGGCGGCATGCCTGGCCAGCTCCTGAGCGAGCGTCAGGTCGTCTTCCGAGTAGGTGCGCTCCGACTCGGCGGTGACGAGGCTGATCGAGCCGAAGACCTCGCCGCGCGCGACGAGCGGGACGGTGACGTACGACCGCGGCGCGAGCGTGCGTGCGAGCTCGAGCTGGCGCTCGTCGAAACCGAAGGCAGCCAGAGCCTCCTCGTCGATCTCGCGGACGAGCACCGGCTGGCGCGCGCGGATTGCCGTCGCCCCTGCGGCCTCGGACGCGTGAAGCATCGCCTCCTGGAGCAGGCGCGCGAGCTCGACCTTGAGCGGATCGACGTGTGCGAGTGCAAGCCGCTCGAGCTTGCCGCCCACGAAGATGTCGACGGCACACCAGTCTGCGATCCGCGGCACGGCGAGCTGCGCCACGTCGGTGAGCGTCTGCTCGTAGTCGAGCGAGCTGCCGAGCACCCAGCCGGCTTCCGCGAGGAAGGTCTGCCGCTCCTCGGCCACGCGGCGCTCCTCGATGTCGGTGTTGGTGCCGAACCACCTGACGATCTCGCCCCGGTCGCCCCGCATTGCGATCGCTCGGGCCAGGTGCCAGCGGTAGGCACCGTCCGCGGCTCGCCGAACCCGGAACTCGACCTCGTACGGAT
>JANMJY010000041.1:0-3052 GCA_031371615.1 Actinomycetes bacterium | reverse complement strand
GACGCGACGACGAGCAGCGCCTCGAGCGTCCGGGCGAGCTGGTCGACCGGGTTCGCGGTGATCAGGCGGAGCGGGCGATCCATTCGCTACCTCTTTCGTCGTCGGGACGGGAAACCCTGATCGGGGCAAAAGGGCCAGCCTGCTGGAGCGCGATCTCACCGGACTTGCGCAGCTCGAGCAGCGCCAGGAACGCGACTGCCTGTTCGACGCGCGGGAGCGAGGCGACCTCGGTGTCGAAGTCGAAGCGCCGGCGCCGGCGCAGGACGGCGCGGAAGCGCTCGAGGAACTGCGAAACGGGCGGGAAGCGGAGCGCCATGTGCGCCAGCGAGACCTGCGGCGGCGGCTCGGCCAGGAGTCGAAGAGTGGCGGCGAGCTGCTGCGGATCCTGCGGCGCCAGCCTCCGCTCCGGCCGTGGCGCGATCGGTGCCGGGCCGACGCGGAAATACCGGTCGCGCTCTCCGGCGAGGCGTTCCGTGAGCCACGCGGCTGCCTGCTTCATCCGCCTGTACTCGGCGAGCCGTCGGGCTAGCTCCTCCGCAGCCTCCTCGGGCTCGAGGTCGGCGAGCTCGGCCTCCTCGTCGGGGAAGAGGGCGCGGGCTTTCAGTTCCAGCAGTGCCGAGATCAGGACGAGGAACTCGCCGCAGGCCTCGAGATCGAGCTCGTCGCGTTCGGCGAGCCGCTCGACGAAGGCGATGATGATCGCGGCCATGTCGATCTCGGCCGGCTCGAGCTCCTCTTTCAGGAGCAGTGTCAGGAGCAGGTCGAAGGGTCCCTCGAAGGCGTCGAGGTCCAGCTCCAGTTCGCCGACGACAGTCACGCCGCGAAAGCTAGCGACGCGGTCGGACGCGACTGCGCGGGACGGCCATCGCCTTCGGCGGAGCGGCCTTAGGTGCGTGCCGCTCCCGGCGACGGCCGCCGCGCAGGAACTGCCACCAGACGAAGAAGAGCACCGAGGCGACGAAGAGGACCGCTGAGACCCAGGCGTTCACACGCAGGCCGAGGAACTCGTGGGACGGATCGATCCGCAGGGTCTCAAGGTAGAAGCGGAAACCGGTGTAGAGAGCCACGTAGAGCGCAAAGAGCGCGGGTGGCCGGAAGCGGAAACGGCGGTCGAGCAGGAGCAGGAGCGCCGCGGCGCCGAGATTCCAGAGCGCCTCATAGAGGAACGTCGGGTGGAAGGTCTGGTCGAAGATGTACTGGTCCGGGCGCCGTGAGGAATCGATCTCGAGCCCCCACGCCGCGTCGGTGGGCTTGCCGAAGAGCTCCTGGTTCCACCAGTAGCCGACGCGGCCGATCGCCTGAGCGACGAGGAGCCCCGGCGCGGCGGCGTCGAGGAGCGCCGGAACGTTCGCTCCCGACCGTCGCGCGATCAAGCCGCCGACGAGAACACCGCCGGCGATCCCGCCCCAGATGCCGAGCCCGCCTTCCCAGACTGCGAACGGCCCCCACCACTCGTCCGGGACCTCGTTCCAGCTGGTGGCAAGGTGGTAGAGCCGCGCCCCGACGATGCCGGCGCCGACGCCCCAGACCGCAACGCGGAAGATCAGGTCCCAGTCACCACCGCGTGCGACCCAGCGGCGCCCGGTGATGAAGATGCACGCGGCGATCCCCGCCAGCAGCATCAGCCCGTACATGTGGATCGTCAGGGGGCCGATCTCGAGGGTGCCGGAGGACGGCGACGGAATTGAGGCAAGGAACGTCACGACAGCATTCTGCCGAGACTTTCAGACGGAAGCGCTTAGAGCAGGATCTGGAGGGCCAGTTCCGGCGCGCAGCCGTTGCGAAGTAGGTCGATCGCGTAGTGGAGATCGACGTCCGTGCGAGCCGCGAGCAGCGAAGCCGCCGCCGCTTCGTAGCCTGCACGCTCGAGCTCCTCGGCACGCCAGCGTGCGATTCGCTCGACCTCGGTCTCCTGGTGAGTCAGTTCTGCCGCAGCCATCATGGGTCCTCCGGTCGTTGTACCCGTGTACTTCGTCCGTGGGAGCAAAGAGGTTGCCCCCACAAAGGGGGATTGGGATGAAGCTGCGGTAAGGGTTTTGCAAAAGCCGCCTGTCCATGCGCACAATCCCCTCGTCAACAAGGGGAGGGGATCGATGAAGAAGCTGGGGATACTCGTCGCTGCCGCGACGGCGCTCGTCTTTGCGGCGGTGGCCTTGACCGCGCCGTCGAACGGGGATGAGCTGCTCAAGGACGAGCAGCACTTCCTGACACAGTCGAACAAGACGTACACGGGCGGCAACAAGGGCGGCTCCGCCTGGAACATGGAGCTCGTCGGCCACAACAGCCTCGGCGACCGCGGCTTCAACGCGGACGTCGCGGTGCACAAGGGGTACGCGTACGTCGGTCACTGGGGCTTCACGGACTGGGCGACGGGGAACTCCCGTTTCTGCCCGTCCGGAGACAAGTCCGGCGTGGCGGTAATCGACGCTCGTGATCCCGCGAATCCCATCCAGGTGGCGAAGCTCCAGAATCCGGCCGGCACCTCGGCCGAGGACATGAATGTCTTCACCGCGCGCTATGGGCCGTATGCGGGTCGGGACATCGCCGCTGTTGGGATCCAGGTCTGCGGCGGCTCCCGGTACGACACGAGCTTCTTCCGTGGGCTGCAGATGTTCGACGTCACCGACGCTGCGCATCCACGGGAGATCGCCCGGCTGAACAGCGGCTGCTGCGCCAGGGGTCTCCACGAGACCGATTACCAGCACCGGCCCGACCTCGGCAAGACCTATATCTACGCCTCCGTCCCGGCGAGCGGCTACCCCGACGGGGCGAGCCCGAGCGGCGTCCGCGATCAACAGGGCCGCGGCGACTTCCGCCTGATCGACGTCACCGACCCTTCGAAGCCCGTCGAGGTGTCCAACTGGGGCGTGATCCACGACCTCGGCGCCCCGCCGGCGGCCGGACTGGGCTGTGATCCCGACCCGAACTACGGCCACAGCGCCTCACCGTCTGCCGACGGCAAGCTGGCCTTCATCGCGTACTGGGACTCGGGCTTCATCGCGGTGGACGTGACCAATCCCGCCAAGCCCGTCTACAAGGGCCGGACCGTCTA
>JANMJY010000116.1:0-14366 GCA_031371615.1 Actinomycetes bacterium | reverse complement strand
CCTCGCGCTCGATCTTCGCGGCGATCCCGGCGAGCTCGGCGTCCTCGTGCGACTTCAGGCGCTCGATGCGGATCGCGTCCGCGGTCTCGTAGAGGACGTGCCGCGCAATCGTGCGTGCCCAGTCCGGCACGAGCCGGAGCTGGACGAGCGGCGCGCAGCGGTACTCCTCCGGCCCGCGGTCGAAGGCGAGCGCGTCAGCGTCCGTCCCGAGCTCGCGCGCGGCAAGCTCGTACAGCGCCCGCGCGTGGCCGATCTCGTACTGCGCGATCGACTAGAATGCAACGTCCTCCTCGAGGAATGGCGCGATCCCCGTCCACTCGGAGTTGCGCCAGCCGAGGATCAGCTCGTCGTCGGCCAGCTCAAGCAGTAGCTGTGCCCGCGCGCTGCTCATCCCCGCTCCGACGCCGGCAAAGCCGGCGCCTCCGCGTTCGAGCGCTCCGTCGAGCCTACGCGCTCACGCGCCTCCTTCAACCTGGCCTTGATCGAGTAGCCGTCGACGCGGCGGTACTTGAGGTCGAACTCGTCCGGGAACTCCTCGATCGCGGTGATCGCCTCGCGCGGCACCACCCAGAGTGCGACCGACTCCCCGCGCCGCGCGTAGAACTCGCGCGCGTACGCGTCGGCGAACGCCTGGTCGGGCGCGTGGAACGAGCCGCCGTGCGTGAACGGCTGCCCCTTCCGCTCCTGCCGGAAGACCTCCCAGATCATGCGGCCTCGGCGAGGACGACCTTCGAGACCCAGTCGGTCTCGGAGCGGGACAGGCGGCGGAACTCGAGCCGCTCCTGCGAGGCGGGCCCGTGGCCGGTGACGACTTCGAGCAGCCGGTCCCAGTCGGGCTCGGTGTACTGCCAGACGCCCGCGTCGTTGCGCCGCAGCTTCGGGTCGGGAATCTCGAGACCGAGCTCGAGGATCTGCGGCACGTAGCCCTCGAGGAACTGCTGCCGCGCCTCCTCGTTGCCCTGGCTCTTGATCCGCCAGATCACCATCGGATCCTCGTCCGCCGGGATCGGCGTGCCGTGGAAGTGCATCAGCGGCTCCCACCAGCGGGTGAGCGCCTCCTGCACGAGCTCGCGCTGCTCGGGGGTGCCGGTGACCATCGCGAGCACGGTGTCGCGGCCGTGGAGAATGTGGAACGACTCCTCCCAGCAAACCTTCTTCATCACGCGCGCGTACGGTGCGTACGAGCACTTGAGGAGCGCTTTCTGGCTGATGATCGCGGCTGCGTCGACGAGCCAGGCGATGACGCCGACGTCGCCCCAGCTCTTCGTCGGGTAGTGGAAGACGTTGTGGAACTTCGACTTGCCGGAGATCAGGTCGTCGAGACAGCGTTCTCGCGGCTTGCCGAGATCCTCGACGACGCGGTAGATCAGCTGGCAGTGGCCGACCTCGTCCTGGATCTTCGCGGTCAGCGCCAGCTTCCGCTGCAGCGTCGGTGCGCGCAGGATCCAGTCGCGCTCCGGCAGCACGCCCATCAGCTCCGAGTTGCCGTGCATCTCGATGAACTTGATCAACCGCGCGCGGTACTCGTCCGGCAGCCAATCGTCTGTCTCGACGAGGCCGCCGGCCTGGACGTAGTCGCGAAACTCCTGCTCACGGGCTTCCATCGTCTCGCCTCCCTGCCGAACGGTCGTTAGCATGGAGTGTATCCCTACGCGCCGAAACGAGCTGACCCGACAGGCCGCCCGCCTCTTCGCGCAGAAGGGGTATCACGGCACGTCGATGGGCGACCTCGCCGAGGCCATGGGCGTGCAGAAGGGCTCGCTCTACTCGCTGACCGAGTCCAAGCAGGAGCTGCTCTACGAGACGATGCGCGAGGGCGCCGCCGCCTTCCATGCCGGACTCGACGCACTCCCGGACGGCGCGGCCGCGGCCGAGCGGATCCGCCTCGCGCTGCGCGCGCACCTGCGGGTCGTGGCCGAGCAGCTCGACATGGCGACCGTCTTCATCCGCGAGTGGCGCTATCTCGAGGGAGACAGGCGGGAGCAGATCGTGGCCGAGCGGCGCCGGTACGAAGAGCGGCTCCGAGCGCTCTTCCGCGACGGCCGAGAGCACGGCGAGCTGCGCACCGACCTCGACGAGAGCGCCGCTGCGCTGCTCGTGCTCTCGGCCGCGAACTGGGCCTATACCTGGTTGACCCCCGGCCGCGACACGGACGCACTGGCCGACTCCTTCGCGGCGATCCTCGTCGACGGCATCCGCGGCTACTCGACCCCGACGTGACGACGACACTCGTCGTCAATCCGTACGCAAGCCGGGTGACGCCCGAGGTGGCCGAGCAGGTGGCGGCGGCGCTCGGTGCGGAGCAGACCGTCTTCACCGAGCGGGCCGGGCACGCGGTCGAGCTCACGCGTGACGCGCAGACCGACACGGTCGTCGTCTTCTCCGGGGACGGCGGCTTCAACGAGGCGCTGAACGGGGCCAGACCGGAGACCGTGCTCGGCTTCGTTCCCGGGGGCGGGACGAGCGTGCTCCCACGTGCGTTGGGCCTGCCGCGCGACCCGCTCGCAGCCGCGCGGGCGATCGCGGCCGGCCGGACGCGCCGGATCTCCTTGGGCCGTGCCAACGGCCGCCGGTTCGGGTTCGCGGCCGGAGTCGGACTCGATGCCGAGCTGGTGCGCCGGATGGACGCGCGCGGACGCGATGCGAACGGCAAGCGCCCCGGCGACGCGGTGTTCGCGTGGACGATCGCGAAAACACTCGCAGAGCACCGAGCTCACTTCGGGCCTGCGCTCGAGGTAGAAGGTCACGGCCGTGCTGCTTTCGCGCTCGTCGCCAACGCCGATCCCTACAGCTACGTCGGCAGGCTCCCCCTGCGCCTGCCGCGCGGCACTCGGCTCGACGGCGGCCTCGACCTGCTCGCCCTGCGCACGCTGAGCCCGCGCAGCCTGCCGGGCGCGGTGCGGTACGTCCTCACCGGCAGGACTGGGATGCCGCTGGTGCTGCTGCGCGATCGGGATCGCATCGAGCTGCGCTGCGATCGGCCGCTGCCGCTCCAGCTCGACGGCGAGGACCTCGGGGATGTGACCGAGGTCGTGTTCGAGGCGGAGCGCGATGCCGTGTCCGTCCTCGTCTGATGGGTAGAGTCCGCGCCGCGATGGCGAGCACCGTTCCCGCCGAGCGCGATCTCCGCCGCGTGATCGGCGACGGCGCCTCGATCCCGGACGGCGAGGTCGAGGGCGTCGGAGAGCAGGAGCTGCTCGACCTCTACCGCTCGATGGTCCTGCTCCGTACGTACGACGAGCGCTCAGTGATCTACCACCGCCAGGGCCGGATCGGCACCTACGCGATCTTCTGGGGCCACGAGGCGATCCAGGCCGGCGCGTTCCACGCGCTCGAGGACGAGGACTGGATCTTCCCGAGCTACCGCGAGTCCGCGATCGGGCTCCTGCGGGGAATGCCGGCGGCGACGGTGCTGTCCTGGTGGCGCGGGCACCCCGCCGGCTGGTGGAACCCCGCCGATTACAACCTCGCTTCGATCTGCGTCCCGATCGCGACCCAGGTGCCGCACGCGGCCGGGCTCGCCTGGGGCAAGCGGCTCCGCGGGGAGAGCGCTTGCGCGCTGACGTTCTTCGGCGACGGCGCGACCTCAGAGGGCGCCTTCCACGAGGGCGCGAACTTCGCGGCGGTGATGCGCGCGCCACTCGTCCTGCTCTGCAACAACAACCAGTGGGCGATCTCGACGCCGCTCTCAGCGCAGACGAAGGCCGACGCGCTCGCCGACAAGGCCGCGGGCTACGGCATCCCCGGTGTGCGGGTGGACGGCGGCGACGTGCTGGCCGTGCACGAGGCCACGCGGGAGGCCGTCGCACGCGCGCGCGCCGGCGAGGGCCCCACCTTCATCGAGGCGGTCACGTACCGCGCCGCGCCGCACGCGACCGCGGACGATCCGAAGCCGTACATCGATCCCGAGCGGGTCGAGGAGGCGCGCGCGAACGAGTGCCTCGGACGCTTCGAGGGCTATCTCCGGCGGCAGGGCGTGCTGCACGACGACCTCGAGCAGGCGGTCAAGGCCGACGCGGCCGCCGTGATGCGCACCGCGATCGCAGCCGCCGAGGCCGAGCCTCCGGCGGACGTCGGGCTCCTCTTCGAGCACGCACTCGCGGAGCCGCCGGCCTCGTTCGCACACGATCTGGCCGAGTTGCGGAGGATCCTCGGTGAGTGACCTCTACCTCGTCGAGGCCGTCAACGACGCGCTGCGCGTCGAGATGGAGCGCGACGAGAACGTGATCGTCATGGGCGAGGACGTCGGCCGGGCCGGCGGCGTCTTCCGCGCGACCGCGGGTCTCCGCGACCGCTTCGGCCCCGACCGCTGCGTCGACACGCCGCTGGCCGAGGCGGGGATCCTCGGCTCCGCCGTCGGCCTCTGCATGGCCGGCTTCCGGCCTGTCTGCGAGATGCAGTACGACGCGTTCGCGTACCCGTGCCTCGACCAGCTGATCACTCACGTCGGCCGCTACCGCTGGCGCACCGGCGGGAAGATGACGTTCCCGATCACGATCCGGATGCCCTACGGCGGCGGCGTGCGGGCGCCGGAGCTGCACGACGACTCGCCGGAGGCCTACTACGTGCACACGCCGGGCATCAAGGTCGCGATCCCCTCGACCCCGGCCGATGCGAAGGGCCTCCTCGCCGCTGCGATCCGCGATCCCGACCCGGTCGTGATCCTCGAGCCGAAGCTCGTCTACCGCACCGAGCGCGGCGAGGTTCCCGACGGCGAGCACGTCGTCCCGCTCGGCAAGGCGCGGCTCGCCCGCGCGGGCTCGGACCTGACCCTCGTCGGCTACGGCGCGATGGTGCGCGTCTGCGAACGCGCCGCCGACGAGCTCGACGCATCGGTCGAGGTGCTCGACCTGCGCTCGCTGAAGCCGCTCGACGAGGAAGCGCTGCTCGCCACCGCCGCGAAGACCGGTCGCGTCGTGCTCGTGCAGGAAGCACCCCGGACGTGCGGCTACGCCGCCGAGCTCGCGGCGATCCTCGCCGAAAAGGCGCTTCTCGATCTGAGGGCGCCGGTGCTGCGGGTGACCGGCTACGACGTTCCGTATCCCTACTGGGCGATCGAGGACGCGTACATGCCGTCGGTGGCCCGCGTCGTCGACGCGGCGCGCACCCTCCTGAACTTCTAGTGGCGCTGCACGAGCTCCTCGACGTCTCGCTGCTGCGCGGTCACTTCTCGCGCGAGCTCGAGCCGGCGGTGACTGTGGATCCCGGTGACGGCATCCGGATCTCGACGCCGAACGCGGGCTGGTCAGTCGGCCGCGACGAGAACGTCGCCCGGCCCGACCCCGAGCTCGACACCGGACACGCGCTCGCCGGACCGGTCGAGGTACGAGGCGCTCGTGCCGGCCAGACGCTCGTCGTGCGCATCGACGACGTGACTCCGGGCGCGTGGGGCGTCACCTTCAGCGAGCCGCCGAACCGGATCGACTGGGAGCTGGGAGACGGCGTCGGCCGGGGGGCCGGGCGGGAGGTGCGGCTCGCGCCGTTCCTCGGCGTGCTCGGGATGCCGCCGGACGAGCCCGGCGCCCACTCGACGATCCCGCCGCGTCGCTGCGGTGGCAACATCGACTGCAAGGAGCTCGTCGCGGGCACGACGCTGTTCCTGCCGATCTCGGTCGACGGGGCGCTCTTCTCCGCCGGCGACGGGCACGCCGCCCAGGGCGACGGCGAGGTCTCTGGGACGGCGATCGAGACGCCCGTTGAGGCGACGCTCACGCTCGACGTCCGCGACGATCTGCCGCTCGAGTGGCCGGTCGCGCGACTCGACGGCGCCTGGCTGAGCTTCGGCTTCGACGAGCACCTCGGCCTTGCCGCCAAGATCGCGGTCGACGGGATGCTCGACCTGATGGTGCGAGAGCACGGCGTGTCGCGCGCCGATGCGCTCGGGCTCGCCTCGGTCGTGGTCGACCTCCGCGTGACTCAGGTGGTCAACGAGGTGCTCGGCGTGCACGCAGTGCTGCGCGACGACGCGCTTCGGTAGCTCGGCGGCTCGAGCACTACGCGGCGCGCGGGTCGAGCGACTCGGCACGATCGCCCGCGACACCCTGCTTCTCGACGACCACCGATTCGTCCATCCTTCCGACGACGTTCTCGATCGCCTCGATCTCGTGACCGGCGACCAGGATGAATCGCGCACCGTCGGCTCGGATGATCTCGTACTCGGCGGCCGTGTGGTGGATCCGCTCGATGCAGTCCGGCCGGCTGCACTCGCAGAAGTAGGCGTAGACGTGATCGTCGTTTCCGTGCCCGCCCGCTTGCTCCTGGATGCGCTCGTTGACCTCTCGAAAGAGGGCTTCGTTGTCAGCGAGGCGTCGCTCGTGCGAGTCGGTCATCCCGGCCACAGTAGCTGGGCGTGCACGGTTGCCGGAGTACCCGGGTAGGCTCAGCGGCCGTGGCGTACGAGTTCAAACTGCCGGACCTGGGTGAGGGCCTGACCGAAGGCGAGGTCGCCCGCTGGCTCGTGACCGAAGGTCAGGAGCTCGCCGAGGACGACCCGCTCGTCGAGATCCAGACGGACAAGACGACCGTCGAGATCCCTTCGCCCGCCGCCGGGACCGTGTCGCGGATCCTGGTGGCCGAGGGCGAGATCGTCCCGGTCGGCACGGTGCTCGTCGTCATCGGCGGCGACGGCGTCGAGCCTCCCGCCGCCGCCGAGCCGAAGGCCACACCGGCCGCCACGCCGAAGAGAGAAAGTGTTGTTTCAACACAAAGTCGTATTCAGGCGACTCCGATCGTGCGCCGGATCGCCCAGGAGCTCGGGGTGGATCTCGCGCGGCTGAGCGGCACGGGAACGAACGGCCGCATCACGGAGGACGACGTTCGCAATGCGGGTGGAGAGCGGCTTGTGTTGAAGCAACACAAGCCCTCCGAGGGGCGGCGCGAGCCTGTGCGCGGGGTGCGGCGGCAGATTGCCGAGCACCTGACGAAGGCGCACCGCGAGGTCCCGGCGGTGACGTTCGTCGAGGAGTGCGACTTCACGGACGTGGACGTCAAGCAGCTGCTGCCGCTCACGCTCAAGGCGGTCGCGGAGTCCCTGGTCGAGTACCCCGAGCTGAACGCGCGCTTCGAGGGCGACGAGATCCTGTACCTCGAGCGCTACGACCTCGGCGTCGCCGTGCAGACAGACCAGGGGCTCGTGGTGCCGGTGGTACGCGACTGCGACTCCGCGTCGCTGGAGCAGCTCGCTGCCGAGGTCGAGCGGCTCGCCGAGGCGGCCCGCGGCGGGACGCTGAAGCCGGAGGAGCTCAGGGGCGGCACGTTCACGGTCACGAGCGCGGGCAAACTCGGCGGTCTGCTCGTGACGCCGCTCGTCAACCACCCCGAGGTCGGCATTCTCGGGATCCACCGGATCGGCCCGCGCCCCGTCGTCCGCGACGACGTGATCACCGTGCGGCGTGTCGGAAACGTCTCGGTCACGTTCGACCATCGCGTCGTCGACGGGGCGCGGGCGGCTGCGTTCACGCTCGACGTGATCGCGCGCCTGGAGTCCGGCCTCTCCTCCTAGTCGTCGTCCCCGCCGCCGTCGTGGTCGCCGTGGTCGTCGTTGAGTTGTGCGCGGATCTCGCCGCCGAGCCACTTGGTCGAGTGGACGTTGGCGTAGGCATGCCCGGCGCGCATCGCGGCGAGGATCTCGGCGAGGTTGCCCGCTTCGATGCCCTGGGCAACCGGCCCGATCACTTCGGCCGCTGTGATGTCGCCTTCAACAGTTCCGCCGGGCGTGGGGCAGGTCGGCGTGCTGGCAGACGGAGACGGGTTGGTCGCGGTCTCGCAGAGCCAGAACGAGATCCCGCCGTTGACCGCGGTCTTCCCGAAGTGGACGTGTGACTGGGTGACGGTTCCCTCGAGCCCGGAGTAGCTGAGCACGTAATGGATCGACTTGCCGTCCTTCGACAGCTGTGCGTCGAAGGAGCCAGTCGCAACTGTCGAGACGTCCGGGTTCTCCTGATACCCGATCATCGGATCCCCGTTGAAGTGCTTCGACCCGCCGCCCGCCAGCGCGTACGAGCCCAGCCCGAGTAGTCCGATCACCGCCGTCAGCACAAGTCCCCTGACTGCGAGCTTCCCCATCCCCTGCCTCCATTCGTCGTCGTTGGACGCGCCCGCTCCGGGCCGTCACCCTCGACCTACGCATGGAAGGAGGAACCGGTTTTACGCGACGGCGAGCTCGGGCAGGTGCGGCTCGAGCATCGCCTCGATCCGCGGCGCGCTCGTGCGGCCGTCGAGCCGCGAGACGGCCTTCTTGTCCTTGACCAGGACGAGTGTCGGCACGACGTCGACCTTGAAGCGCTCCGCAAGCTCGGGGTTCGCGTCCACGTCGACGCGACGCACACGCAGACGGTCGCGCTCCTTGCGCTCCAGGTGGGCCAGCAGGCTCTCCATCCGCCGGGCGGGGCCCGAGCGCTCAGACCAGAAGAACACAAGCAGCGGCCGGTCGGCGTCAGTCACGATAGTTCGTCCTCCTGAGTCAAAGCGGGGCAGCGCGGGTCGGCTGTTGTATGTCCAGAAAACGCTTCGTCGAAACTAGACTGCGGGGGATGGGCGACTGGTACACGATCGGGCTCGCGCTCGGCCTCGGCATCGCGCTCGGCACGCTGTTCGCGGGGCTGCTCTCCGCGACGCCGCTCGGGCGCGGTGCGGCGGTGGTGCTCGCCGGCGCCGCAGGGGCTCTCGTCGGGACGTTCGTCGACGACTGGACCGAGTTCGTCGCCGGTGGAGCCGGGGGCCTGCTGGGCGCTGCCGGCGCAGTGATCATCGTCGCCGGGGCTCTCCGTCGCGGCGGCACGCGTGCCGGGCTCGCCTTGATCGTCGCCGCAGTCGCGGTGGGGCTCGCCGGTCTCGCGTTCGTCCCGGTCGCCGGTTACCTCGAAGCGGTCGCGCTGCCGTTCCTGGCGGTCCGGCTTCGCCGCACCCAGGCCGAGCGCTATGCGGGCCTGCGCACTCTTGCCAAGGACTGAGACAACCCGCGCCAAAGCGCTGATCCTGGTCGTTATCGACGGATTGACGCCGTCGATGCTCGAGGACACGCTCGAGCGCCGCACCGCTCCCGCACTTGCCCTGCTCGCCGAGAACGGGCGCTACCGCCGGGCAATCTCCACCTTTCCGTCGCTGACCCCGGTCTGTCTCTCTTCGCTCGCAACCGGCGCGCATCCAAACGTGCACGAGATCCCGCATCTGGTCTGGTACCACCGCGGCGAGCAGCGTCTGGTCGAGTACGGCTCGTCCTTCGGGGCCGTCCGAGCGGCGGGCACGAGGCAGTCCCTGATCGACACGGTCTACGGGCTCAACGACAGCCACCTGAGCCAGAGCGCAGTCACGGTGTACGAGGCGCTCGGGGACGCCGGTTTGACGGCCGCCGCGGTGAACATCACCTGCTATCGCGGGCGCACCGAGCACAAGCCGACGCGGCGCGTCCCGGTGCTCACCCGTCCCACGCACGGGCCGAAGAAGCTCTTTTTCTACAACCTGTTCGAGTCCGACGTCACCGGCGCACCGCTGTCGGTGCGCAACCGGCCGCGGGGGTCGATCGATGCCTACGCGGCTGCCGTCGGCCGCTGGCTCGTCACGCGCGACGGCTTCGACTTCCTTGTCTTCTACCTCTCCGATTACGACTACGCCTCTCACGCCCAGGGACCGGACGCCGCCCACGCTGCACTGGCCCGCTGCGACGACGCCGTCGGCGGGCTGATCGAGGCCGCGGGTGGGCCGGACCAGTTCCTGGAGCGCTACGCCGTCATCCTGTGCTCCGACCACGGCCAGACGCAAGTGGATCGGGTGGAGCGGCTCGAGGACAGCTTCCCGGAAGCGATCGTCACTGCGTCCAACCGCGCGGGGATGGTGTACGGGGACGGTGACGCGGGCGAGCTGGCCGCGAGACTGGACGGCCATGGCGGCGTCGACGTCGTCCTGTACCGCGAAGGCGAGCAGGCGGTTGCCCGCCGGGAGGGCGAGGAGCTGCGGTTCACGCCGGACGGGACGAGCGGCGACACCGCGATCCTCGACCATCCGCAGGGGCTGGAGCGCGCCTGGGCCGCGCTCGCGAACCCGAACGCCGGTGAGCTGATCGTTTCCGCCGCCGCCGGCTGGGAGTTCGCCGACCTCGCCGGCCGGCACCACTCGGGCGGCGGCTCGCACGGGTCGCTGCTGACCGGTGACTCCGAGGTGCCGATGCTCACGGTCGGGCTGGAATCGCTCCCGGGCTCGATCGTCGAGGTGATGCCCGCGGTGCTCGAGCACTTCGGCGTGGCGCTGCCGAATTACGCGCGCCCGCCCGCGCGCGAATGAGGACAGGCCAGGAGCTGGCGGGATTCCTGCGTCGGCGTGGCATCGGCGACGACCGGGTGCTCGCCGCGATCGCCGCCGTGCCGCGCGAGCGGTTCGTCCCGGAGGACCTGCGCCGCGACGCCTACGACGATCGCGCGCTTCCGATCGGTCGTGGCCAGACGATCTCGCAGCCGTTCATGGTCGCGACGATCTGCGCGGCACTCGAGCTCGGGCCGGGCGCTCGTGTCCTGGACGTGGGCACCGGTTCGGGCTACCAGGCCGCGATACTGGCGGAGATCGCGAGCGAGGTCGTGACGATCGAGTGCGTGCCGGAACTGGCGGAGCGGGCGCGCGAGACGCTCGCGCGGGCGGGTTACGACCGGGTCGAGGTTCGAGTTGGTGACGGCTCGCTGGGGGTGCCCGAGCGCGCACCGTTCGACGGGATCGCGGTCGCGGCAGCTGCCCCCGCCGTCCCGGACACGCTCTACGTTCAGCTCGCAGTGGGCGGTCGCATCGTCGTCCCGGTCGGCACCCTGCGGGACCAGTGGCTCGAGGTCGTCGAGCGCGGGCCAGACGGCCCCGAGGCTGCACGGTCGGTCCCTTGCCGGTTCGTCCCGCTCGTCGGTGCGGCCGGGTTCGACGAGCCGCGCCCCCGCTAGGGACTCGTGATTCCCTTCTAGCCCGCTGCTAGGGTCGTCGCGCCGATGCAGCGTTCCTCAGCCCCACGCGGCTCAGTCGCGCTCGCCCGCACGCGCGGGGCGCTCGGCCGGCCCCAGAACTGGCTTCAACTTGGCCGCTTCTGCGCGGTCGGCCTGAGCGGGTTCGTCGTCAATCTCGGCGTCTACGCGGTACTCGTTCGTGGCGTGGGCCTGCACTATTTGCTCGCGGCCACCGGCTCGTTCCTGGTGGCGGTGACGAGCAACTACACGTGGAACCGGCTCTGGACGTTCCGGCACCAGCGCGGCCATGTGGGCTACCAGGGGCTCCGCTTCTTCGTCGTCTCGACGTTCGCTCTCGGAGCGAACCTGTTCGTTCTCTATCTGCTCGTCGAGCTCGGCCTCGGGAAGCTCCTCGCCCAGGCCGCCGCGATCGTGCTCGTCACCCCGCTGAACTTCGTGGGAAACAAGCTCTGGTCCTTCGGGCGCTAGCAGCGCTCGGGGTCGCCCTCGCACTGGCGGGGACGGCTCGGGCGGCGACCGTACCGGCCGAGCCGGTCTACGACGAGCAGGGACGGCTCGTCGAGGTGCCGTTCGTGCCGCCCGCGGGGGCCGCGCGGCTGACGAAGCAGCAGGCCACGGAGATCCTCCTGCGCTTCCCCAAGGTCGCCGACTGGCTCGACCGCTATCCGCCCAAGCCGCAGACCGACGCCGAGTACCGGCCGGCGACAGACGAGTGGATCGTGAAGGCCTGGTCGGGCGAGGCGGGGCAAATCGTGCTCGGGAAGGTGGACGACCGCTCCGGCACGGTGCACGAGGCCTGGACCGGGCCACAGGTCGCCTGGACGATGGCGCGTGGTGGCGCGGGCGCCTTCGGCGGCAAGACGATCAACGGGCTGTGGCTCTGGCTCGGGTTCTGCGCCGCCTTTCTCCTCGGCCTCGCGAACCTGCGGCGCCCGTTCTCGCTTCGCAACCTCGACCTGCTCGCCCTGCTCTCCTTCTCGGTCTCGCTCCGCCTCTTCAACCATGGCCAGATCTTCTGGAGCGTGCCGCTCGCCTATCCGCCCCTGCTCTACCTGCTCGCGCGCTGCGTCTGGATCGCCGCCCGGGATCGCCCGCCGCGCGCCTCGCTACCGGTTTGGCCGATCTGGCTCCTGGCCGGTGCAGCCGTCTTCCTGGGCGGCTTTCGCGTCGGCCTGAACCTCGAGGCGAAGCGCAGCGTCATCGATGTCGGCTTTGCCGGAGTCGTGGGCGCGCAGCGAATCGCCAACGGCGAGATGCCGTACGGGCACATGCCGATCGAGGATCCACAGAAGCCCTGCGGGGCCGCCGACGCGGAGGGCGAGATCCGCGAGCGGATCCAGACCAACGGCCACTGCGAGGCGGCGAACCCGCGCGGCGACACGTACGGGCCGGTCTCGTATCTCGTCTACCTGCCCGGCTACGCCGCGTTCGGCTGGTCCGGAAAATGGGACGAGCTCTGGGCCGCGCATGCGACATCGTTGCTCTTCGACGCGCTCTGCCTGCTCGGGCTCGCGCTCGTCGGACGCCGCTTCGGCGGAGCTCGGCTCGGCGCGACGCTTGCCTTCGCCTGGGCCGCGTATCCCTTCACGCTCTACGCGTCGAACTCGAACACGAACGACACGATCATGCCCGCACTCCTGATCTGGGGCTTCTGGCTCGCCTCCTCGGCGTGGGCTCGCGGCGCGGCGGTCGCGCTCGCGGGGTGGACGAAGTTCGCCGCGTTGCTGCTCGCGCCCCTGTGGCTCTCCTACCCGGACGGCTGGCGGGCGCCGACGGCACGCCGCGCCGCGCTCTCGTTCGCGGGCGCCACGGTCGCAGCGTTCCTCGTCCTCCTGCTCGAGCCCGACCCGCTTCAAGCTGCCCGCGTGTTCGGTGAGCGGACGTTCGGCTTCCAGCTCGACCGCGATTCGCCCTTCTCGCTCTGGGGCTGGGGCCAGTACCACGCCGCGGGGGTGCCCGACCTCCACATCGTCCAGCAGGTGCTCCAGGTGCTCCTCGTCGGCGGCGCCGTGCTGGTCGCGTTCGTGCCGCGCCGGAAGTCGATCCTGCAGCTCGCTGCGCTGACGGCTGCCGTCCTGATCGGGTTCGAGGTCGTGCTGATGCACTGGTTCTACCTCTACATCCCGTGGTTCTTCCCCTTTGTCGCCTTCGCCGTGCTCTCGGCCCGTGCCCGCGTCGCGCCGGTTCACTGAGGTCGCGGCCGCGCTGGCGGTCGCGCTCTTCCTCGTCTCGTGGGGCCTGCTGCACACCGGCTGGTACGACGAGCACGAGATCGTCGACATCCCGGTGTACGAGGGCTACGGGAACGCGATCGAGTCGGGCGGGGTGCCCTACCGCGACTTCAAGCCGGAGTACCCGCCCGGGGCGCTCCCCGCGTTCGCGCTGCCGGCGCTGCTGAGCGACGACCAGAACGGCTTCCGTGGCGCCTTCGAGTGGCTGATGGCGGCGTGCGGTGCCGCGGCGGTGCTGCTCGCAGCGGTCACGCTGGCAGGGCTGCGCGCCTCGCGCGCGCGAACCGCGGCGGCGCTCGCCCTCGTCGCCGGCTTCCCGCTTCTGCTCGGCTCGGTCGTCCTCACGCGCTTCGACCTCTACCCGGCCGCTCTCGTCGTCGGCGCGCTCGCGGCGCTCGTCCATCGCCGCGACCGGCTCGGGTTCGGCGTGATCGGCGCAGCCGTCGCCGTGAAGCTCTATCCAGCGGTGCTCGTCCCGCTCGCCGCCGCCTACGTCTGGCGCCGTCGCGGACGCCGGGAGGCGCTCGTGTGCCTTGGGGTGGCGGCCGGGGTCGTCGCCCTCGTCTTCCTCCCCTTCCTGGTCGCGGCACCGGGTGGCGTCGCCCACAGCATCGGCCGCCAGCTCTCACGACCGCTCCAGATCGAAAGCCTCGGCGCAGCGTTCTACCTCGCCGCCCACCACCTGCTCGGGCTCCACGTCGAGATGCGCTCCGGGTACGGCTCGCAGAACCTGTACGGGGCGGGCACGTGGGCCGCCGCCGTTCTCCTCAGCGTCGTCCAGCTCGGTGCGCTCGTCTGGATCTGGCTGCGCCGGCCCGCCTCCGCCGAGGAGCTGGTGCGGTGGAGTGCGGCTGCGCTCGTTGCCTTCGTCGCGCTCGGGAAGGTGCTGTCGCCGCAGTTCCTGATCTGGCTTGTGCCCGTCGTGGCGCTCGTCGGCGGGCTGCGAGGGCTACGAGCTTCGTGGCTCCTCCTGGCCGGCCTCGGACTGACCCAGCTCTGGTTCCCGTCGCGCTACTGGGATCTCGTGCGCGAGCTCGATCCACTCGTTTCCGGGCTCGTGCTCGCCCGCGACCTCGTACTCATCGGCCTCCTGATCACGTTGGTGAGGGGACCGCGTCGGGCGCGAAGCGGCCCCTTTAGGGGTCTTGCGCGGTGAGCATCCGCTTCTGCGGATGCTCACCTTGCGCCGAAGTCAGGG
>JANMJY010000286.1:0-1553 GCA_031371615.1 Actinomycetes bacterium | reverse complement strand
AGCGGAGATGTCGGAGTTGGAGAGCAAGCACTACCTCGCCAACGGGAGCGAAACGCGGCCGGACGCACGTGAGGCGCTCGAGTGGGCTGCCGAGACGCGGGTCTCGATGGTCGACCTGAAGTTCTGCGACCTGCTCGGCACGTGGCAGCACATGACGCTGCCGTTGCGGGCCCTCGACGCCGGCGCGTTCGAGGACGGGCTCGGCTTCGACGGCTCGTCGATCCGCGGCTGGCAGGGGATTTCCGAGTCGGACATGCTGCTGCTGCCCGATCCCACCTCGGCGATCCTCGACCCGGCCACCGAGGCGGCGACGCTGTCGTTGATCTGCGAGATCGCCGACCCGATCACGCATGAGGGCTATTCGCGCGATCCGCGCCAGGTCGCCAAGCGCGCAGAGGACTACCTCCGCTCGACCGGGATCGCCGACACCTGCTTCGTCGGCCCCGAGTGCGAATTCTTCGTCTTCGACGAGGTCAGCTACGAGCTGGGGCCAAACGCGGCGCACTACAAGGTCGACTCCTCGGAGGGCTTCTGGAACTCCGGCAAGCCGGGCCTCGGCTACACGTCGCGGCCGAAGGAGGGCTACTTCCCGACGGCGCCGCACGACTCGCTGCACGATCTGCGGACCGCGATGGTGCTGACGTTGGAGCGGCTCGGGATCGCGTGCGAGTTCCACCACCACGAGGTGGCGTCCGGGGGCCAGTGCGAGATCGACCTGCGCTTCGACTCGCTGACCAAGATGGCCGATCAGGTCATGACCTACAAGTACGTGGTCGAGAACGTCGCCCGCGCCCACGGCAAGTCGGTCACGTTCATGCCCAAGCCGCTCTTCGGCGACAACGGCTCCGGGATGCATTGCCACCAGTCCCTCTGGAAGGAAGGGACGCCGCTGATGGCCGACAAGTCCGGCTACGCCGGCCTCTCCCAGCTCGCCAGCTCCTACGTGGGCGGCCTGCTCGCGCACGCGCCGGCGCTGCTCGCGTTTTGCGCCCCGACGACGAACTCGTACCGGCGCCTCGTGCCCGGCTACGAGGCTCCGGTCAACCTCGTCTACTCGCAGCGCAACCGCTCGGCCTGCATCCGGATCCCGATGTACTCCGACTCGCCCAAGGCCAAGCGGATCGAGTTCCGCTGCCCCGACGCGGCCGCGAACCCGTACCTCGCGTTCTCGGCGATGCTGATGGCCGGCCTCGACGGGATCCAGCGCGGCTTCGATCCGGGCGCCCCGGCCGACTACGACCTCTTCGAGGACGCCGGCCACGATGTCCCGCAGGTGCCGGGCTCGCTCGGCGAGGCGCTGGACGCGCTCGAGGCAGACCACGAGTTCCTGCTCCGCGGCGGCGTCTTCACCGAGGACCTGATCCGCACGTGGATCGACTGGAAGCGCGAGCACGAGGTCGACGTCGTCCGGCTTCGCCCCCATCCGGCCGAGTTCGGCCTCTACTACGACTGCTAGGAGGCTTCATGACGAAGGTGGAAGCGATCGTCGTGCGTGACCGGGTGGAGACGGTGATGGACGCCGTCGAAGAGCACACCGGTCACGTCGGCATCAC
>JANMJY010000112.1:0-11616 GCA_031371615.1 Actinomycetes bacterium | reverse complement strand
CGAGTGGTACCGGAACGAGGTCGTCAGGCTCGACGACCTGCCCGCGCGGCCGTGCCTCGAGCCGCCCGCCGAATCCCTGCGCAGCCGCCAGCTCGCGTTCGGCTACACGCAGGAGGACATGAAGGTGATCCTCGCTCCCCTTGCGCGGAATGCGGAGGAGGCGATCTCGTCGATGGGCAACGACTCGCCTCTGGCGGTCCTGTCCGACCGGCGGCCGCTGCTCTACTCGTACTTCAAGCAGCTGTTCGCGCAGGTGACGAACCCTCCGATCGACTCGATCCGCGAGGCGGTCGTGATGAGCGTCGAGGCCAGCGTCGGCTCGGAGCGGAACCTGCTCGACGAGACCCCGGAGCATGCGCGCCAGCTCGTGATCGCGAATCCAATCCTGCGCGACGAGGAGCTCGAGCGGCTCCGCCAGATCGACTCGGACATCTTCAGCGCCCACACGATCGACACGACCTGGTCGGTCGCGGGCGGTCCGTCGGCGCTCGAGCCGGCCGTCGAGCGCATCTGCGCGGAGGCCGACGAGGCCCTGGCCGGCGGCGCGAACATCCTCGTCCTTTCCGATCGCGCTGTCGGGCCCGAGCGCGCCCCGATCCCGCCGCTGCTCGCAGTCTCGGCGCTGCACCACCATCTGGTGCGCCAAGGAACGCGGCTGCAGGCGGGGCTGATCGTGGAGTCCGGGGAGCCGCGCAGCGTTCACAGCGTGGCCGCGCTCGTCGGTTATGGCGCCGCCGCGGTCAACCCATACCTCATGCTCGAGACGCTCGCCGAGCTCGTCGACCTCGATCTGCTCCCACCCGGGATGACGAAGGACGACGCCCAGCGCCGCGCGACCAAGGGGATCGCCAAGGGCCTGCTGAAGACGATCTCGAAGATGGGCATCTCGACGATCCCGTCGTACTGCGGCGCGCAGGTCTTCGAGGCGATCGGGCTCTCCCGCGAGCTCGTCGACCGCCACTTCACGGGCACGGCCTCGCGGATTGGCGGCATCGGGATCGAGCTACTCGCCACTGACACGCTCGGCCGGCACGCGCGGGCTTACCCGGGGACGCACGACCGCCTGCTGCCGGTGACGGGCCTCTACGCCTGGCGGCGCGACGGCGAGCACCACCAGTGGAACCCGGAGACGATCGCACTCCTTCAGCACGCGGTCCGGCACGGCGGCTACGAGACCTACGAGGAGTACGCCCGGCTCGTCAACGACGACTCGGCGCGCCGCTCGACGCTTCGTGGGTTGATGCGGTTCCGCGAGGCGCCCGACGGAGGCGTCCGGATCGAAGAGGTCGAGCCCGCGCAAGAGATCGTGAAGCGCTTCGCCACGGGTGCGATGTCGCTCGGCTCGATCTCGCGGGAAGCGCACGAAACGCTGGCGGTCGCCATGAACAGGCTCGGCGGCCGCTCGAACACGGGCGAGGGCGGCGAGGACCCGAGTCGGTACATCGCGGACTCGAACGGTGATTCGCGGCGCTCGGCGATCAAGCAGGTGGCGTCCGGCCGCTTCGGCGTCAACGCGCACTACCTCGCGAACGCGGACGAGCTGCAGATCAAGATGGCGCAGGGCGCCAAACCGGGCGAGGGCGGCCAGCTGCCGGGGCACAAGGTCGACCGCTACATCGCGAGCGTGCGGCTCACCACTCCGGGCGTCGGCCTGATCTCACCGCCGCCGCACCACGACATCTATTCGATCGAGGATCTCAAGCAGCTGATCTACGACCTCCGCTGCGCGAATCCGGACGCGCGCGTCTCCGTGAAGCTGGTCTCGGAGGTCGGCGTCGGAACCGTGGCCGCTGGCGTGGCCAAGGCCAACGCCGACCACGTGCTGATCTCGGGACATGACGGCGGCACGGGCGCCTCGCCGCTCTCGTCGATCCTGTTCGCGGGCGCTCCCTGGGAGATCGGTCTCGCGGAGACACAGCAGACACTCGTGCTGAACGACCTGCGCTCGCGGATCTGGGTGCAGACGGACGGCCAGCTGAAGACCGGCCGGGACGTCGTCGTGGCCGCGCTCCTCGGCGCCGACCAGATGGGCTTCGCGACGGCGCCGCTGATCGCGACGGGCTGCGTGATGATGCGCGCCTGCCATCTCAACACCTGCCCGGTCGGGATCGCGACCCAGGACCCAGAGCTGCGCAAGCGCTTCGCGGGCGAGCCCGAGCACGTCGTCAACTTCATGTTCTTCGTCGCCGAGGAGGCTCGCCGGATCATGGCGCGGCTCGGCGTCAGGCAGTTCGACGATCTCGTCGGCCGGGTCGACCTGCTCGAGGCCGACGAGGCGATCGAGCGCTGGCAGGAGCGCGGCCTCGATCTTTCGGCGCTCTTGCAAGCGCCCGACGTTCCCGCCGACGTAGCCGTCCGGCGCGTCCGCCCGCAGACCTCACCGCTCGCGGACGCGCTCGACTGGCAGCTGATCGAGCAGGCGCGACCCGCGATCGACGACGGCACGCCGGTCGAGGCCGAGCTCGACGTGCGCAACGTCAACCGCACCGTCGGCGGCTTGCTCTCGCACACGGTCACGAAGGCACATGGAGCGGCGGGGCTGCCGCCCGGATCGATCCGATTCACGCTGCGCGGTTCCGCCGGCCAGTCCTTCGGCGCCTGGCTCGCGCCGGGGATCGAGCTGACACTGATCGGCGACGCGAACGACTACGTCGGCAAGGGCCTCTCCGGCGGCGTCCTGGCGGTGCGGCCGCCCGACGGCTCCGCGTTCACCGCCGAGGAGAACGTGATCATCGGCAACACCGTTCTGTACGGCGCGACCGCCGGCAGGGCGTACTTCCGCGGCCTGGCCGGCGAGCGGTTCGCCGTCCGCAACTCAGGCGCCTGCGCCGTCGTTGAGGGAATCGGCGACCACGGCTGTGAGTACATGACGGGCGGCCGCGTCGTCGTGCTCGGTCCTACCGGTCGAAACTTCGCGGCCGGCATGAGTGGCGGCATCGCCTACGTGCTCTGCGAGGACGGCGAGTTCAAGGGCCGCTGCAACGCGGAGCTCGTAGGGTTCGAGGGGCTCAGCGACGACGACGCAGACGAAGTCCGTGCGCTCGTGGAAGAGCACGCAGCGCGCACCGGCTCGGCCGTCGCCGCGCGACTCCTCGCCGACTGGACGAATGCCGTGCCGAAGTTCATCAAGGTGATGCCGCACGACTACAAGCGCGCCCTCGCCGACGACGTCGAGGCGAGGGGCGACCATCCGATGTCGACGGGCAGCGGGTTCGTCACGACCGAGTCCGAGGAGGCCGCGTAAGCAGTGGGCAAGCTCGGCGGCTTCCTCAAGTACCGGCGGGTCGAGCAGCCCGAGCGCGATCCCCGCGAGCGGGTCGGCGACTTCCGCGAGTTCATGGGCACGGTCGAGCTGCCGGTGCTGCAGGAGCAGGGCGCGCGCTGCATGGAGTGCGGCGTCCCGTTCTGCCACCACGGCTGCCCGCTCGGCAACCTGATCCCCGAGTGGAACGACCTCGTCTACCGCGACCGCTGGGGCGAGGCGATCGAGCAGCTCCATCGGACGAACAACTTTCCCGAGTTCACGGGCCGCCTCTGCCCGGCGCCATGCGAGGCCGCCTGCGTCCTCGAGATCAACGAGGGAAATGCGGTGACGATCAAGCAGATCGAGGTGGCGATCGTGAATCGCGCCTGGGACGAGGGCTGGGTCGTCCCGCAGCCCGCCCGCTCGAGCAGCGGCCGGAGCTTGGCAGTCGTCGGCGCCGGCCCGGCCGGGCTCGCCTGCGCGCAGCAGCTCGCGCGTGTCGGCCACGCGGTCACGGTCTACGAGCGCGACGAGGCCGGAGGCGGTCTCGTGCGCTTCGGCGTGCCCGACTTCAAGATCGAGAAGTGGCTCGTCGAACGGCGCGTGCAGCAACTCGAGGCCGAGGGCGTCGTCTTCCGCTACGGCGTCGACGTCGGCAACGACGTCACCGCCGAGGAGCTGCGAGAGCAGCACGACGCGGTCGTCCTCGCCGTCGGCTCGAGGGTGCCGCGGGACCTCCCCGTTCCCGGCCGGGAGCTCGACGGCGTGCACTTTGCGATGGAGTACCTGTACCAGCGCAACCGCTGGGTGGCGCGCGAGCTCGGGCCGCAGGTCGTCGGCGCACCGCCCGCGCCGGTGAACGCGATCACGGCAGCCGGCAAGCACGTGATCGTGATCGGCGGCGGCGACACCGGCGCCGACTGCGTCGGGAACGCGCATCGCGAGGGCGCCGCGTCGGTGACGCAGATCGAGCTCGTCGGCGAGCCGCCCGCACGGCGGCCGGACGACCTCACCCCCTGGCCGACCTGGCCGATGAAGCTCCGCACGTCCTACGCGCTCAAGGAGGGTGGCGAGCGTGACTTCGCAGTCTCGACGACCGTCCTCTCGGGGAGCAACGGCCGCGTCGAGAGGATCCACTGGACGGAGAACAGCGGTGTGCCGCCGTTCGACCTCATCGCCGGCACGGAGGAGGAGCGGCCCGCCGACCTCGTCCTGCTCGCCATGGGCTTCGTCGGCCCCGAGCCCCGCGTGCTCGAGGCTTTCCAGGTCGAAGCCGACGCGCGCGGAAACGTCCGAGCGCCCGTGTACGCCACGAGCGTCGAGGGTGTCTTCGCGGCCGGAGACGCCCGCCGCGGGCAGTCGCTGATCGTGTGGGCGATCGCCGAGGGCCGCCGCTGTGCAACCGCTGTCGATCGCTGGCTCGAGACGAGCCGAGCAGCGGCTCAGAGCCGCGAAGCAGCCGCCTAGACCGGGCTCACGCTCGCGGCGAGCTCCGGCAGCGCCCGGCGGATGCCGCGCACCGCCTGCGCGATCCGCTGCTCGTTCTCGACGAGCGCGAAGCGGACGAACCCCTCGCCGCCCGGACCGAACCCGACGCCGGGGCTGACCGAGACGTGCGCCTCTCGCGTCAGCTTGACGGCGAACTCGAGCGAACCGAGCTCCCGGTAGGCCTCCGGGATCGGCGCCCAGACGAACATCGTCCCGAGCGGGCGCTCGACGTGCCAGCCGATGCGCTCGAGCCCGTCGCAGAGGACGTCACGCCGGCTGCGGTAGATCTCGCACGCTTCGGCCGGATAGTCGCGGGCCTCGTTCAGCGCCACGATCGAGGCGATCTGGATCGGCTGGAAAGTGCCGTAGTCGAGATAGGACTTGAGGCGCGCCAGCGCAGCGAGCGCCGGCGCGTTGCCGAGCGCGAAGCCGACGCGCCAGCCTGCCATCGAGAACGACTTCGTCATCGAGTACGTCTCGACCGCCACGTCGGCGGCGCCGGGCACCTGGAGAATCGAGGGCGGCAGATAGCCGTCGAACGAGACGTCGGCGTAGGCGAAGTCGTGCACGACGAGCGTCTCGTACTCGCGGCCGAGCTCGACGAGCCGCCCCATGAACGCGAGGTCGACCACGCGCGTCGTCGGGTTGTGCGGGAACGAGACGATCAGGGCGCGCGGGGACGGCTGCGATCGCTCGAACGCATCGAGGATGTGGTCGAAGAGCTCGTCATTCGACGCGCCGAGCTCGACCTGGATCACGCTCGCGCCGGCAAGGATCGGCGCGTAGATGTGGATCGGATACGCGGGCGCGGGGACGACCGCCGTATCGCCGGGCTCGACGAGCACCCACATCAGGTGCGCAAGTCCTTCCTTTGCGCCGATCGTCGCGACCGCCTGCGTCTCGGGATCGAGGTCGACGCCGAAGCGATCCCGGTACAGGTCGCAGATCGCCTTGCGCAGCTTCGGGATGCCGCGGCTCGTCGAGTAGCGGTGGTTGTGTGGCTTCGCGGCCGCCTCGGCGAGCTTCTCCACCGCCACCTCCGGCGAGGGGAGGTCGGGGTTGCCAAAGCCGAGGTCGATCACGTCGCTCCCCGCTCGCCGCAGCTCCAGCTTCAGCTGTTCCGTCACCGCGAACACGTACGGCGGAAGCGACGGGACACGGCGGAACTCCACGCGCTCACTGTATTTGTTACACCGGCTTGGCTAGCATGATCCGCGATGGCGAAGACCCTGTTCGAGCGGATCTGGGAGCGCCACCTGGTGGCCGAGCCCGAGGCCGAGCCGGCGATCGTGTTCGTCGACCTGCACCTGATCCACGAGGTCACCTCCCCACAAGCGTTCGACGGGCTCCGGCTCGCGGAGCGGCGCGTCCGGCGGCCCGACCTCTCGCTCGCGACCATGGACCACAACGTCCCGACCGAGGAAGGGCCCGTCACCGATCCGCTCGCCAAGGCGCAGCTCGACGCCCTGCGCCGCAACTGCGAGGAGTTCGGCGTCCCGTTGTTCGCGACCGGCAGCGGCCGTGAGGGAATCGTCCACGTGATCGGCCCGGAGCTCGGGTTGACGCAGCCGGGCATGACGATCGTCTGCGGGGACAGCCACACCGCCACCCACGGAGCCTTTGGCGCCCTCGCGTTCGGCGTCGGCACGTCCGAGGTCGAGCACGTCCTCGCGACCCAGTGCCTGCCTCAAAAGCGGCCGCTCACGATGCGGGTCCGGTTCGACGGCGAGCTGCCGCCGAGCGTGACGGCGAAGGACATGATCCTCGGCGCGATCGGCCGGCTCGGCGTCGCCGGCGGGATCGGCCACGTGCTCGAGTACACAGGCCCGGCGATTCGCGGCCTGTCGATGGAGAACCGGATGACGATCTGCAACATGTCGATCGAGGCCGGTGCGCGCGCCGGGATGATCGCGCCGGACGAGACGACCTTCGCCTATCTCGAAGGCAGGCCCGCAGCGCCAAGCGGAGCCGCGTGGGAGCAGGCGCTCGACGACTGGCGCACGCTCGTCTCCGATCCCGAGGCCACCTACGACACCGAGTTCGCGATCGACATCGCCGAGCTCGCCCCTCAGGTCACCTGGGGCACGAACCCGGAGATGGTCGTCTCAGTCACCGACCGCGTGCCGGATCCGGCCGCGTACGAGGATCCAGACCGGCGGCTCGCCGCCGAGCGCGCGCTCATCTACATGGGCCTCGAGCCGGGAACGGCGATGCAGGACATCTCGGTCGACCGCGTCTTCATCGGCTCCTGCACGAACGCGCGGATCGAGGACCTGCGCGCGGCGGCGGCCGTCGTCGCCGGCAAGCAGGTGCATCCGAGCGTCCGCGCCCTCGTCGTGCCTGGCTCGGCGACGATCAAGCGGATCGCCGAGGAGGAAGGGCTCGACCGGATCTTCGTCGACGCCGGTTTCGAGTGGCGCCGAGCGGGCTGTTCGATGTGCCTCGGCATGAACCCCGACGTGCTCGCGGAAGGCGAGCGCTGCGCCTCGACCTCGAACCGCAACTTCGAGGGCCGGCAAGGACGCGGCGGCCGCACGCACCTCGTCAGCCCGCAGCTCGCCGCGGCGACGGCGATCGCCGGCCATTTCGTCGATCCGCGCGAGCTGGCGACCGCATGAAGCCCTTCCACGGCGTCAGCGGGGCGGTCGCCGTGCTCGATCGCACCGACGTCGACACCGACCAGATCATCCCGAAGCAGTTCCTGAAGCGAATCGAGCGCACCGGCTTCGGCAAGTTCCTCTTCTTCGACTGGCGCCTCGACTCCGCGGGAGCGCCTCGACCCGACTTCGAGCTGAACGACCCAGCTGTCGCCGGCGCGAAGATCCTGATCGCCGGTGCGAACTTCGGCTGCGGCTCGTCCCGCGAGCACGCCGCCTGGGCGCTGCAGGACTACGGCTTCGAGGTCGTGATCGCCCCGTCCTTCGGCGACATTTTTGCGATGAACTGCTTCAAGGTCGGCCTGGTCACGATCGTCCTCCCGCCCGCCGAGATCCGCACGCTGATCGACGCGGTCGGCGGCGGCTCCTTCGCGGAGGTCGACCTCGAGCGGCAGCTGATCGTCGACCCGATGGGCGGCGAGATCCCGTTCGCCTTCGACCAGTTCCAGCGCCACTGCCTGCTAAACGGCCTCGACGACATCGCCCGCTCCCTCACCCACGAGGAACAGATCGAGGCGTACGAGGCAGCGCACCCGGCGCGGGTTAGCACGACCGCGCTCGCTGTCGGCTAGCGGCGGAAGGCGATCCGGGCCAGCAACCCGCAACGCGCGCAGTAGCGCTCGCAGGTCCACTTGCCGCTCGCCCGCGTCTGCAGCAGTGGCTCGGCGCACCGGCAGACGTGCTCGGCATCGACGGCAGTCGGTGTGTGCTGGGCGAGCGTCACCTGGCGACCTCGAGCAGCCCCTCCTTGACCGACTCCGCGAACTGCGCCGTCGTCGTGCTGCCGCCCTGGTCGGCCGGAGGCGTCGCGACGAGCGCGCGGTCGACCGCGAGCTCGAGCGAGGTCGCAAGCTCCGGCTCGTCGGCCGCGTGCCGGAGCAGCAGCGCAACCGAGCGGAGCATGGCCGCGGGGTTGGCGATTCCCTTCCCGGCGATGTCCGGAGCGGATCCGTGCACCGGTTCGAAGATGCCGGGCCGGCCGTCGCCGAGGCTGGCAGATCCGGCAAGCCCGAGGCCGCCGCACATGCCGGCGGCGACGTCGGACAGAATGTCGCCGAACGTGTTCTCGGTGAGGATCACGTCGAACCGTCCTGGCTGCTGGACGAGGTTGAGCCCGGCGGTGTCGACGAGCATGTGCTCCAGCTCGACCTCCGGATAGTCGGCCGCGACGCGCGTCACCACCTCGCGCCAGAGCCGCGAGGTCTCGAGCACGTTCACCTTGTCCACGGAGGTGACGTGCGCACGCCGCGCTCGGGCGAGCTCGAACGCGCGCCGCGCGATCCGCTCCACGGCCGCCGGCGCGTACGTGCACGTGTCGTACGCCGTGCCGTCGGGGAGCCGGCCACTGGCCCCGTAGTAGAGACCGCCGACGAGCTCCCGGACGATCAACAGGTCGACGCCGGAGCCGGTGGCGGGACGCAAATTCGCGTAGACGTCGAGCGCGCGCCGGAGTGCGATCAGGCCCTGTTCCGGCCGTATGGCGGCGCCTTCGAGCTCGGGAAGACCGACCGCGCCGAGCACGACGGCGTCGGCGCCGGTGCACGCCTTGAGCGTCGGCTCGGGTAGCGGCGTGCCCTGTTCGAGGATCGCGCCGCCGCCGAAGCTGTGCTCCTCGACCTCGATCTCGATCGGGAGGGCGCGGAGAACATCGATCGCGACCGCGGTTACCTCCGGGCCGATTCCGTCACCGGGCAGGGTGACGACGCGCAGCATCAGGGGCGAAGCTCCTGCTTGGTCAGCGAGAGCACGGTCGTGTGGAAGACGCCGAGCCCGCGAGGGGACAGCGGGCCTTCGTTCGACTCCTCCAGCTGTCGCAGGAGGCTGCGCTCGCGCTCGGGATCGACATGCGTCACACCGATCGTGTCCTTCACACGCCAGATCTCCTCGACGAGCTGGAGCCGGCGGTTGAGCAGCCGGACGAGGTCACGATCGTTGTCCGCGATCAGCTCGCGCAGCTGTTCCAACCGGTCGAGGAGGGCGCCAGGGGCGACGGCAGCTCCGGCTGATGCTGCCGCCGCCCCGAGCTGGGTGCTACTCGGGGGAGAGGGGATACGCACCGTCTCTCGAGATTACCGTTCGCAGTGTAGAAAGTAAAGTTACGCACATGGGCTAGACGGTGACCCCGAGCTGGTCGAGAAACGCATCCGCGTCCGCCTCGATCTCGATCGCGGCGATCCGATCGACCACCGGACCGGGCGTCTTCAGGCCGTCGCCAGTGACGAGGAGGACGACGCGGTCGTCTGCCGAGACGGTCCCCTGGGCGATCGCCTCACGGAGCGCGCCCAGACAGATCCCGGCGGCCGCTTCGCCGAACACACCGGAGGTCTCGGCCAGCAAAACCATGTTCGAGCCGATCTCGTCCTCCGGGACCGAGTGGATCGAGCCCCCGGATGCGCGGGCGGTCGCCAGCGCGTGATCCCCGTCGGCGGGGTTGCCGATCGCGAGTGAGCTGGCGGCCGTCTGCGGACGAACGGGCGTCACCGGCCGCTCCTCGCGGTAGGCGGAGGCGACCGGGTCGCACCCCTGCGCCTGGGCGCCGATCAAGCGGGGCGGTTCACCCTCGACGAGACCCAGCTCGAGGAACTCGCCGAAGCCCCGGCCGAGCTTCGAGAACAGCGCCCCGGACGCGACCGGGCTGACGACGGCGTCGGGAAGCGTCCAGCCCAGCTGCTCGGCGATCTCGAACGCGAGCGTCTTCGAGCCCTCGGCGTAGTAGGCGCGCAGGCCCACGTTGACGAACGCCCAGGGCAGCTCGAAGGAGAGCTCGACGGTGAGCCGGCTGCAGTCGTCGTAGCTCCCGAGCACCTCGTAGATCGTCGCCCCGTAGGCGGCGGTGGCGAGCAGCTTCTCGCGCTCGAGCCCAGCGGGACAGAACACGGCGGCCTCCAGTCCTTCGACCGCGGCCCGGGCCGCAACGGCGGCGGCGAGATTTCCGGTCGAGGAGCACGCGAGGGTCCGGAGCCCGAGCTCCTGGGCCTTCGCGCACGCAACCGCGACCACGCGATCCTTGAAGGAGTGTGTCGGGTTGGCCGTGTCCAGCTTGAGATAGAGCTCGCGCACGCCGATTGCCTCGGCGAGGCGGGGTGCCCGGACGAGCGGCGTGAGGCCGGGTGGGAGCCTCGGGTCGGTCGGGGTCTCCACCGGCAGCAGCGCGCCGTAGCGCCACAGCGACGGCGGTCCGGCGGCGATGCTTTCTCGCGTCAGGTGTGAGCGGAGCTCGTCGAAGTCGTAGACAGGCTCGAGCGGTCCCCAGCACTTGTTGCAGGCGCCGACCGCATCGAGTTCGAGCTCGTGGCCGCAGTTGCGGCAGCGTAGGCTGGTGGCGGGCATTGGTTCTCTCCTTCGTCTCGTCGCTCTACATCGATCCGAGCGGGCTGCTCGGCCGGTTGGCACCTTGCGTTGAGGCAGGTTGCCGAGGCGTCGTCGGGCCGGATCCCTCGACCTCTCTTGATGCGGAGCGGGACTCGTCCCGCCCTCTTTGTGCTGCTTGGAGTGTACAAAGTAAAGCATGATTGGTGAACTCGTCGAGCGCGAGGCGATCGGGGCCGCGGGCGCGCTGCGGTCTCTCACTGACGCAACCGTCGGGCCGGCGCTCCGGCGGGCGGCGCAGCTACTCGAGGAGCGCGCGGCCGAGGTGCTCGCGGCGAACGCTCGAGACATGGAGGCGGCTCGCGAGATGCTCGACGAGGGGGCGCTCGACCGGCTCCGCCTGGACGAGTCGCGCCTGGCGACGCTCGCGCGCCAGCTCGAGGCGACCGCCGAGCTCGAGCCGCTCGAGCGGGAGATCGCGAGTCGCACGCTCGCGAACGGGCTGCAGGTGCGCGAGCTGCGCATCCCGGTCGGGACGATCGGAGCGAACTTCGAGGCGAGGCCCGGGGTGGCGCTCGACATCGCGGCGCAGGTTCTCAAGAGCCTCAACGCGATCGTCCTCCGCACGGGCGGCGCGGCGCTCGGGACGGTCGAGACGATGGTCGACCAGGTGCTCCGGCCCGCCCTCGAGGCCGAGGGCATCGACGGGGGTGCGGTCGGCCTCGTCCGCTCGGCCGATCGCTCGGGCGCCGAGGCGCTCGTCTCGCTCCCGAAGTGGATTCCGCTCGTGATCCTGCGCGGCAGCGGCGCCTCGCCCGCAGCGCTCGCGCGCGTCTCGGCGTACATGGGAGTTCGGAGACTCTCCCAGGACGTGGGCGGCGGCGTCATCTACGTGCACGGCTGTGCACGAGGCGACCG
>JANMJY010000259.1:0-3452 GCA_031371615.1 Actinomycetes bacterium | reverse complement strand
GTTCCCTCGATCGAGGGACTCCCCGCTACGCTCCGGGGCTTGAGCGCCCGCCTCGCCGTCGAGACCTTCGCCGCCCGCGCGGCGGCCCGCATGTCGCGCCTCGCAGGCGCCGGCGGCGGAACGACGCTGCCCGGGAAGCTGCTGTGGAAGCTCGATCCCGGTGCGATCGACGCGCTCGCCGCGCGGCTGCCCGAGGGTGCTGCCCTCATCTCCGCCACCAACGGGAAGACGACCACGACCGCGATGGCGGCGGAGATCCTCGAACCGGGGCGCAAGCTCGCCTGGAACCGCTCCGGCGCGAACCTCGTCTCCGGCGTGGCCTCAACGCTGCTCGCGGAGCGCGACGCGGGTCTCGGGCTGCTCGAGGTCGACGAGGGGGCCTTGCCGGAGATCGTGCGCCGCGTGCGGCCGCGCGCGGTGCTGCTGGGCAACCTCTTCCGCGACCAGCTCGACCGCTACGGCGAGCTGGAGCACATCGCCGAGCGGTGGCGCACCTCGACGGCGGCTCTGCCGATCGACACCGTCCTTGTCGTCAACGGGGACGACCCGCAGGTCGGCGACCTCGCCCGCGACCGCGCGGGCGCGATCGCCTTCGGGATCGACGATCCGCGACACGCCCGGCTGGCTCTGCAGCATGCGGCCGACTCGCGCTACTGCGTGCGGTGCGGGAAGCCGTACGAGTTCGCGGCGGCCAACGTGGGCCACCTGGGCGACTACCGGTGTCCGGGCTGCGGCCATGCGCGGCCCGATCTGCAGGTGCGGGCGACCGAGATCGAGCTCGACGGCCTCGAGGCGGCCACCTTCACGCTTCAGACGCCTCAGGGCAGCATTCGCATCCGGCTGCCCCTCCCTGGCCTCTACAACGTCTACAACGCGCTCGGCGCGGCTGCCCTGGCGCAGGCGCTCGGGGCGACACTGGAGGAGATCCGGGCGGGCCTCGAGCGGTTCGGCGCCGCCTTCGGGCGCTTCGAGCGGATCGCGGTCGGCGACAAGCGACTCCTCATCCTCCTGATCAAGAATCCGGCCGGCGCGAACGAGGTCGTCCACACGCTGCTCGAGGGCGGCGCGCCCCGTCTCGTGCTCGTTGCGCTCAACGACGCGATCGCCGACGGGAAGGATGTTTCCTGGATCTGGGACGTCGACTTCGAGCCGCTACTCGGGCGGACGGAGCGGCTGATCGCGTCGGGCGATCGAGCGGCTGAGCTGGGCGTGCGCTGCGTCTACGGCGGCCTGGACGAAGAGGCGCTCGAAGTCGAGCCCGACCTCGAGCGAGCGTTCGACCGCGGCCTCGACCTCACTCCCGCGGGCGGTGAGCTCGTCGTTCTCCCGACCTACACCGCGATGCTGGCCCTGCAGCGGATCGTCACCGAGCGAGGCCTCGTGAAGGCGTACTGGGAGCGAACGTGAAGATCCGGATCGGGCACCTGTATCCGGACTACCTGAACATCTACGCCGATCGTGGCAACATCGCCGTCTTCGACCGCAGGGCGCGCCTCCGCGGCCACGAGCTCGAGGTGACGTCCCTCTCCGTCGGCGACGCCGTACGGCCCGGCGAGCACGACCTCCTCTACATCGGCGGCGGCCAGGACCGTGAGCAGGCGCTGATCGCTCCGGATCTCGCTGCGAAGGGCCCCGCGATCAAGGAGGCCGCAGCCACTGGAGCGGCGCTGCTCGCCGTCTGCGGCGGCTATCAGCTGCTCGGACGCGGCTACGTCGACCGCCACGGCGGGTCGCTCCCCGGCGTCGGGCTCTTCCCACACGAGACGGTGGCGGGGGAACGGCGGATGATCGGCGACGTGCTGCTCGAGTGCGAGCTCCTGCCGGGCGACCACCGGACGATCGCCGGGTTCGAGAATCACGCCGGCCGCACTCACCTCGATCCGGGAGCCGAGCCGCTCGGCCGCGTCGTCGCCGGCTTCGGGAACGACGGCCGTTCCGGCTACGAGGGCTGCCGCGTGGGCCGCGCGATCGGCACGTACCTGCACGGGCCGCTGCTGCCGCGGAACCCCTGGCTCGCGGACTGGCTCCTCTCCCAGGCGCTCGCCCACGCGACCGGCGCCGAGCCGCGGGAGCTCGAGCCGCTGCCCGACCGCCTCGAGGCCGAGGCACACGCGGTCTCAGCGCAGCGTGCGCGTGACCGCGGCGGCCGCTTCTAGAATCGCGGCCGCACTGCGCTCGACATCCTCGACGGAGGTCTGCCAGTTCGAGACGGAGATCCGCATCGCGGCGCGTCCCTGCCACTCGGTACCCGAGAGCCAACAAGTCCCATCCTCCTGGACGCCTCGGACGGTCGCTTGCGTGATCGCGTCGTCGCCGGCGAAGCGCACGAGCACCTGGTTGAGGACGATGTCGTTCAGGATCTCGACCTCGGGCTCCGCGGCAAGCAACTCGCCGAAGAGCGAGGCGTGGTCGCAGCAGCGCTCGACCATCTCTGCGATCCCGCTCCGGCCGAGCGAGCGGATCGCAGCGTAGATCGGAAAGCCGCGCGCCCGCCGCGAGAACTCGGGGTTCCAGTCCAGCTCCTCCCGCGCAGCCCCGGGCTCGACCTGTTCGAGGTAGCTGGCGCGAACGGACATTGCGGCGCGGTGTGACTCGGGATGGGCGCAGAAGGCGACTCCGGAGTCGTAGGGAACGTTTAGCCACTTGTGGCAGTCCGTCGCCCAGGAGTCCGCCCGCTCGGAGCCGGCGACGAGTTGCCGGAAACGCGGCGAAGCGGCTGCCCAGAGACCGAAGGCGCCGTCGACGTGGAGCCACGCGCCCGTGCCCTCAACTGCGTCCGCGATCTCGTCGAGCGGGTCGCACGACCCGGTGTTCACGTTGCCGGCCTGGGCACAGACGATCGTCGGGCTTCCGTCGGTCCCGAGCGCCGCCCGCAGCGCTTCGGCGCCCATGCGCCCCTGTTCGTCCACGGGGAGCGGCTCGATCTGGGTGGTGCCGATCCCGAGAAAGCGAAGCGCCCGGTCAACGGTGACGTGGCGCTCCTCGCCGACGAGGATCCGGATCCGCGGCGCACCTTGGAGACCGTCGCCGGCGAGGTCCCAGCCGGCGGCGTCGAGCACGTGGTGCCGGGCTGCAGCGAGCGCGGTCACGTGCGCCATCTGGCAGCCGGTGACGAAGCCGGCGGAGACTCCGTCAGGGAGACCGAGCAGCTCGGTCAGCCAGGCGAGCGCCACTTCCTCCGCGACCGCGGCGCTCGGCCCTCCTACGACCAGGCCCGCGTTCTGATCCCACGTCGAGGTGAGCCAGTCGGCCGCGAGCGCCGCAGGCAGCGCGCCGCCGATAACGAAGCCGAAGTAGCGTCCACTCGGCATCGCGACGACGCCCGGTTCCACCCCGGCGATCAGCTCTGCGATGACCTGGCCCGGCTCGGAGCCCGTTTCCGGCAGAGGGCCACCGAGCGCGTCGCGCAACTCCTCGACGGACGCTTCCGCGCGAATCGGGCGCTCGTCGAG
>JANMJY010000287.1:0-4887 GCA_031371615.1 Actinomycetes bacterium | reverse complement strand
GACGGACGGCCCGCCGGCTCGGCACCGCACACGCTGCTCGACTACTTCCCGTCCGACTACGTCGTCTTCGTCGACGAGTCGCACCAGACGATCCCGCAGATCGGGGGGATGTACGAGGGCGACCGCTCGCGCAAGCAGACGCTCGTCGACCACGGCTTCCGGCTCCCCTCCGCGCTCGACAACCGGCCGCTCCGCTTCGACGAGTTCCTGGACAAGGTGAAGCAGCTCGTCTTCGTCTCGGCCACTCCGGGGCCGTTCGAGCTGCGCCACTCGACCGTCGTCTCCGAGCAGCTGATCCGGCCCACCTACCTGGTCGACCCCGAGGTCGAGCTGCGCCCCACGAAGAACCAGATCGACGATCTGCTGAACGAGATCCGGAGGCGTGAAGAGGTAGGGGAAAGGGTGCTCGTGACGACCCTGACGAAGAAGATGTCCGAGGACCTGACCGACTACCTGCTCGAGGCGGGGGTGCGAGCGCGGTATCTCCACTCCGAGATCGACACGCTCGAGCGCATCCAGATCATCCGCGAGCTGCGGCTCGGCGAGTACGACGTGCTCGTCGGGATCAACCTCCTGCGCGAGGGCCTCGACCTGCCGGAGGTCTCGCTCGTCGCGATTCTCGACGCCGACAAGGAGGGCTTCCTCCGCGGCAAGACGGCGCTCGTCCAGACGATCGGGCGGGCCGCGCGGCATCTCAACGGGCGCGTGCTGCTGTACGCGGACAAGCTGACGGAGGCGATCAAGGGAGCGATGGAGGAGACCGAGCGCCGCCGGAGCGTCCAGATCGCCTACAACGAGGAGCACGGGACGACGCCGATCTCGATCGTCAAGGGCGTCTCCGACATCGCCGAGTTCCTGCAGCTCGAGAACCCGAACGTGCCCGGTCGCAGGCGGCGCGGCGCCAGGGCCGACGTCGAAGGACTGTCGCGCGAGGAGCTCGAGAAGCTCGCGATCACGCTCGAGGAGGAGATGTTCGTCGCGGCCGAGGAGCTCCGGTTCGAGTACGCGGCGAAGCTGCGCGACGAGATCAAAGACCTGCGCCGGGAGCTGCTGGCCCTGGCCGGGACGACTGCCTAGGAGGCCCATATGTGCAGGAACATCAGAGTGCTCCACAACTTCGAGCCCGCCGCGACGGCCGAGGAGGTCGAGGCGGCCGCGCTTCAGTACGTGCGCAAGATCAGCGGCGCGACGAAGCCCTCGATGGCGAACGAGGCAGCCTTCGCGTGCGCCGTCGAGGAAGTCACGGGGACGTCGATGCGCCTGCTCGCGTCGCTTGTCACGGCGGCTCCGCCGCGGGACCGCGAGGTCGAGGCCGCTAAGGCCAAGGCGCGCGCTGCAGCACGCTTCGCGTAAGGTCGGCCGATGCTCGGCGCAGTTCTCTCGCTGATCGTCTCCGGCCTGATCATCGGGCTGCTTGCGCGCTTCGCCGTGCCGGGCAAGGACCCCCTGAAGCTCTGGCAGACGATCCTGCTCGGCATCTCCGGGTCGTTGCTGGGGACCATCGTCGCGCGCATGCTCGGCTTCATCAACGGCGACGGCACGGTCGAGAGCGGCGAGGCGGCGTCGTCGCTGCTGTTCTCGCTCGGCGGCGCGATCGTGCTCCTGGTCCTCTACCGCAAGTTCGTCCAGAAGCGCCCCATCACGGGGCCCTCCTAGCGTTCCTCGCCCGTAGGCTGCGCGGATGAGAGCCGACGCCGGCCTGCGCGCGAACGTTCGCCTGCTCGGCGACCTGCTCGGTCGCGTTCTCGTCGAGCAGGAAGGGCAGGACGTGCTCGACCTCGTCGAGCGGACCCGCTCGCTGTCGCGTTGGGCGCGCCGCAGCGGGGAGCGCGAGCCGCTGGAGGAGACGATCGGCGGGCTGCCGCTCGAGCGCCAGGCCGTCGTCCTGCGGGCGTTCGGCGTCTTCTTCCAGCTCGCGAACATCGCCGAGCAGCACCACCGGCTCCGGCGCCGGCGCGCCTACGAGCACGAGGGCCGCGTCCCGCGCGAGTCGCTCGAGGACGCCTTCGCTCGTCTTGACGCCGCGGGTGTTGGGGAGGAGGAGCTCGCGCGCGGGGCCGAGGGAGTGCGCGTCGAGCTCGTCTTCACCGCGCATCCGACCGAAGCGACGCGGCGCACCGTCCTCCAGGCGCATCAGCGGATCGCGGCGCTCCTGCGCGAGCTGGACGACCCGGAGCTGCCGCGCTCGCGCCTCGCGCGCCTCGAGGACGCGTTGGCCGAGGAGATCACGATCCTCTGGCAGACCGACGAGGTGCGATCGCGCCGGCCCAGGGTCTACGACGAGATCCGGCATGGGCTCTGGTTTTTCGAGCGCAGTCTCTGGCAAGCCGCGCCTGCGCTCTTGCGCGCATATCGCCGGCGGCTGCCGGACGCGCCCGTCCCGCTCAGCTTCGGCACCTGGATCGGCGGTGACCTGGACGGGACCCCGAACGCAGGGCCGCAGACGGTCGAGGCCGCGCTGGAGCAGGCACGTTCGCTCGCCGCGCGGCTCTACCGGGACGAGGTGCGTGCGCTCGCGCGCCGCTGGGGGATGTCCTCGACGGTGGTCGACTACGACCGCGCCCTCGACGACAAGCTGATCGGTGTCCCGTCCGGCCAGAACGACGACGAGCCCTACCGCCGTCGGCTCAGCTCACTGTGGGCCCGGCTCGGCGACGCCGACTATGCGTCGACCGACGACCTGCTGGCCGAGCTCGACCTGATCGACCGGAGCCTGCGCGAGCACCGCGGCGAACGGGTCGCGGACGGTGGACTCGCCGACCTCCGCATCCGGGTCGCGCTCTTCGGGTTCCACCTGGCCAAGCTCGACCTGCGCGTTCACGCGAGCGCGATCCGGGAGCCCGACGAGCGCCTGCTCGAGACGTTGCGGGCGGGCGCCCGCGTGCAGCGCCGGCACGGGCCGCGGGCGCTCGACCGGCTGATCGTCTCGATGACGGCCTCCGCGGAGGATGTCCTTGCCGCCGAGCGGCTCGCCCTCCGGGAGGGCCTCGACGTGCTCGGGGTCCCGCTCTTCGAGACGATCGCCGACCTGCGCGCCGCGCGCGGGATCGTCGAGGAGCTGCTGACCGAGCGTCCGCGCGACCGGATCGAGGTCATGGTCGGCTATTCGGACTCGGGCAAGGACGGCGGCTATCTGACGGCGCAATGGGAGATCTACCGCGCTCAGGAGGAGCTGACCGCGGCGACCGCCGCGCGCGGCATCGAGCTGACCGTCTTCCACGGCCGCGGCGGCAGCGCCGGGCGGGGCGGAGGCCCAACGTACGCGGCGATCCTCGCGCAGCCGCCCGGCGCCGTCGACGGCCGCCTCAAGGTGACCGAGCAGGGCGAGACGATCTCCTTCAAGTACGGCCTGCCGGGGCTCGCCGAGCGGAATCTCGAGGCCGCGCTCGCGGCGACCCTGCTGACCGCGTTCCCGAAGGCGGTCGCGCTGGAGCCCCCGAACGAGGGCGCCCGCGACACGATCGAGGCGATCTCCCGCGCCGCGAACCGCGCCTACCGCTCACTCGTCTGGGAGGACGAGGAGTTCGTCCCCTTCTTCCTCGAGTTCACGCCGGTGCGCGAGCTCGCGCTGCTCGAGATCGGCTCCCGCCCGGCGGTGCGCCCCGAATCGGTCTCGACCGGTCAGCTGGAGGCGCTGCGCGCAATCCCGTGGGTCTTCTCCTGGACGCAGAACCGCTGCCTGCTGCCTGCCTGGTACGGCTGCGGGAGCGGCTTCGCCGCCTTCGGGCTCGAGGGTGAGCGGCTGGACTGGCTGCAGCGGCTCTACGCGGAATGGCCGTTTTTCCAGGCTCTCGTGGAGAACCTCGAGATGACGCTCGCCAAGTCGAGCCTCGAGATCGCCGAGTCCTACCTGGAGCTCGTGCACGCCCCCGGCCGCGACCGGATCTGGGCCGAGCTCGTGGCGGAGCACGACCGCACCGTCGCCGCCGTGCTCGAGATCGTCGAGGCGGACGAGCTGCTCGACCGGCAGCCGCAGATCCAGCAGTCCGTCAAGCTCCGGAATCCCTACGTCGACCCGATGAACGCGATCCAGGTCGAGCTGCTGCGCGCCTCTCGCGGCGGTGACGAAGCCGCCCGGCTGCCGCTCCTCCGCTCGATCGCCGGGATCGCGGCAGCGCTGCGAAACACCGGCTAGTCGTCGGGGTCGACGCTGATCACCTTGTGCCAGGTCACGTCGGCACCCCGCAGGCGATCGAGCTTGAAGCGCTTCGACGGCAATGTCTCGCTGACCGTCGCGACGCCGACGCGGTCGATCGCGATCACCTCGACCTCCTTCGACCCGTAGACGACCACCTCGAGCGCGCCATCGTCCAGAGCGCGGTAGTGCAATACCCCTCCGTCGGCGAGAGTCGTGAGCGCGACCGCCTGGTTGCCCGTCGTCGGAGTGCCCTCGATCCGCCATGGCACGTTGGCCCAGCCATCGTCGGTGCCGAACCGCGCCCGGATCCAGGGTCGCACCTGCGAGGTCCAGCGCAGCACGAACGAGAGCGGCATCAGGACGAACGAGAGCGCAGCGAGCGCGGCGAAGCCTTCGTTGACGAACATCGCGGCGGGGACGCCGACGACCAGCGAGCCGCCGGCGCCGAACGCGCAGATGCTCGCCGCGACCTTCCTGGCCGACCGGCCGGACGTCGCGACCAAGAGTGGAATGCCGTCGGCGTGCACCTCGTACAACTCGACGCGACCCCACTCGCCACGCGCGACCTCGATCACGCCGTCACCCCGGACGCGCCAGACCGCGTCACGCTTGCCGTTGTAGACGAGGTCGCTCCCGCTCTTGGCCAACTCGAACGCCGCGCCCGTCGCAGTGGGCTCCGCAACCGTGGCCGTCATCCCGTGGGCGTCGCCGGGAGAGCCATCACTCAGCTCACCGCCTTCTTCACGAGC
>JANMJY010000255.1:0-6028 GCA_031371615.1 Actinomycetes bacterium | reverse complement strand
GTGGAGCGCCCAGAGCTCGAGCCGCTGTACGTGACGCTCGGCGCGGCGACGAAGGCGCTTCTGTGAAGGTGGCCCGGACGATCGCCGAGCTGGAACGCGGTTCCGGGATCATCGGTCTCGTGCCGACGATGGGCGCGCTGCACGCGGGCCACGAAGCGCTGATCGCGGCGGCCCGGGCCGAGTGCGACACGGTCGTCGTCAGCGTCTTCGTCAACTCCGCCCAGTTCGACAACGCAGCAGACCTCGCCGCCTATCCGCACGACGAGGAGCACGACCTGGAGCTCGCAGCCGCTTCCGGCGCGGACGTCGTCTTCGCTCCGGCCGCGTCGGAGCTGTACCCGCCCGGGTTCCAGACCTGGGTCGAGGTGGAGCAGCTCTCGTGCGGGCTCGAGGGCGAGCATCGCCCTGGCCACTTCCGAGCCGTGGCGACCGTCTGCCTGAAGCTCTTCAATATCGTTCGTCCGCAGTTCGCGTACTTCGGCCAGAAGGACGCACAGCAGCTCGCGGTCGTTCGACGCCTGGTCAGCGATCTCAACCTCGACCTGACGGTGAGGTCGATTCCGACCGTGCGCGACCTGGATGGCCTGGCACTCTCGTCGAGGAACGTCCGCCTCTCGGTCGAGGAACGCGCGCTTGCGCTCGCTCTGCCCCGCGCGCTCGCCACTCGCGACGCCGACGCCGCCCGTGCCCTGCTCGACGGGCTCGAGGTCGACTACGTCGCGGTCGCCGACTTCGATCCGCCCGTTCTCGCCGCCGCCGTCCGCGTCGGCTCCACCCGCCTGATCGACAACGTCGTCCTGACCGAGGAGGAACTGTGAGCACCCGTCCGAGCAAGCCTGCACCCGGCGCCCCCGCGCCCGGGAAGCTGCCGCTCACCGAGCTCGTGCAGCTGAAGGTCCGCCGACAGCCGATTGCGATGGTTACCGCCTACGACGCCCCGTCCGGCCGGCTCGCGGACGCCGCGGGAGCGGACATCATCCTCGTCGGCGACTCGGCGGCGATGACCGTGCTCGGCCACGACTCGACCGTCCCGGCGACGATGGACGAGATGATCGTCCTCACGCGTGCCGTCAACCGCGGCGCGCGGCGACCGCTCGTGGTCGCGGACATGCCCTTCGGCTCGTTTCAGGTCTCCGACGAGGAGGCCATGCACAACGCGATCCGCTTCCTGAAGGAAGCGGGCGCCGACGCGGTCAAGCTCGAGGGCGCCGGACGGATGCTCTCGCGCGTGCAGGCGCTCGTCGGCGGCGGCATCCCCGTCATGGGCCATCTCGGCCTCACGCCTCAGTCGGCGACGATGCTCGGCGGCTTCAAGGCGCAGGGCCGGACGGCCGAGAAGGCGGTACAGCTCTACGACGACGCGCTTGCCCTGGAGGCGGTCGGCTGCTTTGCGATCGTGCTCGAGGCGGTGCCCGCCCCGGTCGCCGAGCGCATCACCGAGGCGCTGACCGTCCCCACGATCGGGATCGGCGCGGGCGTCTCGTGCGACGGCCAGGTGCTCGTCTGGCACGACCTGCTCGGCCTCTACGAAGGTCACGCACCTCGGTTCGTCAAGCAGTACGCCGACCTCGCGACTGCGATCAAGCAGGCAGTCGGCGCGTTCGTCGAGGACGTCCGCGAACGGCGCTTCCCGGAGGAGCAGCACACCTACGCGATGGCAGAGGACGAGCTGACGCGGTTCGAGGAAGGGCTACACGACCGTCGGAAGGTACGAGAGCGCCGCTAGGAAGAGGGCGACGAGCCCGAGTGCACCGAGCGAGCGCCACCAGCTCCAGCCGTGCACGGCGCGGACGCCGACCAGCAGCAGCGCGGCCGACCACAAGGCGAAGCCGAGCTCGAGGACGTCGAAGACCCGGCCTGCCGCCCCGTCGTCGGAGCCGTACCGGCGGAAGCGGTCGGTCCCGAACAGCGCCAGCTGGATTGGCCAGAGCAGGAAGAGCGACAGCGCGAGCGGCGCGACGGCGAAGCCGAGGATGTGCCGGGCGCGCTGAAAGGTTCCGATGCTGCCGAGCCCTCTCGTCCCCAGGTAGAGCGCGCCGCCGACGATGAAGTAGCCGGTGAACGCGACGATGCCGCCGGCGATCACCGCCCACACCGCCACGAGGAGCGCGTCGTACTCGAGGTTGTCGTAGAGCGTGCGGGCGGCGCTCGTCCCGAGCGCGACCGCGATCCCGGCGAGGCAGACGAGCGCGAAGACCGGCTCCGACCGGGCTTCCAGGTCTTCGCGGGACTCGTTCCGCAGCGCGACGAAGACCGTCCGTGGCGAAAGAAAGACGGCGGGGACGCGCAGCCACCACTCGCGGTCGGGATCCATGTCGTGACGTTATCGTTGCCCGGCGTGGACGAGGAACTGACCCGGTCGGTGCGCTCGGCGATGCCGTACGCCGACACGCTCGGAATCGAGCTGCTCGCCGCGTCGCCCGACGAGGTGCGCGGGCGGATCGCGTGGGAGGAGCGGCTGACGACGGCCGCCGGGCTGCTCCACGGAGGCGTCCTGATGGGGCTCGGGGACGCGATCGGCGCGTACTGCGCCTTCCTGAACCTGCCCGACGGCTCGTCCGCGACTGCCACGATCGAGTCGAAGACGAACTTCTTCGCCGCCGTGCGGTCGGGAGCGGTCGAGGCGCGCTCGCGGCCGCTCCACTGCGGCAGCCGGACGATCGTCGTCGAGACCGACCTCTTCGACGAGGCCGGCAAGCGCGTCGCCCGCGTCACCCAGACCCAAGCCGTGCTCTAGGCCTCGAGCACCCGCTCGAGCTGACGCAGGCCATCGCCGAGCACGGGCGCGCCGTGCGAGACGAGCACGTGCTCGACGGGAAGCTCGAGCAACGGCCGCAGCGACGTCCGGAGATCGTCGTGCGTCCCCTTTCCCAGCCAGCGCTCCGGGCAGAGGCGGAGGGGATCGTCCGTCGCACGGGGCTTCGCGCCGGCGCCGAGCAGGACGTCTCCGACGACGACCGCACGGTGCTTGGGCAGCCAGTACACGGCCTCCGCGGCCCGCGCTGTCTGGAACGGGACGATCCCGCCGGGAAGATCTCCGCCTGCCGCAGCCACCGCGTCGATGCCGCGGTTCCGGAGCGGCCGGAGCGAACGCGACGGCGCCCAGACGCGAGCTTTGAGCCCGTTCACCGCCCGGTCGTGCCAGTAGACCGTCACGAGCACGTGGCGCGGGCTCGACAGCTCGGCGGGTGGATCCAGCGGGTCGATCAGCACGAGGCCGTCGACCGTGTCGATCGCAACCGAGCCGACCTCCTCCTCCCAGTGGTCGTGCCAGGAGGTCCAGCGGCGGAGGCCGGGCGCGAGCTCCTGCACGGTCAGGCCGCGACGGCCGCGCGCGCGGCGAGCACGGAGCGGAGGAACTCCCCGGTGAACGAGCCCTCGGTCTCGGCGATCTGCTCCGGCGTCCCCGCCGCGATCAGCTCGCCGCCGGCCTCGCCGCCCTCCGGGCCGAGGTCGACGACCCAGTCGGCCTGCTTGATCACGTCGAGGTTGTGCTCGATCACGACGACCGTGTTGCCGGAGTCGACGAGCCGCTGCAGAACCTCGAGCAGCTTCTCGATGTCGGCGAAGTGGAGTCCGGTCGTGGGCTCGTCGAGGATGTACAGCGTGCTTCCGGTCGCGACCTTGCAGAGCTCGGCCGCGAGCTTGACGCGCTGCGCCTCGCCGCCCGACAGCGTCGTCGCGGGCTGCCCGAGCTTGACGTAGTCGAGCCCGACATCGTGCAGGGTCTGCAGTCACCGATGCAGCTTCGGGATCTTCGCGAAGAAGCCGAGCGCCTCCTCGACTGACATCTCGAGCACGTCGGCGATCGACTTGCCCTTGAAGCGCACCTCGAGCGTCTCCTTGTTGTAGCGGTGCCCGTGACAGGTCTCGCACTGCACGTACACGTCCGGCAGGAAGTGCATCTCGATCTTGATCGTCCCGTCGCCCTTGCACGTCTCGCAGCGACCGCCGCGGACGTTGAACGAGAAGCGGCCGGGCTTGTACCCGCGCACCTTGGCCTCTGGGGTCAGCGAGTAGAGCTCGCGAATGTGCGTGAAGAGGTCGATGTACGTCGCCGGGTTCGACCGGGGCGTCCGCCCGATCGGCTTCTGGTCGATGTCGATCACCTTGTCGAAGACGTCGATGCCCTCGACGTCGTCGTGCGCTCCCGGCTTGACGCGCATCTTGTTCAATCGGTTCGCGCAGGCCTTGTAGACGATCTCGTTCACGAGGGTGGACTTGCCGGAGCCGGAGACGCCGGTGACGCAGACGAACTTCGCCACCGGGAACTCGACGTCGATTCCCTTCAGGTTGTGCATCGCGGCGCCGCGCACCGTGAAGTGGCCGTTGTCCTCCTCGCGCCGCGGCGGGATGGCGATCTGCCGCTCGCCGGAGAGGAACTTGCCGGTGACCGAGCGCTCGTTCGCCATCACCTCGTCGGCGGTGCCCTCGGCGACGACGTAGCCGCCGTGCTCCCCCGCTCCCGGGCCCATGTCGACGAGGTGGTCGGCGGTGCGCATCATCTGCTCGTCGTGCTCGACGACGAGCACGGTGTTGCCGAGATCCTTGAGCCGCTGCAGGGTTCCGATCAGCTTGCCGTTGTCGCGCTGGTGCAGGCCGATCGACGGCTCGTCGAGGATGTAGAGGACGCCGACGAGCTGCGAGCCGATCTGCGTCGCGAGCCGGAGCCGCTGCGCCTCACCGCCGGAGAGCGTCTTCGCCGCCCGGTCGAGCTGCAGGTAGCCGACGCCGACGTTGTCCAGGAACGTGAGCCGCTCGCGGATCTCCTTGACGATCCGGTGCCCGATCAGCTCCTCCGTCGGCGTCAGGCCGAGTTCGTCGAGGAAGGCAAGCGAGCGCGTCACCGACATGCGCGTGAACTCGTTGATCGACATCGAGCCGATCGTGACCGCGAGCACCTCCGGCTTGAGCCGGGCGCCGTTGCAAGTGCCACAAGGGCGGAAGCTCATGTACTCCTCGATCCGCTCGCGCTGCTGCGCCGAGTCGGTCTCCTTGTAGCGGCGCTGGAGCGAGGCGACGATTCCCTCGAACGCCATCGTGTAGGAGCGTCGGCGACCCATCCGGTTGCGGTACTGGACGTAGAGCTTCTCGCCCTTGGTGCCGTGCAGGAAGAGATCCTGCTGCTCGGTCGTCAGGTCGCGCCAGGCCGTGTCGGGGTCGATCTCGTAGCGGTCGCAGATCGCCTGCACAATCGAGTCGTAGAACCCGCCGTTGCCGACCGACCACGGCACGAGCGCACCGTCGCCGACCGACACGGTCGTGTCCGGGACGATCAGGTCGGGATCGATCTCGAGCTGCGAGCCCAGCCCCGTGCAGCGTGGGCAGGCGCCGTGCGGCGAGTTGAAGGAGAAGATCCGCGGCTGCAGCTCCGGCAGCGACACGCCGTGCTCGGGGCAGGCGAACTTCTCGCTGAACAGCATCGATTCTCCGTCGACGACGTCCACCGCAACGAGCCCGTCGGCGAGCGCCGCTGCGGTCTCGACCGACTGCGTCAGGCGCTGGCGCAGGTCGGGCTTCTGCACCAGCCGGTCGACGACCACCTCGATCTCGTGCTTGAACTTCTTGTCGAGGACGATCTCCTCCTCGAGCAGCCGCACCTCCCCGTCGACCTTGACGCGGGTGAACCCGTCCGCGCGGAGCTCTTCGAGCACGTCGCGGAACTCACCCTTGCGGTCGCGCACGATCGGCGCGTTGACCGTGAACTTCGTTCCCCCGGGCAGCGCCAGGATCTGCTCGACTATCTGGTCGAGGCTCTGCCCGGAGATCGGGCGGCCGCAGACCGGGCAGTGCGGCCGGCCGACGCGCGCGTAGAGGAGGCGCAGATAGTCGTAGATCTCTGTGACGGTCCCGACGGTCGAGCGCGGGTTGCGCGAGGTCGTCTTCTGGTCGATCGAGATCGCCGGCGAGAGCCCGTCGATCGAGTCGACGTCCGGCTTCTCCATCATCTGCAGGAACTGGCGCGCGTACGCAGAGAGGCTCTCGACGTAGCGGCGCTGGCCCTCGGCGTAGATCGTGTCGAACGCCA
>JANMJY010000238.1:0-26395 GCA_031371615.1 Actinomycetes bacterium | reverse complement strand
CGCCGGCGACCGGCTGCTCGAGGCGCTCGAGGAGCTGCAGACGATCCGCCGCGAGACGGGCTGGCCGCCGCTCGCCGCCCCGATCGGCCAGATCCTCGCTTCGCAGGCTCTGATCCACGTTCTCTCCGCGCGCCGCTACGGAACCGTCGTCGACGAGTTCCGAGCACTCGTACAAGGGCGCTACGGCAGCCCTCCGGCGAAGGTCGACGCCACGGTCGCGCGCGCCGTCCGGCTCCTCTCCGACGGGGTCCCGCTCGACGAGGATCCGCCGTCCGCCGAAGACGTACGCCAGGAGGCGGAAGGGCTCGCCGCCAGCGAGGAAGAGCTCGTGCTGATCGCGCTCTTCGGTGAGGAGGCGGAAGCGCTGCTCCGCACGATCAGAGCGCGTGCTACGCGCGAGGACTTCGGCACGCCGACGCTCGAGAAGAGCCGCGAGCAGACGATTCGCGAGCTCGTGCGGATCGTGCAGGAGAGCGGCGTCGCCGAGGTCGAGATCGAGGACGAAGGGATGCGAGTCTCGGTCAAGCGCACCGAGGAGCGGCCCGAGCTCGATATCGAGACCTCGGCCCCCCTCGCCGAGGACGAGCTCGCCGATCTGCCGGTTCTACCGGCGGCTGCGGCCGGCGCCATCCGCGTCGAGTCGCCGATGGTCGGCGTCTTCTACCGCGCCGCGGAACCGAGCGCACCTCCCTTCATCGAGCTGGGCGACATCGTCGTGCCCGGGCAGACGCTCTGCATGCTCGAGGCGATGAAGCTCTTCAACGAGCTAAAGGCGGACGCCGGCGGCCGTGTGACGGCGATCCATGCCGAGAACGGCAAGCCGGTCGAGTTCGGGCAGCTCCTGTTCGAGCTCGAGCCGATCGTCGGACCCCCGACGCTCTGATGTTCAGCCGCGTCCTGGTAGCAAACCGCGGCGAGATCGCCGTTCGGGTGATCCGGGCGGTCCACGAGCTCGGCGCCGAGGCGGTTGCGGTCTACTCGACCGCGGACGCCGATTCGCTCCACGTCAGGCTCGCCGACCGCGCCGTCCGCATCGGCCCGCCTGCCGCCTCGGAGAGCTACCTCCGCATCCCGTCCGTGATCGCCGCCGCCGAGACCACCGGCTGCGAGGCGGTGCACCCCGGCTACGGCTTCCTCTCGGAGAACCCGGCCTTCGTGCGCGCCTGTGAGGACAACGACCTCGTCTTCGTCGGGCCTGGCGCGGACGTGATGGAGCGGATGGGCGACAAGGCGCAGGCGAAGACCGAGATGAAGGCTGCGGGCGTTCCCCTCGTGCCGGGCACCGAGGGCGGCGCCACGCTCGCCGAGGTGCGTGCGGCCGCGGCAGAGCTGGGCTTCCCCGTCCTGTTGAAGGCGGTCTCCGGCGGAGGTGGCAAGGGGATGCGCCTGGTCTACGGGCAGGACGAGCTCGAGACTGCGTACTCGACCGCGCGCGCCGAGGCGGAAGCCGCGTTCTCGGACGGATCGCTGTACCTGGAGAAGGCGCTCGTGCCGGCGCGGCACGTAGAGATCCAGGTTCTCTGCGACAAGGGCGGCGGCGTGCTCACACTCGGCGAGCGCGAGTGCTCGATCCAGCGGCGCCACCAGAAGCTGATCGAGGAGTCGCCCTCGCCCGCGCTCGACCCGGACACACGCGAGGAGATGGAGGCGGCCGCCGAGCGCGCCTGCCGCACGATCGGCTACGAGAACGCGGGCACCTTCGAGTTCCTGCTCGGCGAGGACGGCACGTTCCACTTCATCGAGCTGAACGCCCGCTTGCAGGTCGAGCATCCGGTCAGCGAGCTCGTCACCGGGGTCGACATCGTTCGCCAGCAGCTGCGGATCGCAGCGGGCGAGCCGCTGTCGCTGACCGGTCGGGCCCCACGGCGCGGGCACGCGCTCGAGATCCGGCTGAACGCCGAGGATCCGGCTCACGGCTTCGCGCCCGCGCCGGGCACGATCACGCGGTTCCGCCCGCCTCTCGGCCCCGGCGTCCGCATCGACACGCACCTCGAGGAGGGCTCGACGATCTCGCCCTACTACGACTCCCTGATCGCGAAGCTCGTCGTCTGGGCCGAGGATCGCCCGGCAGCGATCGCGCGCGGCGTGCGGGCGCTCGAGGAGATCGAGCTCGACGGGGTGCCGACGACTCGCGGGCTGGCGCTCGACATCCTCCGCTCGCCGGAGTTCGGCAGCGGGGCGTACTCGACGAGCTTCCTCTCCGAGATGGAGGGGCGCCTGCCGGCGCTCGCGCTGGACGCCCGGTGAGCCGCGACGGGCACACGATCCGCGGGCCGCATGGCCCGATCCGGATCGAGGGCGACGCCCTCTCGGGGCTCGTGATCACCTCCGCGGAGCTCGTCGAGGGCGCGCGCGTCCGCAGGCCGCGCCGCGGGCTGGACGTATCCGTGACCGACGGGACCGCCAAGGTGGAGCTCGAGCTCGCCGCGCGCTACGGGGTCCCGCTGCCGATGGTTGCGCGCGAGGTGCAGACCAGCGTTGCCGCCGCGCTGTTGGCTTCGGCGGGGCTCGCCGCGGCTGTGGACGTCTCGATCGAGGAGCTCGACCTGTGAGCGTGGGACGCCGGCAGGCCCGGCGGACGGCGCTCTTCCTGCTCTACCAGTGGGACCTGACTGGGCAGCCCCTGACGGCGCTGTACGAAGGCGAGCCGGACGCGTTCGCTCTCGAGCTCGCGGAGGCCGTCTCCCTGCGTGCCGAGGAGCTCGATCGCAAGATCACCGAGGCGGCACAGGGGTGGACCGCCGACCGTCTCGGTACGCTCGAGCGGAACATCCTGCGGGTCGGGATCCACGAGTTGGAGGAGGAGAGCGTGCCGCCCGAGGTGGCGATGAACGAAGCCGTGGTCCTGGCGAAGCGGTATGCGTCGGAGGACGCGGCACGGCTCGTGAACGGGATCCTCGCCCGGGTTGCCAGAGAAAGAGGACAGCGAGAGGGGGTTGTGTGAGCACAGCAGATGAGGCGCTCGGCCGTGCGGAGGAGCTGCTCGAGCGGCTGAAGGCGACCCGGGACGAGCTGGAGCGGCTCGCCGCGGCGGAGGACGCCGAGTCGGCCGTCGAGGTGCTGACCGAGCTCGCCGACCTCGCCAAGGAGGTCGAGGTCGAGCTCGCCAAGGCCCGTTCCCGCGCCGAAGGCGCGGCATGACACTGCCGCGTGCTGATGCACCGCTCTCCTGAGGATCTGCGCGCGCTGGTCGAGGCCTACCTCGCCGAGCTCGCGTTCACGCCCGAGCTCGGTGGGCTGGAGGAAGCGCTGCGCTATCCCCTCGAGTCCGGCGGCAAGCGGGTGCGCCCGGTGATCTCGTTGGCGGTCGCCGAGGCGGCAGGCGGGGTCGCGGAGCACTGCTTGCCCGCGGCGGCGGCGGTCGAGCTCGTGCACACGTTCTCGCTCGTCCACGACGACTTGCCCGCGATGGACGACGACGACGAACGCCGTGGCCGGCCGTCGGCGCACATCGCTTTCGGCGAGGCGACCGCGCTCCTTGCGGGTGACGCGCTGCTCGCGGAGGCGTTCCGGCTCGCCCTCTCGTACCCGACGCCGATGGTCGGGCGCGAGCTCGCCCAGGCAACGCTCGGGATGATCGGCGGGCAGTACCGCGACGTGAACGGTGAGACGGCCGACCTCGCCGCGCTGCACCGGCTGAAGACGGGCGCGCTGTTCTCAGCCGCCATTGGCGTGGCTCTCTGGGTGGCGGAGGTGCCGGAGGGCGATCAGCCCGTCTGGCGCGCTTTTGGCGACGAGCTCGGACTGCTCTTCCAGGCGGTCGACGACCTTCTCGACGGCGATGGCTACGCGGCTGTGCATGGGGCAGAGGAAGCTCGCCGGCTCGCAGACGGGTCAGCAGGTCGCGCCAGCGACCGGCTGGCCGCGATACCGGCCGAGACGACAGTGCTGGCGGAAATCGTGGCAAGCCTCGCCGCCCGCACGGCCTAGATGCGGCCGCCGGCGCGTGTGCTGGCCGCGTTCGGAGCGTCAGGCGAGCCTGAGCCGCTCGGCGGTGGCCAGGGAACGGCCTGGCGAGCGGGCGATCTCGTCCTGAAGCCACTCGACTGGGCCATGAGCCCGGACGAGCTCGAGTGGCAGGGAGCCGTGCTCGGAACTCTCGGTGAGGACGGCTTTCGCGTTCCGCGGCTCTGCCGGGCACGAGACGGCTCGGCGCTCGTGGACGGCTGGTCCGCGTGGGAGCATGTCGAGGGCCGGCACGAGGAGCGGCGGTGGGCCGACGTGATCGCGGTCGGCGAGCGATTCCATGCCGCTCTCGAAGGCGTGCCGCGGCCGGTCCTGATCGACGCTCGCACCGACCATTGGGCGATCGGAGATCGGGTGGCGTGGGGCGAACTGCCGTCGGAATCCTTCGTACACGTCAAGCACTTGCAGCGGCTGGCGGACGAGCTTCGGCCGATTGAGGCGCCGAGCCAGCTCGTGCACGGCGATCTGACCGGGAACGTGCTCTTCGCGCGCGGGCTTCCTCCCGCAGTGATCGACTTCTCGCCCTACTGGCGGCCGACCGCCTTCGCGACCGCCGTCGTCGTCGGCGACGCCCTGGCCTGGGAACGTGCTGACGAGAACCTGCTCGACGCCGTAGCGCACGTGGATGACTTTCCGCAGTACCTCCTCCGGGCGCTGATCTATCGGGTCGTCGTGGACGCGCTCTTCCGACAAGGTGAGCCTGACCGGCAGGACACCGACGACCCCTTTCTTGGTCCGGTAGAGCTCGCCTGCAGGCTCTAAAGTCCACGCCGATGGAGCAGCGCCTCAGCCTCGTCACGCTCGGCGTCCGCGATCTCGCCCGGTCGCGCGCTTTCTACGAGGCGCTCGGCTGGACGACCGGAGCGGAGCCGGACGACGACATCGTCTTCTTCCAGACAGGCGGGATGATCGTCGCTCTCTGGGATCGCGACCAGCTGGCCGAGGACAGCGGCGTCGAAGACGGCGGCGGTTGGGGCGGTATCACGCTGGCGCACAACGTTGGCTCACCGGCCGAGGTCGACAGGGTGATCGCCGAGGCCGAGGCGGCGGGCGCCACGATTCCGCGTCACGGCGCCGAGACCTTCTGGGGCGGCTACTCAGGCGTCTTCGTCGACCCGAACGGCCATCCGTGGGAGGTCGCGCACAACCCGCACTGGACGCTCGGCGCCGACGGCTCTATCAGCCTGGCCAAGTAAACAGCGGCCGTGCGGCGCTGCTTGACCCGAGCCCTTCCGGGGGCGAGACACTGGCGCCGCGGGGTCTCGTCTATCGAAAGGGGTGGCTCATGCTAGGCACTCGGGGCTTCGTGGCAACCCTCGTGCTGTTGGGGGCGCTTGCCATCGGCGGCACGGCAACTGCAGCGCCGCCACAGGCGGTGACGCTGAGCGTGTTCACGGACTTCAACCGGTCGTCGGATCCGTTCACCAGCACGGGCGGAATCGTGTGTGCAAGTGGAACCGTCTCGACGCCCTTCGCCCTTTTCGTCGGCGGTCAGAGCACGACGCATGCTCAGCTCCTCGTGGGCAAACACTTCGTCTGCTCGGCCGGAACCTTCGACGTACTCCTTCGCGTGACGCTCAGATTCGACACCGGCGGCACTGCGGGGACATGGTCGGTGGCGCACGGAACCGGCGCATACGCGGCGCTCCACGGCACCGGGAAGATCATCGGCACAGCCGGCGGCGGCGGGATCCAGGACGAGTACACCGGAGCGATGCACATCGACTGAGTACGCAAACTCAACCCATGCGGCGCGTCGGGCGGGAGCTGCTCCAGAGCACTCCTGCCCGACGCGAGCAGCCACTCGAGCGCCTCACGGCGAGGTGAGGTCGGCAGCGAGCAGGTCGAGCAGGAGGCCGTCCCGCCAGACGCCTTCCGGGTCGAGCCAGTACTCGCGCATGATCCCGACGCGCTTGAAGCCGACCTTCTCGTAGCAGCAGATCGCGCGCTCGTTGTGGGCTGCGGGATCGATCGTGAGGCGGTGGTGGCCCCGGTCGTGGATCAGGTGGCGAGCCAGCGTCCGCACCGCATCAGTGCCGAGGCCGCGGTCGTGATACGGCGTCCCGAGGAAGAGATCGATTCCAGCCGAGCGGAACTCCTCGTCGGTCTCCTCGTAGTGCTGGATCATCCCCGCCACCTCGCCGTCGACGAGGATCGCGAAGACCGCGACGCCCTCGTCCCTGCCACGAGCCTTGTCGAGCACGTGCTCGCGCGTCAGCCCCCGCCACCAGCGCTCGACCTCCGGATCGGCGCCGAGCTCGACGATCCGGTCGACGTCGCCCTCGTCGAGTGAGCGCAGGACGACGCGTTCTCCGCGCAGTTCCATGACGATCTTGTAACACCCGCGGCGACTACCCTGAACGGATGAGGAGCTGGGGCAGATGACGAGATGGGCACGGTGAAGAAGCGACTCGACGTCCTGCTCGTCGAACGCGGCCTGGCGGAGAGCCGCGCACAGGCGCAGGCGCTCGTGCTCGCGGGCCTCGTGCCCGGCTACGACAAGCCCGGCCACCAGGTGGCCGACGACGCCGACCTGGCGGTCGACCGGCCGCCGCGCTTCGTCTCGCGGGGCGGCGAGAAGCTCGCGAACGCGCTCGAGCAGCTCGAGGTCGAGCTCGCCGGGCGCGACTGCATCGACGTGGGAGCTTCGACGGGTGGCTTCACCGACTACCTGCTCCAGAACGGCGTCGCGCGGGTGATCGCTGTCGACGTCGGCTATGGGCAGCTGCATCCCAAGCTCAGGGACGACCCGCGCGTGACCGTCCTCGAGCGGACGAACGCGCGCGCCCTTCGAGAGCTCCCGTTTCGTCCCGACCTCCTGGTCTGCGACGTCTCGTTCATCAGCGTGCGCCTCGCCCTCCCGCCGGTGCTGGCGCTTCTGGAGCCCCGCTGGGAGGCGCTAGTGCTCGTCAAGCCACAGTTCGAGGCCGGCAAGGACGAGGTTGGAAAGGGAGGAGTCGTCCGCGACCCGGAGATCCATCGACGCGTCCTCCGCGAGGTCGTGGAGGCGGGCCTCGGGTGGGGTGCGACCGCCGTGGGCGTCGTAGACTCTCGGCTGCCCGGCCCGAAGGGCAACCGCGAGTTCTTCGTTTACCTGATCAGCCGCGACGACCCTGTGCTCCTGGATGACATCGACGAGAGAATCCGTGTCGCAATCGCCTGAGGCGCGCGCGGTCAAGCGCGTCGCGGTCGTCACGCACGGCAAGCCGCAGACGATCGGGCCCGCGCTGGCACGGCTCTCCACCGTCGCCCGCGAGGCCGGCGTCGAGCTACGACTGGACGCGGACGAGGCCCAGAAGCACGGTCTCGAGAGCGGAGACGCCGCGGACGTCGACCTCGCGGTCGTGCTCGGAGGGGACGGGACGATCCTCCGCGCGCTCGCCCGCTACCTCGGCACGAGCGTGCCGGTGATCGGAGTCAACTTCGGCACCGTCGGGTTTCTGGCCTCGATTGCGCGCAACGACCTGGAGTCGGGGCTCACGCGTGTCTTCGCAGGCGACTACAAGGTTGAGGGGCTACCGACACTCGAGGTCGACGTCGGGGACGAGCGGCGCGTCGCCGTCAACGACCTCGTGGTCACGAGCAGCGTGCTCGGGCGGATGATCCGGCTCGAGCTGGTCGTCGGCGGCGAGGGTCTCGGTCGGCGCGGCTGTGACGGCGTCGTCTGCTCGACGCCGTCGGGATCGACGGGCTACAACTTTTCGAACGGCGGTCCGGTGCTCGTGTGGGGTCTGGACGCGATGGCGGTGACGTTCGTGGCGCCGCACTCGCTCAATGCGCGGCCGCTCGTCGTCCCGCGCGGACGCGACCTGGTCGTGTGGAACCGGACGCCGGACGTGCCCGCAACCGCACTCGTCGACGGGCACCGTGTCGCCGAGCTGGCACCCGGTGCGCGGGCGGTCGCTCGGATCGGCGATCAGCGCTCCCTGCTCGCGACGCTCCCGGAAGTGACGTTCTTCAGCCGCTTCAGCAGGACCTTTGCTTCGTAGCCTGCGCATCGAGAACCTCGTCCTCGTGCGCGAGGGAGAGCTTGCGCCTGCGGCCGGCCTGACCGCGATCACCGGCGAGACCGGCGCCGGAAAAACGATCCTCGCGCAGGCGATCGGCCTTCTGCTCGGCGCGAAGGGCGACGCCGGCACGATCGGCGTGGCCGCGGGAGAGGCCTACGTCGAGGCGGAGCTCGACCTGCCCGACGGCTTCCTCGAGGACGAGGAGCTGGCCGGGCTCGCCGAGCTCGCGCCTGAGGACGAGCCTGGCCTCGTCCTCGCCCGCCGCGTCTTCGCCGACGGACGCACGCGCGCCTACGCCTGGGGCCGCGCGGTCGCGCGCGAGGATCTCGCCGCCGCCGCCGAGCGCCTGATCGCCATGTCCGGCCAGTTCGAGCAGCGCCGGCTCGGCCGCCCCTCGTATCAGCTCGACGTTCTCGACTCGTACTGCGGCGAGGCGCAGCTCCGCCGCCGCCGCGAGGCGCGGCTCGCGTGGCGCGAGCTGGCGACGGCTCGGAAGCGTCACGAGGAGCTGACCCGAGGGGTCGCCGCCGCCGAGGCGCATCTACAGGAGCTCACCGCGCTCGTCGAGGCGACGGAGGGCTTGGAGCAAGGGGCGGAGCAGGCGCTTCGCGACGAGCGGGAGCGCTTGCGCCACGTGACCGAGCTCGCGGAGGGGGCCGCCCGCGCGGCCGAGGCTCTCGCACCGGAGGACGGTGAGGGAGCGACCGGGCTGACCGCCGCGGCCGAGCGCGCGCTCGCGCCACTGGAGCGGCTCGCCCCCGAGCTCGCTAGAGCCGGCGAAGAGCTGAGAGACCTCGAGCTGCGCCTCGGCGAGCTCGGCTCCGACCTGCGCGGCTTTCTCGCCTCTTTGGAGGCCGAGCCCGACCGCGTCGAGCACGTCGAGCAGGAGCTGGAGCGGATCAGCGACGCGCGCCGCCGCTTCGGCGCCGCGGACTACGACGAACTGCTCGTCCGAGCGGCCGCTGCCCGTGAGGAGCTGGCTGCCCTCGAGGGCGGGCGCGATCCCGCCGCCGCGGCCGCGGACGCTCTGTCCGCCGCGCAGGCGAAGTCCGAGCGGCTCGCCGCCGAGCTCCGCACGGCCAGGGAGCAGGCGGCCGAGCCGTTTGCCGATGAGGTCGCCGCAGAGCTGCGCGGCGTCGGCATGGGAGACGGCGAGTTCCGCGTCGAGCTGCGCGAGCGGGATCCCGGCCCGGCCGGCATCGACGAGTCCGTCTTCCTGATCCGGCCGAACGCCGGCCTGCCCTTCGGGCCGGTCGCGGAGACCGCCTCCGGCGGCGAGCTCTCGCGCGTCGCGCTGGCGATCGCGGCGGTCGGTGGAGGCGAGACGCTCGTCTTCGACGAGATCGATGCGGGCATCGGCGGCGAGACCGCCCACGCGGTCGCGGCGACGCTGAAGCGCCTCGCCGAGCGGGCGCAGGTGATCACGATCACGCACCTGCCTCAGATCGCGAGCGTCGCCGACGCGCACTACCGCGTCGAGAAGATCGCGGGCGATCCGACTCACACCCGGATCGAGCTGCTCGACGACGCGCAGCGGCGCGACGAGCTCGAGCGCATGCTCGGCGGCAAAGAGTTCATCTCGGCCATCCGGTGAACAGGCTGATCGAGCACACCGGCCCGGCGCGCCTGGGCAAGCGGACGAAGGAGCTCGTGCGCCGCCTCGGCTCCGACGACATCGCGATCATCGACCACACCGACATCGACCGCGTCTCCGCCGAGGAGCTCGTCGAATCGGGCGTCCGCGTCGTCGTCAACGTCTCGCCGAGCCAGTCGGGCCGCTACCCGAACCCCGGGCCGCTGCTCCTCGTCCGCGGGGGCGTCCGCCTGATCGACGTCACCGGCACGGAGCTCTTCGAGGAGGTCTCGGACGGCGAGCGGCTGACCGTGCGCGGCGCGAGCCTCTTCCGGAACGGCACGTGCCTCGCCACCGGGCGCACGCTCGACGAGCACGAGCTGGAGGCGGCGCTGCTCGACCAGCAGGGACGGGTGACCGAGGCCCTGCAGGACTTCGCCGACAACACGCTGCGCTACCTCCGGGAGGAGGGCAGGCTGCTGACCGAGGGAATCGACTTCCCGCCGCTCGAGACCGGCTTCCGCGACCGCCACGCGCTCGTCGTCGCGCGCGGCCCCGGCCACAAGCGCGACCTCCGCATGGTGAGGCCGTACGTCCGCGACTTCCGGCCGGTCCTCGTCGCGGTCGACGGGGGTGCAGAGGCTCTGCTCGAGGAAGGCTGGAAGCCGGACGTGATCGTCGGCGACATGGACTCGGTCACCGACGAGACCCTCCGTTGCGGAGCCGAGATCCTCGTTCACGCCTACCGAGAGGGTCATGCGCCCGGAGAGGAGCGGCTGCAGCGGTTGGGCGTCCCGTTCCAGACCGTCGCCGCGCCGGGGATCTCCGAGGACATCGCGATGCTGCTCGCGCACGAGAAGGGCGCTGCGCTGATCGTCGCCGTCGGCACGCACTTCAACCTGGTCGAGTTCCTCGAGCGGAGCCGGGCCGGCATGTCCTCGACGTTCGTGACCCGGTTGAAGGTGGGGGAAATCCTGATCGACGCCAAGGGCGTGTCGCGACTCGTCAGCCGCCGGATCGGGGTCTGGCCGCTGGTCGCCTTCGCCTTCGCCGCCCTGGCCGCTCTGGTCGTCGCCGTGCTGGCATCGCCCGCGTTGCGGAACGTCGTCGGTCTAGGCTGAGGCCGTGTTCGACGTTCGCTACCACGTCGCCTCGCTCGCGGCGGTGTTCCTGATGCTGGTGGTGGGGATCCTGATCGGCGTCGGCATCTCCGGCCGCGGCTTCGTGGACGACGCCGAGCGGCGGGTGTTCAACGACCGGATCGCCGGTCTCCAGGAGCAGGTGGACGCTGCCAAGGTGACCTCGGACGACTTCCAGCGGCGGCAGAAGGCCGCGCAGGACTTCGTCGCGAGCGCCTATCCCGTGCTGGTGAAGGGCCGACTGGCGGGGAAGAACATCGCGGTGGCCGTGATCGGCTCGGTGGAGCAGGGCTCGTTCCGCTTCGTCGAGAGCGCGATCGGCGACGACGCGGGCGGCCGGGTCTCGCGGATGCGGGCGATGACGGTTCCCCTGCGGCTCGATGCGATCGAAGCTGTCCTGGCGGACAAGCCCGCACTGGGCGGCTACTCGGGCGAGCAGCAGCTCGGGAATCTGGGCCGCGACCTCGGCCGCGAGCTCGTTGCGGGGAGGGAGACACCGCTCTGGGACGCGCTCGCCGGCGAGATCGTCGAGGAGCAGTCGGGCAGCCTCTCCGACCCGGTCGACGGCGTCGTCGTGATCCGGCCCGCCGAGCCGCAGGCAGGCGGCACCTCTCGCTTCCTCGGGGGCTTTTACCAGGGGCTCGGCAGCACGGGCGTTCCCGTGGTCGGCGTCGAGCCATCGCGCGTCGAGCAGAGCGCGATCCCCGTGTACCAGCGCTACGGCCTCTCGACCGTCGACGGGATCGAGTCCGAGCTCGGACAGCTGGCGCTCGTGCTCCTGCTCGGGGACGCCGATCCGGGCGACTACGGCGTCCGCGACACCGCGAAGAGCGGGATCCTGCCGCCGATCGAGCCGCTGCCGGCCCCGAGTGGCTAGGTGGGCGGCTCCCTCACCATCCTGATCGCCGCGCGCGACGAGGCGGAGCGGATCGGGACGACCGTTTCCGCGCTGCGAAAGCAGTTCCCCGGGGCCGAGGTGATCGTCGCCGACGACGGTTCGCGGGACGCAACCGCGCACGTCGCCGCGACGGCGGGTGCGCGCGTCGTCCGGCTGCCGCGCCGCGGCAAGGGGCAGGCGCTCACGCTCGGCGAGCGCGAGGCCGCTCGGGGCGACCTCCTGCTCTGCGATGCCGACCTGCGCGGCGACCTGACGCCGCTGCTCGGGGGCGACAGCGACCTGACGATCGCCGCGTTCGCACAGAAGCAAGGCGGCGGCTTCGGAATCGCGAAGGAGGCTGCCCGCCGGTTGATCCGGCTCGCATCCGGCTATCCGGCGCAGGAGCCGCTCTCCGGCCAGCGCCGCCTGACCCAGACGGCGCGCGAAGCCGTCTTCCCACTGGCGGCGGGCTTCGGTTGCGAGGCCGCGATGACCGTCGATGCGATGAACGCGAAGCTCGGCATCGGCGAGACGGGTCTCGCGCTCGAGCACCGCGCGACGACCCGGGACGTGCGCGGGTTCCTGCACCGCGGCAGGCAGCTGCGCGACATCCTGCTTGCCTTCGGCCCGCAGGGACGCAACTTCCGTGGCCTGCGGCTGCCGCTCGTCGGCTGGGTCGTCGCCGTCGCGCAGCCCGAGCTCCTCCCTGTCGCCGTGATCGGGGCTGCGGACGACCTCTGGAGCGGCGACGAGCGCGGCTTCCGCGAGCATCTGCGCGCCGGCCGGACGACGGGCATCCTCAAGCTCGCCGGCATCCCGGTATTCGCGCTCTGGCGGACTCGGTCGCTCTCCGGTGCGCTCCTCGTCGGGCTCTCGGCGAACGCCTTGAACCAACTCGACACGCGTCCAGGCCGGGCGTTGAAGGCCTTCGCACTCGGATCGCTCCTGCTCCGCGGAGCGCCTCGCGGGGCCGCGGCGGCCGCCGTCCTGCTCGCGCCCTACGATCTTCGAGAGATGGCGATGCTGGGGGACTCGGGGTCGAACACGCTTGGCGCCGTGCTAGGTTTACGGTCCGTGGGCAGGCTCACGGAGAAGCAGCGCTGGAGCGCGATTGCGGCGCTCGCGGGCCTCACGCTCCTCGGCGAGCGCCGGTCGCTGGGCGCCCTGGTCGAGCGGACGCCGGTGTTTCGGGAGCTCGACGCATGGGGCAGGCAATCCGTATGAGTCCGGCAGACGCCAGTCAGACCAAGTACATCTTTGTCACGGGAGGTGTCGTCTCGGCGCTCGGCAAGGGGATCGTCGCCGCCTCGCTCGGCCGGCTCCTGAAGGCGCGGGGCCTGCGGGTGCAGGCGCAGAAGTTCGACCCGTATCTGAACGTCGACCCCGGCACGATGAGCCCGTTCCAGCACGGCGAGGTCTTCGTCACCGAGGACGGCGCCGAGACCGACCTCGACATCGGCCACTACGAGCGGTTCATCGACGAGAACATGTCACGGAACGCAAGCCACAGCGCGGGCGCGATCTGGGAGGCGGTGCTGCGCAAGGAGCGGAAGGGCGAGTTCCTCGGCGCCACGGTGCAGGTGATCCCGCACATCACGAACGAGATCAAGGCGCGGATCAAGCGCGCCGCGAAGTCCTCGCCCGCCGATATCGTCATCTCCGAGATCGGCGGCACGGTCGGCGACATCGAGTCCCTGCCGTTCCTCGAGGCGATCCGCCAGTTCCGGCGTGAGGTCGGCCAGGAGAACGTGCTCTACCTCCATTGCACGCTCGTTCCGTTCATCGAAGCGGCCGGGGAGCTGAAGACGAAGCCCACCCAGCACTCCGTCAACGAGCTGCGCCGCATCGGTATCCACCCCGACGTGATCGTCTGCCGCTCGCACGAGGAGCTCGACCAGGGGATCAAGGACAAGATCGCGCTCTTCGCGGACGTCGACATCCGCTCGGTCGTCGCCTCGCCGGACGTTGCCGACGTGTACCTCGTTCCGGCCGTCCTCCGCGAGGAGGGCCTCGACACGCTCGTCTGCGAGAAGCTCGGGATCGACGCACCGCCTGCGGGGCTTGGGGAGTGGCAGGACCTGATCGACCGCATCGGCGAGCCGCGCGAACCGGTGACGATCGCCCTGGTCGGGAAGTACGTGAAGCTGCACGACGCTTACCTCTCGGTGCACGAGGCGCTCAAGCACGCCGGCCTCCATCAGGGCTCCCAGGTGCGGGTGCAGTGGGTCGACGCCGAGAACATGTCGTACGAGGAGGCGGCGGAGCTGCTCGAAGGCGTCGACGGCGTCCTGGTTCCCGGCGGCTTCGGCTCGCGGGGCTGGGAAGGGAAGATCCTCGCCTGCCAGGTCGCCCGTGAGCGCGGGATCCCCTACCTCGGCATCTGCCTCGGCATGCACGTCGCCGTCTCCGAGTTCGCACGGAACGTCTGCGGCCTCGACGGCGCCAACTCGACCGAGATGGATCCCGAGACGCCGTACCCCGTCATCGACCTGCTGCCCGAGCAGAAGGAGATCGAGGATCTCGGCGGTACGATGCGGCTGGGCGCCCAGGCGGTCGAGGTCGCGGAGGGGACGCGAACCCGCGAGGTCTACGGCGAAGCGGTCATCCACGAGCGGCACCGGCATCGTTACGAGGTGAACAACCACTATCGCCCCGGGCTCGTCGAGGCGGGGCTCGTCGTCTCAGGCACCTTCCAGGAAGGGCGGCTGGTGGAGATCGTCGAGCTGCCCGATCACCCGTGGTTCGTCGCGAGCCAGTTCCACCCGGAGTTCAAGTCACGTCCGACGAGGCCCGCACCGCTCTTTCGTGAGTTCGTCGGCGCGGCACTCGAGCGTGCGCGCTCGCGCAGCGCCGTCGAGCTGCGCGCGACCCTCTAGTCGTCCACGGGCCAGCAGATGCCGACATAGAGCGGCATTCCGCCGACAGTCGTCTCCGAGGCGCGAAAGTGCATCGGCAACTCACGGCCGTCGGCGTGTCGCAGCACCGTGGAGCCCTCGTGCCGTCGATTGCGCCGCATCTGGTCGTAATCATCGAGCGCCCTGGGGCTCACAGCCACCTCGGTCAGGTGCAGGTCGAGCAGCTCGTCTCGGCTGTAGCCGAGGAGGTCGCACGCGTAGGCGTTGACCGCGATGTAGCGGCCGGTCTCGTCGGCGACGAAGATCGCCATCGGCCCGTGCTCCAACGCTTCACCGACTAGGCTCTTCTGCACCAACTCATGGGCACCCGCATTCGACATCTTCAAGTAGATTTTACTACATTCGATCGGCCTTCCGGCGCGTGAGCGGTGCCGTGCTCGACCTCTTTCTCGAGCTCGCCGCGATCGAGAGCCCGCCGGGCCAGGAGCGCGCGGTCGCGGATCGCGTGATCGCCGAGCTGCATGGCCTCGGCCTGGACGTCGACGAGGACGACGCCGGGCCGAAGATCGACTCGACGATCGGGAACCTGCTCTGCCGCCTGCCGGGGCGCGCCGGCGTCGGTACGCCGATCTTTCTCTGCGCTCACCTGGACACGGTGCCGCCACAGGGGCCGCTGGAGCCGGTCGTCGGCGACGACGGCATCGTCCGCAACGCTGGTGGGACGATCCTCGGAGCGGACAACAAGTCGGCGGTCGTGGCGATGATCGAGGCGGCGCGCCGGATCGTCGAGGAAGGACGGCCGCACGCAGGCGTCGAGCTCCTCTTCACGCCGAAGGAGGAGGTCGGCCTGGTCGGGGCCGGCGCGTTCGACCACACGAGGCTCGAGGCGGAGCTCGGCTTCGTCTACGACCAGGCGGCTCCGATCGGCGAGGTGATCCTGGGTGCGCCCTACCAGCGCTCGCTGCTCGTTCGCTTCCACGGCCGGCCGGCGCACTCCGGGATGGTTCCCGAGGAGGGTCGATCGGCGATCGTGGCGGCAGCGCGTGCAATCGCCGACTTGCGGCTCGGCAGGCTCGACGAGGAGACGACGGCGAACGTTGGGCTGATCAAGGGTGGCAGCGCGCGCAACATCGTGCCCGAGTGGTGCGAGCTCGAGGCCGAGGCGCGCTCGCACGACGCGCGCAAGCTCGTCGACCTCGTGCAGGAGATGCTCGACACGTTCGCGTTCGCCGCGAGCGTCGCCGAGTGCACGCTCGAGACCGAGGTCAGCGAGACCTATCAGGGCTACCGGTTCAGGGACGACGACCCGATTGTGCAGCTGGCTCGGACGGCGCTCGAGCGCTGCGGCTACGAGCTCGTGCCGACCCTCACCGGCGGTGGCGCGGATGCGAACGTCTTCAACACGCGCGGGCTGCCCTGCCTCAACCTGGCGAACGGGATGGCCGAGATCCACACGGCCGAGGAGCACATCGCCGCCGCCGACCTCGACACGATGGTCGACGTCACGCTCGCGCTGGTCGATGCCGCTCGGGCTTAGACGGGGCGTCGTCACGGCCGTCGCCGAGGCTCACGAGCGCCTGATCAGGCTCGAGGTCGACGGGATCGCGTGCATCGCCTACCCGCGGCTGACCGGCGAGGTCGAAGTGGGGGACGAGGTGCTCGTGAACGAGCAAGCCCGACTGCTGGAGCTCGGCTCGGGCGGGTTCGACGTCCTCTATGCGAACCTGACCCGCGGCCTTGGCTTGCCGGCGGAGGAGGGCGCGCACGTGATGGCGTTGCCGTACACCCCTGGCCAAGTAACAGTCTGTTACAAGGAAGAGTCGGCCGAGCTCGTGGAGTCGCTCGACGGGCTGCCGGTCGTTCTCTGCACGTTGCACAGCCAGCTGGCGCCGGTGTGTGCCGCACTGGGCGGGCGGAGGGTGGCTTACGCCCAGGTCGGTGGCGGCGCGCTACCGGTGTCGTTCTCCGACGCCGTTCGCGTGCTCAAGGCGCGCGGGCTGCTCGAGGTCGCGTGCGCCGTCGCGCCCTGCCTCGACGGTGATGCGGAGTTCGTGACCGTCGCCGCGGCGCTCGCTTGGGCGAAGGAGCAGGCCCATGACGTGGTGGTGTGCTCGGTCGGCCCCGGCATCGTCGGCACGGGAACGCGGTACGGTCACGGCGCCGTTGTGCTCGCCGACGCAGCCAACGCCGCGACCGCCCTCGGCGGCCGTCCCGTCCTCGCCGTCCGCACCTCCGACGCCGATGCCCGCGAACGCCACCGCGGCGTCTCCCACCACGCCGAGGCGGTGCTGCAGCTGGCCCTCGGCGACGTGCTCGTGGCGGCCGACGAGGACGGAGGGGGGTGGGAGGAGGCGTGCGCCGGACTGCCGCTCTCGCACATGGGCCGGGGGCCGGCCGACGATCCCGCGTTCTTCCGTGCTGCGTACGCGGCCGGCGTCGCCGCGCGCCGGCTCCTCGGCTGATGGAGGAGCGTCGCCTCGGGCCCGTCGTCGGCCTCGGCACGTGGAACACCTTCAGGGACGACGCGGCCCTCGCGCGCACCGTCGTCGGCGCCGCGCTGGGAGCGGGCGTGCGCTGCTTCGACAGCTCCCCGATGTACGGGTCGGAGCGAGCCCTCGGAGCCGCGCTCGAAGGCGGCCGCGCCGACGCCACCGTGCTGACGAAGGTCTGGACGCCGTCGCCTGAGGACGCGCTGAGGCAGCTCGAAGACCAGCAGAGCTGGTTCGGCCACGTCGAGATCGAGCAAATCCACAACCTCGTCGCCTGGCAGGAGCACCTGCCGTGGCTCGAGCTGGAGCGGGAGGCGGGGAGGATCGGCCGCGTCGGAGTCACGCACTACTCGTCCTCCGCGTTCGGCGAGCTCGCACGCGCGCTCCGCACGCAGCGCTTCCAGACGCTCCAGATCCCGCTCAGCCCACACGAGCGGATGGCGGAGCGCGAGCTGCTGCCACTCGCCGAGGAGCTCGGGACCGCCGTGATCGTGATGGAGCCGTTCGACTCCGGCGCGCTGCTTCACCGGGAGCCGAAGCCGGAGCAGCTCGCGCCGCTGCGCGAGTTCGGGGTCGACACCTGGCCGCAGGCGCTGCTCAAGTGGGTCCTCTCCGATCCGCGCGTCGACCTCGTGATCCCGGCGACGTCGAAGCCCGAGCGCGCCGCTGCGAACGCCGTGGCCGGCGAGCCGCCCTGGTTCGGACCCGAGGAGCGCGACTACGTCGAGCGGCTGGCCGACTAGGGCCGCACCCGGATCGGCGTCCCTTTCGGCGACAGCACCCACCAGATCTCGAGGAACCGCTGTCCGTTGACGTCCCCCGGCTTCTTGTCGGCGACCAATCCGACGTTCGGCGCTCCGGCATTTCTGTAGAAGGATCCGCTGCTTCAGGGTCTTGCTGAAGACGACCTTGACGACCGCGTGCTCCGTCCGGAACCGCTTTGGTGCCCGCGCTCGCGAGCGGGATCGCCAGCGCGCCCACGACCAGCGATAGCCCGATCATCCGCTTCGCACGCGTGTCTCCTTCGGCCCTTCTTTCCAGGATCGGACGTACAACGCCCGGGTTCAACGACTCCTGAATGTAAGGTTGGCGCCGCGTGAGAATCGGCGTCGCCAAGGAGATCAAGCCCCAGGAGTACCGCGTCGCGCTGACGCCCGCGGGCGCGCGCGAGCTCGTCCAGCGCGGCCACGACGTCGTCGTCGAGACGGGCGCCGGGGCCGGGAGCCAGTTCCCCGACGCCGACTACGAGGCGAACGGCGCTCGAATCGCCTCCGTCGACGAGGTCTGGGAGAGCGCGGAGCTGCTGTTGAAGGTGAAGGAGCCGATCGCGCCCGAGTACCCGCGGCTGCGCGAAGGCCTCATCCTCTTCACCTACCTGCACATCGCGGCCGACGAGCCGCTGACGCGCGCGCTCGTCGACAGCGGCATCGCCGCCGTGGCGTACGAGACTGTCGAGACGCAGGACCGCAGGCTGCCGCTGCTCGCGCCGATGAGCGAGGTTGCAGGCCGGCTGGCTCCGCAAGCGGGTGCGCACTATCTCGAGCGGCCGAAAGGTGGTCGCGGCCTGCTGCTCGGCGGCGTTGCGGGTGTTACGCCCGGCAAGGTCGTCGTCATCGGCGGGGGAATCGTCGGCTACAACGCTGCCGTGATCGCGCTCGGGCTCGGCGCTCAAGTGACGATCCTCGAGCGGTCGGTCGACCGCATGCGCCATCTCGAAGAGGTGCTGCACGGCCGGGTCAGCCTGCTGATGTCGACGACGCTCCAGATCGAGAGCTCCACCGCGGGGGCCGATCTCGTGATCGGAGCGGTGCTGATCCCCGGTGCGCTCGCGCCGAAGCTCCTGACGCGCGAGATGGTCGCCGGGATGAAGGAGGGAAGCGTCTTCTGCGACGTCGCGATCGACCAGGGCGGCTGCGCCGAGACTTCGCACGCAACGACCCACGACGACCCGGTGTACGTCGTCGACGGCGTCACGCACTACTGCGTCGCGAACATGCCCGGCGCGGTCCCGATCACCTCCACGATGGCGCTCACGAACGTCACGCTCCCGTACGTCGAGGCGATCGCCGGCGAGGGGCTCGCTGCAGCCGTCGCCCACGACAAGGCCCTGGCGCGCGGCGTCAACGTGCTCGACGGCCGGATCACGTACGAAGCGGTCGCGGAGGCGCACGGCCTCGAATACACGCAGCTCGAGGACGTGCTCCGAGTTTCTACGGTCTAGCCGGCGTCCTTCGCCTGCCGCCGCGCCTCGAGCTGCTTCTGGCTCTTCGAGGGGCTGATCTTGACCACGCCCCACGTCACGGCGGCAGCGAGGCTGATGATCGCGGTCATGTAGACGACGAGGAGGATAAGACCGAGGACGGTGTTCATGCGGCCCGTAGAATAGCGGCGTGCCGCGAGCGTGCGTGATCGTACTCGACGCCGTCGGTGCGGGAGAGTTGCCGGATGCGGCCTCATACGGGGACGAGGGGTCGAATACGCTCGGCAACGTCGCTCGCGCCGTCGGAGGTCTCGACCTGCCTGCGCTCGAGGCGCTCGGCCTCGGCAACGTAATGCCGCTCGAGGGCTGCCCGCCGCAGCCGGGAGCACCCGCGGTCGCCGGCAGGCTGCTCGAGCGCTCGAAGGGCAAGGACACGACCACGGGCCACTGGGAGCTGATGGGGATCGTCACGGCGACGGCGATGCCGACCTATCCGCACGGCTTTCCGCACGACGTGATCGATCCGTTCATGCACAAGACCGGCCGCGGCGTGCTCGGGAACAAGCCGGCCTCGGGGACGGACATCATCCTGGAGCTCGGCGAGGAGCACCAGCAGACGGGCAAGTGGATCGTCTACACCTCCGGCGACTCGGTCTTCCAGATCGCCGCGCACGAGGACACGATCCCGCTCGAGGAGCTCTACGAGGGGTGCAGGATCGCGCGAGAGATCCTGACCGGCAAGCACGCGGTCGGACGAGTGATCGCCCGTCCTTTCGAGGGCCAGCCCGGAAGCTACGAGCGCACGCCGAACCGGCACGACTTCTCGCTCGAGCCGCCGCGGCCGAACTATCTGTCGCTGATCCGCGACGCCGGCCACACGGTGCACGGCGTCGGCAAGATCAGCGACATCTTCGCCGCCTGCGGTATCGACGAGTCGTTCCCGACGAAGTCGAACGTCGACGGGATCAACAAGACCGTGGAGCTTCTGCAGCAGCTCGACGGTGGCCTCGTCTTCGTCAATCTCGTCGAGACCGACATGCTCTGGGGCCACCGGAACGACCCGGTCAACTTCCACCGCTGCCTCCAGGACTTCGACCGTCGCCTCGAGGACATTCTGGAGGCGTTGCGCCCCGGCGATCTGCTGATCATCACGTCCGACCATGGCTGCGACCCGACGACCCCGTCGACAGACCACTCCCGGGAGCACGCGCTCCTGCTCGCCTACGCGGTCGGGAAGAACGCTGCCGGGCATGTCCACGAGGGCGAGTTCGCCGACGTTGGCGCCAGCGTCAATGCGTGGCTGGGAGGCAAGGCGCCCGGTCGAGGCATCCCCGGCGCGCCGATCCTCCAGCCGTGAGCACGTCCTGGAGCGATCCGTCCTACGTCCGCGCTCAGTACGCGACGGAGACGGGGCTCGAGACGCGCCGTGCCGCGTACTCGAACGCGGTCGGCCCGGACGCGCGCGAAGTTGCGGTCGCGGCGGTCGCCGAGGTGGCGCCAAAGCGCGTGCTCGAGGTCGGCCCGGGGCCGGGCGAGCTGTCCGAGCGGCTGACCAACGACCTCGGCGTCACCGTCGTTGCCGTCGACAGCTCCGAGCGGATGATCGAGCTTGCACGCACCCGCGGAGTCGACGCCCGCCTCGGCGACGTGCAAGCGCTCGACCTGCCGGACGAGAGCTTCGACTGCGCCGTGGCCGCCTGGATGCTCTACCACGTCCCGGACATCGACCGCGGTCTCGCCGAGATCGCGCGGGTGCTGCGGCCGGGCGGACGGCTCGTCGCGGTCACGAACGCGGTCGACCACCTGCTCGAGGTCTGGCAGCTCGTCGGCGCGACCCAGTCGCCGCTCCCGTTCGGGGCGGAGAACGGGGAGGAAGCCCTCCGGCGGCACTTCGCGAGCGTCGAGCGCCGTGACGTCGAGGGGACGACGACGTTTCCCCACGCGAGTGCCGTGCGGGCGTATCTCGGCTCCTTCGAGCGCGGCGTCCCGCTCGCCCGCGCCGTGCCGGCGGTCGTGCCGCCGCTGGTCGCCCGCCGGCGGGTGGCGGTCTTCGTCGCGGACAAGCAGTGATCCGCCCGGCCGAGCTGATCGAGCGGAAGCGGAATGGGGAGGAGCTTCCGGCCGGCGAGCTCTCGGAGCTGATCCTCGGGTACGCGAAGGGCGAGATCCCGGACTACCAAATGGCGGCGTTCTGCATGGCCGTCTACTTCCGCGGCATGACCGGCGCCGAGACGTTCGCGCTGACGGACGCGATGATCGCAAGCGGCCGCACGCTCGACCTCGGCGCGGCGCTCGGACGGAAGGTCGTCGACAAGCACTCGACCGGCGGTGTCGGCGACAAGACGACGATCGCGGTCGGGCCGATCGTCGCCGCCTGCGGCGTCCCGGTCGGGAAGATGAGCGGCCGGGGGCTCGGCCACACGGGCGGCACGCTGGACAAGCTCGAGGCGATCCCCGGGTTCGTGGTCGATCTTTCCGTCGACCGTTTCGTCGAGCAGGTCAAGGAGATCGGGCTGGCGATCGTCGGCCAGACCGCCGATCTCGTGCCCGCCGACAAGCAGCTCTACGGACTGCGGGACGTGACGGCGACCGTGGACATCCTGCCGCTGATCGCCTCCTCGATCATGTCGAAGAAGATCGCGGGTGGCGCGGACGCGATCGTGCTGGACGTCAAGGTCGGGGACGGCGCGTTCATGAAGACGCTCGAGGAGGCGCGCGCTCTCGCGGAGACGATGCTCGAACTCGGCATGCACGCTGAGCGTGAGGTGGTGTGCCTGCTCACCGACATGGACCAGCCGCTCGGCGCCGCGGTCGGCAACGCGCTCGAGATCGCGGAGGCTCGCGACACGGTGTTGGGCGAGGGGCCGCCGGACTTCACCGAGCTCGTGCTCGACGCGTGCGCCCGCCTGCTTGCGCTCTCGGACCTCGAGATCGATGTCGAGGAGGGGAGGCGCCGCGCGGAAGCGGCCGTCGCGGACGGGTCAGCGCTCGCGGTCTACGAGCGCTGGATCCAGGCCCAGGGCGGCGATCCCGATCCGGGAGTCCTGCCGCAGGCGCCCGTCGTGCTCCCCGTTACGGCCTCCCGGACGGGCTCCGTGACGCGTCTCGGCGCCATCTCCGTCGGTGTCGCCGCTCTCCACCTCGGTGCCGGCCGCCGCGCCAAGGGCGACGAGATCGACTCTGCCGTGGGCATCGTCTGTCACGCGAAGCGCGGCGCGAGCGTCTCCGAAGGAGACGTCCTGGCCGAGGTGCACGCCCGCGACGAGGCGAGCGGGAAGGAAGGCGTTGCGGCCGTTCTGGCCGCCTATGAGCTCGGCGACGAGCCGCCTCGCGAGCATCCGATCCTGCTCGAAGTCGTCTCCCGATGATCCGGCGCGAGCGGCATGAGGATGAAGCCGAGATCTCCCGCTTGATCGACGCCGCCTTCGGCGACTTCGAGACGTCCGCCTTCGCCGAGCAGATCCGCGCTTCGCCCGGCTACGTCCCCGAACTCGCCTTCGTCACCGAAGAAAACGGCGAGCTGGTCGCGCACACGATGCTCAGCTGGGTCGGGCTCGAGGGGCCGGGCCTCGACGTGCTGATCCTGACGCCGATGTCGGTCCGGCCCGACCGTCAGCGACAGGGTGTCGGGCGCGCGCTCGTGGAGACGGCTCTCGCCGCTGCGGACGAGCGCGGCGAGCCGCTCGTCCTCGTCGAGGGGGTACCTTCGTACTACCCTCAGTTCGGATTCCGCTCGGCGACTGAGCTCGGCCTCGAGCGCCCCGACCCGAGGATCCCCGATGCGGCCTGGATGGTGCGCCCGCTCAGCGCGTACGACCCGTTGTTGCGCGGCCGCGTCGTCTATCCAGCGTTCTTCCCGCCACCCCCCGGTCATGCCTGAGTTACCCGAGGTGGAGACGGTCCGGCGTGCGATCGCGCCGGCGCTGGAGGGGCGGACGCTCGAGCACGTGGAGATCAACGACGTCCGCCTGACGCGGCCCGAGGACCCGCTGGCCGTCGCCGCCGAGCTGACGGGGCGAGCGGGTGGAGCACGTCGACCGGCGCGGCAAGTACCTGATCGTGCGCTTCGTGTCGGGTCGAGCGCTCCTGATCCACCTGCGGATGACGGGCAGCCTGCTGCGTGATCCCGCGGGGAAGTCGCATCTGCGCGCGCTCGTCCGCCTCGACGACGGCAGCGAGATCGGCTACCGCGACGTACGGCGGTTCGGCACGTGGCTCCTGCTCGAGCCGGGCGAGCTCGACCCGTACCTCGGCGCGCGCGTCGGCGAGGAGCCGCTCGTTGCCGCGTTCACGGCGAAGGGATTGGGGGAGCGGCTCGAGGGCCGGAAGGCCCCGCTCAAGGCTGCGCTCCTCGACCAGCGCACGCTCGCGGGACTCGGGAACATCTACGTCGACGAGGCTCTCTGGTACGCGCGCCTGCACCCCCTCCGCCCGGCGCGCTCACTCGACCGCGACGAGCTCCGCCGCCTCCACCGCGCGATCCGGAAGGCGCTCGAGCTCGGGATCGCGCGGCAGGGGTCGAGCCTGACCGACTACCGGCTCCCGGACGGCTCCTCCGGCTCGATGCAGAAGGAGTTCAAGGCGTACGGCCGGCTCGACGAGCCGTGCGACCGCTGCGGCACGCCGCTCGAGAAGATCCGAGTCGGCGGTCGGGGCACCTGGTTCTGCCCGAACTGCCAGACGCTCTAGGCCACGGCGAGGCTGGCGTCGAGCGAGCCTGACTGGTCGAGCCGCCAGAGCTCGGTGTAGCCGCCGATCGGCGTCCCGCCGATCAGGATCTGCGGCACGGTCCAGCCACCCGTCAGGTCGAAGAGGTTGCGGCGGAACGCCGGATCGTCGTCGAGGGAGATCTCCTCATAGGTGATCCCCTTCGCGTCCAGCAGCGCCTTGGCGCGGACGCAGTAGCCGCACCAGCGCGTCGTATAGATCTGAATTCGGCTCATTACCGGTTACAACGAAGGCGACAGGCGATCCGTTCCTGTCGGGTGGCGCCTCTAGACTCGGGGCATGGCGCGGACGTACAGGACGGAGGCGGTGGTACTGCGCTCTTTCCGGCTTGGGGAAGCCGATCGCGTCCTCCACATCTACACGGCAGAGCGCGGCCGGGTGGGCGCGGTCGCGAAGGGCGTGCGCCGGACGAAGTCCCGCTTCGGCGGGCGGCTGGAGCCGCTCTCGCACGTCGAGCTGATGCTGCACCAGGGCTCCGGCGACCTCCAGACAGTGACCGGCGCCGACCTGCGCGCCTCGCATCACGAGTCGCGAGAGGACCCCTACCGGCTCGCCGTCGGGCTGATCGGCGCCGAGGCGATGCTGCGGCTCTTCACCGACCAGGAGGCGAACGAGCGCGCGTTCACCGCTCTGACGCGCTTCCTCGACCGGCTGGACGTGATCCCCTCACGCGCGCCCGCCAAGCCCGCACTCGATCCGCTCGTGCTCTCCTTCCAGCTGAAGCTGCTCTGGGTGTCGGGCTACATGCCGCACCTCGACAGCTGCGTCGAGTGCGGCGCGGTCGAAGACCTCGTCGGCTACCTGCCCGCGGCCGGCGGCGGCGCTGTCTGCCGCAACTGCGGTCCCGGCTCGATCCCGCTCTCGGCGGAAGGCGTGCGGGCGATCCAGACGCTCGTCGCGACGCCGCTCGCCGACGCCGGTGAGGCCGGACTGACCGAGAGCCGCGCCCGCGAGGCGCTTGCGATCGTCCGTGCGTCGTACGAGCATCAGGGCGGCTTCCGCCTGCGGACGCTGTCGCTTGGCGCAGGATGAGCATCCGCAGCAGCGGATGCTCATCGCGCAAAGACCCCTGAAGGGGCCGCTGCGCGGCCCAGCTGCCCGCACCCCGACGTTTGCGGACGTGTCCCAGGGACTGTCCCTAGTTTCCGGGGCTGATCGAAGGTTTCGCGCGACTACGCTAGGCGGGCTTCGGCGAGCGCCAGTCGGCCGCGAGCAGCTCGCCGATCTTCGCTCGCACGCCGCCGATCGGCAGCCGCTCCTGCTCGAGCGAGTCCCGGTCGCGCACGGTCACGGTGTCGTCCTCGAGCGTCTGCTCGTCGATCGTCAGCCCGTACGGCGTCCCGATCTCGTCCTGCCGTCGGTAGCGGCGGCCGATCGCGCCGCTGTCGTCGTACTCGACGCTGTAGTGGCGGCGCAGCTCCTCGTAGAGGCCGCGCGCCTTCTCGACCATCGCCGTGTCCTTGCCGATCAACGGCAGGATGGCAGCCTTCACCGGTGCGAGCTGTGGGTGCAGGCGCAGCACCGTGCGCTCGCGCTCGGCGACGACCTCCTCGTCGTAGGCGTCGACCAGGAACGTCAGCATCGAGCGGTTGACGCCGAGCGCCGGCTCGATCACGTGCGGCACGAAGCGCTCGCCGGTGCTCTCCTCGAACCACTCGAGCTTCGTCCCCGACGCGTTCGTGTGCTGTGTCAGGTCGAAGTCGCCGCGGTTCGCGATCCCCTCGAGCTCCGACCAGCCGATCGGGAAGAGGTACTCGATGTCGCTCGTCGCGCTCGAGTAGTGGGAGAGCTCGTCGGGGTCGTGCGGGCGCAGGCGCAGGTGGCTGTCGCGGACGCCGTAGCGCTTGTGCCAGTTGAGCCGCTCCTCGACCCAGTAGCGGTACCACTCGTCCGCCTCGGCAGGCGGCACGAAGTACTCCATCTCCATCTGCTCGAACTCGAGCGTGCGGAAGATGAAGTTGCCGGGCGTGATCTCGTTCCGGAACGACTTGCCGACCTGTGCAATCCCGAACGGAGGCTTGCGTCGCGCGATCGACGCGACGTTCTTGAAGTTGATGAAGATTCCCTGTGCCGTCTCGGGGCGGAGGTAAACGCCGATGCCAGACTCCTCCAGCGGGCCGACGCGCGTCTCGAACATGAGATTGAACTGCCGCGCCTCGGTGAGGTCGCACTCGGGAGTCTCGCCCGGCCTCTTGCTTGGCCGTTTGCCGCACTGCTCGGTGTCGAGGTGGTCCTCCCGAAAGCGCTTCTTGCAGAAGCGGCAGTCGACGAGCGGGTCAGTGAACCCACCCACGTGCCCGGACGCCTTCCAGACGTCGGGATGGAGGATGATCGAGGAGTCGAGCGCGACGATGTCGTCTCGCTCGCGCACCATCGCCTCGAGCCAGCGCGCCTTGACGTTGTCTTTCAGGAGAACACCGTAGTGGCCGTAGTCGTACGAGGAGCCGAGGCCGCCGTAGATCTCCGAGGACGGGAAGACGAACCCCCGCCGCTTCGAGAGCGAGACGATTTTCTCCATCGTGACTGAGTCCATCGTTGGGTCCGTGGGGTCGGCCATG
>JANMJY010000152.1:0-9732 GCA_031371615.1 Actinomycetes bacterium | reverse complement strand
CGCGGCGGGGCCGCGGCTGCTGCCCCTGCTCTCGGAGCACGGGCGCAGGGCGACTGCCGCCGCCGACCGCTGGGTCACCGTCCTCGTCGGCCACACGCGGCTGACGCTGGCGGCGCTCGCCGTCGTCCAGTGGCTCGCGATCCTCGCGTTCGCCCTGACCGTGCGCCACAACGGCTGGCTCTTCTACCAGGGCGGTGACCAGATCTGGCTGCTGACGACCGGCTGGCTGCTCGGGCACGGCGACCTCGCGCCGACGTACACGGGCTACGGCTGGCCGCTCGCCGTCGCGCCGATCATGCGGCTGACGGGATCGAGCTTCGTCAACGCGATGCCGCCGGTGATCGTGCTCAACGTCCTCGTCCTCGGCCCGCTCGCCCTCTGGGCGGTCCACGGGCTGGCCGCCAGGATCGCCGGGCGCGGGTTCGCGCTCGTCGCCGCCACGGCGTGGGTGGTGATGCCGTTCGCGGTGATTCCGCTCTGGCGGCAGGACTACCACGAGCGCTACATCGAGCAGTTCCTCCCCGGCGCGCTCGGCCTGACGGGCCTCGCCGACTACCAGTCGATGGTGCTCCTGCTCGTCGGCGCGCTGCTCTTCCTGCGGGCGCTCGAGACGGGCGCCGCGCTCGACGCCGCCGCAACGGGGCTCGTGCTCGGCTTCGCTGTCGGCGTAAAGCCGTCGAACGGGCTCTTCCTGGCGGCGCCGATCGTCGCAGCGCTGCTGGCGCGCAAGCTGCGGGTGCTGGTGCCGCTCGCGCTCGCGCTCGCGCCGGCGCTGCTCACGCTCGCGCTCTGGAAGCAGCGCGGGCTCGGCACGCTGCCCGCCTTCGCATACGAGGACGTGCGGCTCGCCGCCGGGTCGGTCGTCGGCGTCACCGTGCCGGGGCTCGACCGCTACGTCGACCTCGACTGGGGAAACCTGCACGACAACGCGAGCAACCTGCGCGAGTACTTCTGGAGCGCGCGCCTGCTCGAATGGGCGCCGCTCGCCGGCGTGGTGGGCGTCGCGCGGCGGTCGCCGCCGGCGGCCGGGCTGCTCGCGGCCTGGTTCGGGGCGTTCCTCGTCGTCAAGGGGACGACGCCGCTCTCGACGGTCGCCACCGGGAGCTTTTTCCGCTTCATGATGCCGGGCTTCCCCGCGTACTTCCTGCTCGTGGTCTCGACGTTCCTACTGGTGCCGACGCTCGGGCGCCGGCTCGCCCAGCGCTGGCCGGAACCTCCTGCGCGCGTGCTCGGCCGCCGGCCCGTGATCGCCTTCGCAGCCAGCCTCGCTCTGCTGCCGCTGGCGGTCGTCGCCCTCGCCGACCCGATCGGATCGGCGTCGCAGGCGGTCGTCGTGGACGAGATCCTCACACCCGTCGACGACCGAATCGACGTGAGCGTCTCGGCGGCGGGCGCGTCGCGCACGCTGACGTGGAGGCACTCGGGGACGGGCTCGAGCGACGTCTTCTACCGCGTCTACCGCACCCCGCTCAGCGGCGCCGATGTCGAGTGCTCGAACCACTCGGGCGCGAAGGAGTGCCGGCTCCAGATGGTGCTGCTCGGAACGACGCGCGAGCCCCACTGGCGCGACGGCTCCCCGCCGGCAGGCTCGCTCTATCGGATCGGCGTCGCCGCGAACTCGCGGAACGACCCGACCGGCGGCGACGCCGCCACTCTCAGCGAACCCGTCCCAGCCGATGGCTAGTCGGGTGGCTCGCCTTCCGGCCGGACCCGCTCCTCGAGCAGCGCCACCCGTTGCGCCAGGATCGAGTTCTGGTCGGAGAGGCGCGAGATCACGGTCGAGTAGTGGAGCAGCACGACGAGGATGAACAGCGTCGCGACCGCGAACAGCACCGCCGGCGGGTAGCCGGTCACCCCCGCCCAGCCGGCGATCGTGTTCAGACCGCCGCGCCAGGCCGAGAGGACGAGGAGCACGGCTCCGGTCGCGAGCCAGAGCAGCGCATAGCGCTCGCGCAGCCGTCGGCTGCGGATCAGCTCCAGGACGACGAGGATCAGCACGATCGAGGCGATCGACGCCGCGATCGAGACCCGGATCGGCGTCATCGCTCCTCCACCGGCACCGCATAGCGGCGGAACAGGCCGACGAAGAGCGCGAGCAGGACCTTGACGACGTAGTAGAGCGAGCGCAGCGCGGTGATCGACGAGCGCCCGTGCTCCCGCTCGCGCATGCTGACCGGCACCTCGAGCAGCCGCAGCCGGTGCTTCACGACCATCACGGTCGCCTCCACCTCGGGGTAGTCGTGCGGATAGTCGGCGGCGAACAGGCTGATCCCGCGCCGGTTCAGCGCCTGGAAGCCCGATGTCGTGTCGGTCACCCGCTGGCGCACGAGCAGCGAGACGATGCGGGCGAAGAGGCCGATCCCGAGCCGCCGCCCCAGCGGCGGCCGGTACTCCCCGCCCGCCGCGAAGCGCGAGCCGACGACGATGTCAGCCTCGCCGGCGAGCACGGGCGCGATCAGCTTCGGCAGCTCGCTCGGCAGGTGCTGGCCGTCGCCGTCCAGGCGCACCGCGAGCGTGTAGCCGTGGTCGAGCGCGTACTTGAAGCCCGTCTGCACGGCGCCGCCGATCCCGAGGTTGAACGGGAGCTTGACGACCGCTGCGCCAGCGGCATACGCGGCCGCGGCCGTTCCGTCCGCGGATCCGTCGTCGACGACAACGACGTCGAGCTCGAGACCGGCGTCGTAGATCTCGGCGACCACCGCGCCAATCGCGCGCTCCTCGCGGTAGGCCGGGACGATCGCGATCCCGCGGCGCTCACGCATGGCTGCCGGTGAGTTGCCGGAGACCGAGGAGGTCGAGCAGCTGCCGAGCGCGATGCGCGTAGGTGTGCTCGTCGAGCACCCGCTCTCGCGCGCGTGCCCCCATCGCCTCGGCCTGAGCCGGGTCGTCGAGCAGGTTGCGATAGGCGGCGAGGGCCTCGCCGGCGTCGTTGACCACGAGCAACTCCTGCCCGGGCTCGAACCAGCGCTCGATCCCGTCGTAGGGGTTGGAGACGATGGCCGCTCCGGCCGACGCGAGCTCGAAGGGTCTCGCGCTGGCGGACGCGTAGACGGACGCGTGCGAGCGCCGCGTGATGTTGAGGTTGATCCGGGAGGCGGAGATCGCCTGGTTGAACGCGTTGAACGGCACGTCGCCGACGAGCCAGGCGCGACCCGTGTCGCCCTGGAAGTCGCGGCCGCCGAGCGCGAACTCGAGCTCGGGGGCCGCTCGGCTCGGCTCTCCGACCATCGCAGCCAACCAGTCGCGGCGGAACTTGTCGCCGTAGCCGTAGTAGAACGCGTCGTGCAGCTTCGCGACCGGCCGCGGCGCGAAGAACTCGGGGTCGGCGCCCCAGAAGACCGCTTCAGCGCGCTTCGCACCGAGCGCGAGCAGGCTCGGCAGCCCGCCCTCCGAGTTCGAGACGACGAGGTCGTACTCGGACGGGTCGGCGCCGTGGTAGTAGTTGAAGCCCGTGTCCATCCCGCCGAACTCGGGCAGGCTCATCGGCACGTCGCCGTCGTAGAAGATCACCGGGACGCCGAACCGCTCGCGCAGGAAGGTCGGGATCCCGCGGAAGTGCGCCATCGGCACGGTGAAGACGATCACCGCGTCGACGTCCTTCTCCCGCTCGAGCACCTTCGTCAGGTGGCGCTTCCAGCGCGGTGTGACCCAGCGCCAGATCGCCTCGCGCGTCGCCTTGTCGAAGACCGTCTCGTCTGGCGACTCCTCCGCGCGGCGCAAATAGCGGTCTCCCTTCAGCCGGGCGATCCCGCCGCGGACGGCGGCGAAGCTCTCGCCCTCGACCCACGTCGGGTTCGGCGCCGTCCGCCACCAGGGCGACTCGACCGGCCGCCCGCGGTACGGCGTCACGATCAGGTCGGCGCCGACCTGGTAGAGGCCCTTCCACAGCTGCCACCACGCAGGCGTGCACCCATAGCGGAAGTCGAGGTCGACCGCGGACGCGACGGCGAGGATCTTCGGAGCTTTCACGCTGGACAGCATAGGGCGGGGGGATGAAGGCGCTGTAAGCGGCCCCTTCAGGGATCTTTGCGCGATCGGCGCCGATCAATACGCGCCGCGGCCGCTCACGATCGCGAATGGCGTCTTGATCAGGATCGAGATGTCGAGCCAGATCGACCAGTTTTCGATGTAGTAGAAGTCGAGCCGGACCATGTCGTCGAACGTCAGGTTCGAGCGGCCGGAGATCTGCCAGAGCCCGGTGATCCCCGGCAGCACGAGGTAGCGCTTCCGGTGCCAAGCCTCGAGCATCGCGTAGTCACGCAGCGGCAGCGGTCGCGGGCCGACGAGGCTCATCTCGCCGCGAAGCACGTTCAGCAACTGCGGCAACTCGTCGAGCGAGAGCTTCCGGAGCAGGCGCCCCACGCGCGTCACGCGCGGGTCATAACGAATTTTGAAGAGGGCGCCCGGCGCCTCGTTCCGCTCCTCGAGCTCATCCTGCTGCTCCGATGCACCCTCGACCATCGTCCGGAACTTGAGCATCCCGAACCCGCGCTCGCCGACGCCGATCCGGAGGTCGCGGTAGAGGATCGGCCCGCTCGAGTCGAGCTTGATCGCCGCACCGATCAGCAGCCAGAAGGGCAGGCCGAGGACGACGACGACCGCGCTGACGAGAAGGTCGAAGGCGCGCTTGACCACCCAGTCCGTGCCGGCGAACACGGGCGGCCGCAGCTCGAAGAGCGGCATCCCCTGGCCCGGCACGTACTCACCGCGCTCGATCAGCAGGTCGGTCGTCTTCGGCGCGATCCGCACCTTCACGCCAGCGCGATGGGCGGTCTCGACGATCTCGAGCACGTCCGCCTCGTCGAAGTCGCCCTCGTTCAGGATCACCTCGTCGGGCTGGAGCAGCGCGAGGCGCTCGGCCACGCTCGCAGGGTCGCCGTTGGCGCTGCCTGCGACGAACTCGTACGCGATGCCGGCGCGATTCCCCGAGAGCATCCGCACGAGCGCGGCGTTGCTCTCCCGGTCTCCGAGCAGGAGTGCTCGCCGCCGTGCGTGGAAGAGGCGCTCCAACTCGACCGCGGACGAATCGTAGGCGGAGCGCAGCAGCCCGATCGCGAGCGCGCAGAGGACGAGCGCGGTCGGGATCAGCCCGCTCGTGTTGAAGTCGTACCCCGTCCCGTAGCCGAAGGCCACCACGATCGCGGCCACGAGCAGGAGCGACGATGCGACGCGGCCGAGCCCGGCGCGGCGCTCGCGCGGAGCGTAGAGGCCGGCTTGCAAGAAGACGAGCAGCGTGATCGGGATGAGGAACGGCAGCCACTCGTCGCCCTCGGTGCGCCAGAGCAGGCTCCAGAAGACCGGGTCCCCGAACACGACGCTACGTAGCACGAGGGCGAGGTAGATGCCGAGCGCGAGCCCGATCGCGTCGAGCACGGCGAGTGTCGTCGCGCCGAGCACGCGGCGGAGAAGTGTGCGCAGCGGGCCGCGCTGGAGCACGTACGGCCGGAGGGCGCGCATGTCCCGGTCGCGCGGCGCGGGCTCCGTGGTCTGCGTCGCCACGTTCAGATGTTACTTGCGGTTCCGGGCGGCGACGATGCGCGTGACCGCATCTGCCCAAGCGTCGACGGAGTGGCCAGCGACAACGCGGCGGCGCAGCTCGGCCCCGGTTTCGGCGCGGGCCTCGGGGGTGGCTGCAGCGAGGCCGATGAGCCGCTCGGCTAGGGTTTCCGCGTCGCGCGGCGGGAACGTCAACTCGAGCGGCAGGCCGCCGAGGAACTCCGCCAGCGCGGTGTTGCTGGCGATCACGGGCACCTGGCACGCGGCGGCCTCGTACACGACCTTGTCGAGGGTCTCTGCGCCACGCGGTTGAGTGGCGCTCACGAGGGCGTCGGAGCTCGCGAGCAACGCAGGCAGCGCGTCGCGCGGGAGCGGCGGCTCCAGCCGGACGCGGTCGCGCAGAACCGGCGATGCGCGAACCGTCTCCTCCAGCTCGCGCCGGTGCGCGTGCTCGTCGTCGGTCAGCTGCGGGCCCCTGATCTCGAGCTGTGCGTCGCAGCCCCGCTCGACGGCGCGTGCAAAGGCGTCGAGCATGGTGTCGTAGCCCTTCCAGCGTGCGGTCCGGCCCAGTGCGACCAGCTGCAGCGGACCTGGGCCAGGTCTGTCCCCGCCGGGCGTGAAGCGGCCGACGTCGATCGCATGACCCGTCGGCTGCAGCTTCGCCGTCTCGATCGGAAACGAGCCGCGGCTGACGCTGAGAACGACGTCGACGAGCGGCAGCGCCAGCCGCAGCGACCTGCTCGCGTTCCAGTGCGTGTACCAGACAAGCACCGGGATGCGCAGCGGCTTCACGAACGGCGCGGCGAGCAGCACGAACAGCGGCACCATGTGCACCAGGACCGCGTCCGGCCGGGCCGCCCGCGGCAGCACCGAGGCCGCGACGCCGCGCACGAACCGGACGCCGCGCCCAAGCCGTGTGCGCGCTCCGAACGTCCGCAGGTGAACGTTCGCCGGCAGTTCGTGCCGGCCCACCGCGTCGCAGAGGACGTCGACGGCTTCGCAGCGAGCGGCGAGCTCGCGCACGAGGTCGACGGTCTGTGCGAGCACGGGATGGTCGGCGTCGATCGTCTGCGTGACGAAGAGGATGCGCACCGCTCAGCGCACCGTGCCGGCGATCGTGGCGTCGACGAGCGCGCGCATCTCGCGCGCGAGCTCCTCGGGCGTCGAGTGCCAGTGCGCATAGCGCGCCCGGGCGGCCGCGCCCATCCGCTCGGCCAGCTCGCGGTCGCCGAGAACCCGGGCGAGAGCCGCCGCGAGCGTGATCGGATCGGCCGGCGGAACCAGGAGGCCCTCGACCTCGTGCGTCACCAGATCCGGGATGCCGCCGGCGTCCGTCGCCACGACCGCGCGTCCCCGGGCGAACGACTCGATGATCACCCTGCCGAGCCCTTCCGGCCAGGATGGGAGCACGAGCACAGTCGCGTCATCGAGGCTGTCGGACACCGCGCCAGGGTCCAGCCACTCATGGTGCTCGACCCGTCCGGGAAAGTCGGCCACCAACCGCTTGACGACGCACTGCTGTGATCCACTGCCGACGATGACGAGGCTCGCTGCGGGTAGCTCGGCGGCGATGAGCCGCCAGGCGTCGGCAAGGCCTTCGATGTTCTTGTACCGCTCCAGGGAGCCGACGAACACGACGGTCGGGCGCACGGGTAGCGGCGCCGGAGGCCGCTCCGTGAACGCCGACAGGTCGCTGAACGCGGTGAAGACAGCGCTCGGTGCGACTCCCCGCACCTCCTCGATCAGCCTCGACGTGTACGTGGAGACGGCCCGCGTCGCGTCTGCGTGCCGCACTGCTCTCCCGGCCACGATGTCCAAGAGCGGAGCGATGACCCGGCGCGACGGCGAACCGTACGCTCGGGCGAACGTCCGCCAGTCGCCGTGCACCTCCACGATCACGCGGGGGCGGCGGCCGGAGAGCGCACGACCGACGAGCGCGGCGGCGCCGAGGATCGGATCGGAGGCGAAGATCGCCTCGGGACGGAAGTCGCGGATCTGCCTCCGAACACGGAACGGCAGCCGTAGGTAGAAGCTCAGACCGTCGAGCCGCTGCGGGTGGAACGGCTGTGTCAATCGGAAACGCGAGTCGCTCGGAGCGCTGTCCGCGGTCGCGGCGGCGACGACGCGAAAGTCGAGCTCTCGCTCCACCGCGTCCCACTTCTTCGCGAGCCAGACGGGGAGCGGCAGGTGATAGCGCATGCGGCCGATGAAGAGGACGCGCGGGCGGGCGGTCACGTCGCCGCCTCGACGAGCAGGGCCTCGAGCCGCGTATAGATCGCCTCGCTCGAGATCGCCTCGACGGACGGCTTCGCGGCGTCTGCGAGACGCGCCCGCAGCCCGGGCTCCTCCAGCACGCGGCGCATCGCGGCCGCAAGCTCCTCCGGCCGTCCGGGCGCGACGAGGAGGCCGTTCTCGCCGTCGTGGATGACCTCGGGCACGCCGCCGACCGCGGTCGAGACGACGGGAACGCCGACCGACAACGCCTCGACAGCGGAGTGCGGCAGGTTCTCCCAGTCGCTGGACAGGAGAGCCGCCTCGGCGCCGGCGACCGTGCGCAGCGCGTCGTCGCGAGAGAGCGAGCCGCGGAACTCGACGCGCTCGCCCGCCACCTGCTCGAGCTCCGCGCGCTCGGGTCCGTCGCCGACGAGTACGAGCCGCGCCTCGGGCACGAGCTCGACCGCCGCCAGCGCCGTCCGCAGAGCCTTCTGCCGGGTCAGGCGGCCGACGAACACGAACGTCCCCGGCTCGAGCCGTTCGGGGTCGATCTGGCGCGGCGGCGGAGCGGGATTCGTCAGCACGTGGAGGCGCGCGCGCTCGAGCCCCCACCTCCCGGCGATCTCGGCGAGGTACGCGCTCGGGACGACGATCGTCCGCGCGCGGCGGAGCGAAGCGGTCCGCAGTCGCTTCAGCAGGCGCACAGGCGTCGAGGCAGCGGCCTGGAACTCCTCCAGGCTGCCGCCGAAGAGGCCGTAGCGCTGCGCGCGCTCGTACGCGGGGTCGGAGACGAGCTTCGCTACGAGCGGCCGGCGCGCCAACCCAGCGGCCGCAGCTGCGGCGGCGTAGGTCGCCGAGGCATAGACGACGTCGGCGCGGCGCGCGGCGCGCGCACCCCGCAGCGTCACCGCGCCGTACCGCAACGGAAAGGGCAGCCGACGCGAGACCACCTCGACCTCGCAGGGGCGCTCGGCAGGCTCGCCGTCGCCCATCGTCACCACGTGGACCTCGTGTCCGCGCGCGACCAGGAAGCGTGCGAAGTCGGGCCCGTGCGTGGCGGGCCCGCCGACGTCAGGCGGCCAGATACCGGTGAGGAAAGCTATGCGCATGCGTCGTCGACCGGGGCGGTGCGCCGGTCCACGGCGGCCTATCATAGTTTTCCCAGATGCCCAGCCTGCCGCCACTCCCGACCCGGCGGTCGGCGACGGATCTTTCTTTCTACGTCTTCCTCGCCACGGTCGGCCTCTGCTTCTTCCGTGCCGCCGACCTGCCGAGCGTCACGGTCGACGCGGGCGGGACCGGTCTCTCCGTCGGGCCGGCCGACGTCGCCATCCTCGTGACAGCGGTGCTCGCGAGCCTGAGCCTCTGGCGACGGCGCACGGTCCCATCGCCCTGGCTCGCGGGTGCCACCGCAGCGTTCGCGCTCCTGATCGCGGTGAGCGCAATCCCGAACGGCTCGGACGCGCTCGCCGCGGCGGGGAAGCTTTCCGAGCTCGCCGTGCTCGCACTCGGCGCCGCGGCGTTCGTCGACACGCGGGAGCGTTTCGGGCTGCTCGCGTCGTTCCTCGTCGGCTTCTGCGCCGTGGCCGCGGCCTGGGGCGCGGTCCAGTTCGTCGTCGACGGCGGTTCGCGTCAGGGCTCGTTCATGGGCGAGCATGACCTCGCGGCGCTCGCGACGATGGTGCTCGTGCTCGGGCTCGCGCACGTCTTCGCGCGCGGCGGCCGCCCACCCACACTCGCGCTGGTCGCGCTCGGTGTCGGTGCGCTCGGCCTCGTGGTCGGCGCCTCGCTGGCCAGCGTGCTCGGCCTCTACCTCGCGACAGCGACGCTGGTCGCGCTGGCAGTCGCACGGCGCGAGTACCGCCGCCGTGCCGTCATCGTCGCGGTCACAGTCTGCGCCGTCGTGACAGCCGCCACTTACGGAATCCGGAGCGCCGACCTCGGCTTCCTGCAGTCGTGGTTCGGCAAGCCGGCGTCTCGCCCCGGGCAGTACGCGTCGGGCTGGAGCCAGCGCCTGATCTA
>JANMJY010000140.1:0-3336 GCA_031371615.1 Actinomycetes bacterium | reverse complement strand
GTCGCCTCGCGGTCGTCCGGGACCTTCGCCACGCCCATCAGCCGCGCGAACGAGGTCGCTCCGACCTGGATCTCGTCCAGCCAGGAGATCAGGCGGTCGACGGGGTCGGCGAGCTGCTGCACGTAGAGGGCAACGGCGGTGACAGCGCCGATCGACGCACGGCCGGAGGAGACGAGCCAGCCGCCCCAGACGAGCGCCGTCGCCACCGGCAGGACGTAGGCGATCTCGACCGTGGGAAACCAGATCGTGCGCAGGTAGAGGGTCCGCCGCTCCGCCCGATAGGCGTCGGCGAGATCGGCGTCGATCCGGTCGATCCGCCTCCGGCCGAGGCCGAGCGCCTCGACGGTGCGGCCGCCGTCGACCGTCTCGCCGACCGTACCCGTCATGGTCGCGTAAGCCGCCCGCTCCCACAGGTACCCCTGCGGCGCGCGTCGCAGGTACCAGCGGGTGCCGATCAGGATCGCGGGCAGGCCGACGATGACCGGGACGGAGGCGATCGGGCTGACGAGGATCGCCGCGACGACCGTCAGCAGGGTCGTCACTGCCGCGATCATCGTCTCGGGGATCGCGAAACGCACCGTGCGCGCGAGCGCGTCGACGTCCGCCGTCGTGCGGGAGACGAGATCGCCGGTCCCGGCGCGCTCGACGGTCGACAGCGGCAGCGCCAGGACGCGGCTCATGAAGTCCTCGCGCAGGCGAGCGAAGACTTCCTCCGAGAGAACGAAGGACGCGCGCCGCGCGAACCACGTCAGGACGGTCTGCGCCAGCACGAACACGGCGAGGAGCACGACCACGTGGTCGATGTGAGCCGTCGTCGTGCCGTCTTTGACCGCCTGGACGAGCTCGCCGAGGAGACGCGGGCCGGCCAGCCCGGCCACAGCGGCGAGGGCGTGGAGACCGAGCACCCCGCTGAGCGCCCGCCGATGCCGGTGGAAGAGCGCGGCTGCGTGAGCGCGAACCTCGGGTCCGTCTGCAATCGGCAGGCGTTCGCTCACGCGGTCTCGTCCTCCTCGCGAGTCACCGTGGCTCGATACGCGGGGGCGCCGTGCAACAGCTCCCGGTGCGTGCCGGTCGCCGCAACGACGCCGCTCTCGAGGAAGGCGACCCGCTCGGCCTGATCGAGCACGAGCGGGCTCGCCGTCAGGACGACCGTCGTTTTGCCGCGCCGCGCGTCTCGCAGCCGGCGGGCTATCCGCGCCTCGGTGTGGGCGTCGACCGCGCTCGTCGGGTCGACGAGGAGGAGGATCTCCGGGTCGGCGACGAGCGCGCGCGCGAGAACGAGTCGCTGGCGCTGACCTCCGGAAAGCGAGCGCCCGCGCTCCTCGACGAGGCCTTGAAGCCCTTCGGGCAGCGCGTCGAGCACGTCCTCAGCGTTCGCGACCTCGATCGCGGCCAGCACCTGTGCTTCGGTCGACGAGCCCCAGGGGTCGAGCTCCCCCTGCAGGGGGCCCGAGAAGAGCATCGGGTCGGTCTCGCTGACGAGGATCCGCCGCCGCACGACCTCGACGGGGAGATCGGCGACCGGCACTCCGCCGAGCAGCACACAGCCGTCGTCGACGAAGCGTCCCAGCCGGTCGACGAGCTCGACGCCTTCCTGGGGCACCGCCGCGACGACGCAGGTGAACAACCCCGGCTCTACCAGGAGACCGGAACGGCTGTCTGTCAGCGGCAACCCGGGCGGCGGCTCTGCGGCGGCGACGGCCGGCTCGGCGACGTTCGGCTGGATCCTGAGAATCTCCAGCATCCGCGCGGCGCCGACGTACGCGCGCGTGACCTTGTCGACGGTCTCCGCGGCGGTGCGAAGCGGGATGACGAGAAACGCCGCGTAGCCGTAGAAGGCGACGAGCTCGCCGGGACGGATGCGGCCGTCGACCGCGAGCCGCGCCCCGAGCCAGGTGACGATGACGACGAAGATCCCGGGCAGCAGCACCTGCGCCGAGTCGAGCGTGGATTGCGGCAGCGCGACCCGAACACCGGCGCGGCGCACCTGCTCGGAACGGGTGCGGTAGCGGGAGAGGAAGACCTGCTCCCCGCCGATCCCGCGCAGGACGCGCAAGCCGGAGACCGTGTCGGCGCCGAGCGCAGTGAGCCTGCCGACCTCTTCGCGCTGGTCGCGCTGCCGAGCCTGCAGCGGACGGATCACGAACGAGAGGCTCAACACGAGCACGGGGACGCCGAGCAGCACGACGAGGCCGAGCACGAACGACGACGAGAGCAGGATCGCGGCGACGACGAAGTACGACGCGATCGCCCCTGCGAGGCGCGCGGTGATGTCGAAGGCGCCGCCCGCGCGCATGGCGTCGTTCGAGACCGTGGCGACAACCTCCCCCGTCGTCAGCCTCGCGCGAATGGCGGGACCCATCCGCGCGGCGTGGTGCGACACCACCTGAACCATGCGGAAGGACGCCTGGAGCCAGTTGCTGACGGCCGCCCGGTGGCGCGCCACACCGGCGAAGGCCTGGACCGCTCCCAGCCAGAGCAGTACCGCCGCCCAGCCGAGGAGCGCCCGGTTGTCGCCAGCGGCCAGGCCGTCGTCGACGGCCCGGCCGAGCGCGTAGGGCAGCAGTGCCTGGGCGAGCATCCAGACGATCCCGAAGGTCATCCCGAGTGCGAGCGTTCCCAGCTGCTGCCGTCCGATCCAGAGGAGAAATCGGGTCGGAGAGCGGGTATCCGGGCGTCCTGGGTCTGGGAACGGGAGCTGCTTCATCGGCGCTTCACCGTACTGATCGGCGATGATGCCGTCGTGGCCGAGCGCTCACACGAGTCGATGACCGCGGCACAGCGGGAAGAGCTCGCCGCCGAGCTCGCCGAGCTGGAGGGGCCGAAGCGCGCCGAGATGGTGGAGGCGATCGCCACCGCACGCGGGTTCGGCGACCTCTCCGAGAACTTCGCCTACCACGATGCGAAGAACGAGCAGGGCCTGCTCGAGCGCAAGATCTCGATCCTGCGCAGCCGGATCGAGAACGCCGTCGTGGTCGAGCACGCCGCCGACGGTGTCGTCGGAGTCGGCTCGGTGGTCGAGGTGGAGGACGAGCAGGGTGGCCGCTTCGAGGTCGAGATCTCGAGCGTGGGCGGCGTCTCCACCGACTCGCCACTAGGGGGCGCGCTGCTCGGCGCCAAGCCGGGCGACACGGTCGAGGTCAACGCGCCGAAGGGCTCCTGGAACGCGCGCGTCGTCTCCGTGCGCTCGAGCTAGCGAACTAGTTGAAGCGGCGCTGGGGCGCGTAGAGGCCCCCCCCCCCCCAAAAATACACAGCGTCGGCCGCCCCGCCCCCGAGCGGCAGGGCGAGGGGCACGGGGGCGCAACGCGCGAGCCCCGAGTACCCCCCCGGGCGG
>JANMJY010000072.1:0-3307 GCA_031371615.1 Actinomycetes bacterium | reverse complement strand
CGCCTCACTCAGGCCGACGCGCTCCAGCAGCTCCGCCGAGCGCGGCTTCCGCTCGGCGCGAGGAATCCCCTGGAGGGTCGACTGCAGGCGCAGGTGGTCGCGCCCGGTGAGCATCGGATCGAGCGCCGCCTCCTGCAGCGCCGCCCCGATCACCGAGCGCACTTTCGGGCCTTCCTTGACCACGTCGTAGCCGCCGACTCGCGCGGTCCCCGCGGTGGGCGGCAGCAGCGTCGTCAGCATCAGCACGGTCGTCGACTTGCCGGCGCCGTTCGGCCCGAGAAAGCCGTAGATCTCGCCCGGCTCGACCCGCAGGTCGATCCCGTCGACGGCGCGCGGCCCCTTCTTGAACTCGCGAACGAGCCCCTCGACCTCGATGCTGTTCTCCCGCTCCATCCCGGCACCCTACCGAGGCCCGAACAGACGCTTGTGTTTCAGAAACACAATGTGGAAAACCGCGCGCCATGGCTGAGCCAAGCTGCGCAGCGGTCGAAATCGAGCTTGTGTTTCAGAAACACAAGCTCACCCCGCCGGCTGGATCGCAACGATCCGGGAGTCGTCGGTTCCCACCCAGTAGCCGGTCTCCTCGACGTGCGCAGCGTCCGCGGGCTGGCAGAAGTAGTCGACGTCGTCCATCCCGGTGATCGTGCCGTCGTTCTCCTCCGGACTGCACACAAACGCCCAATCCGCACCGACCCGAGCGCGGAGTTGCGAGGCGGTCTCGTCTGCCGAAAGACGCGGGTCCGGCCAGACCGCGATCACGACGACGGCCGCGAGGACGACAACGACGGCGACCGAGAGAGCGTCATCCCGCCGGGTCATTCGTCGGGAACGAGCCAGACCGTTGCGAGCGGGGGCAGCGTGAGCTCGACCGAGTGCTTCTGCTCGTTCCACGGCACCTTCTCCGCCTCGAGGCCGAGGCCGTTGCCGGCGTCCGAGCCGCCGTAGAAGCGCGAGTCGGTGTTCAGCGCCTCGCGCCACTTGCCGCCGGAGGGCAGGCCGATCCGCCAGCCGTCGCGCACCACCGGCGAGAGGTTCGTCGCGACGACAACGGGGCGCTCGGCGTCCTCGGGCAAGCGCACGAACGCGAGCACGTTCTCGTTCGCCGCGTTCGGCTCGAGCCAGCGGAACCCCTCGTGCGAATGGTCGAGCTCCCACAGGGCCGGCTGCTCGGCGTAGACCCTGTTCAGGTCGCGGATCAGAGCCTGGACGCCGGCGTGGTCGGCCTCGTCGAGCAGGTGCCAGTCGAGCGATCCGGCCGGCTCGCTCCACTCCTTCTCCTGGCCGAACTCGCAGCCCATGAAGACAAGTTGCTTGCCGGGGTGCGCCCACATGTAGCCGTAGAGGGCACGCAGGTTGGCGAAGCGCTGCCAGCGGTCGCCCGGCATCCGCGTGAGCAGGGAGCCCTTGCCGTGGACGACCTCGTCGTGCGACAGCGGCAGCACGAAGTTCTCGTTCCAGGCATAGACCATCGAGAAGGTCAGCTCATGGTGGTGGAAGCGCCGGTGGATCGACTCCTTCGAGAAGTACTCGAGCGTGTCGTGCATCCAGCCCATGTTCCACTTGAAGTCGAAGCCGAGGCCGCCGAGATGGGTGGGCCGCGAGACGCCCGGCCACGCCGTCGACTCCTCCGCGATCGAGAGCACGCCCGGCTCGCGCTCGTGCAGCACGTCGTTCAGCTCGCGCAGGAACGAGACCGCCTCGAGGTCTTCGCGCCCGCCGAAGGCGTTCGGGACCCACTCGCCGTCCTTGCGCGAGTAGTCGAGGTAGAGCATCGAGGCGACCGCGTCCACGCGCAGGCCGTCGGCGTGGAACTCGCGCACCCAGTAGAGCGCGTTCGCGAGCAGGAAGTTCCGCACCTCGTTCCGGCCGAGGTTGAAGATCAGCGTCCCCCAGTCGGGGTGCGACCCGCGCCGCGGGTCCTCGTGCTCGTACAGCGCCGTCCCGTCGAAACGCGCGAGCGCGAACTCGTCGCGCGGGAAGTGGGCCGGAACCCAGTCGAGGATGACGCCGATCCCGGCCTGGTGGAGCGCGTCGACGAAGGCGCGGAAGTCGTCCGGCTCCCCGAGCGTCGAGACCGGCGCGTAGAACCCGGTCACCTGATACCCCCACGAGCCGGAGAAGGGATGGTGCATCACCGGCAGCAGCTCGACGTGTGTGAAGCCCAGGTCGTCGGCGTAGGAGACGAGTTGGTCCGCGAGCTCCTTCCACTTCAGGCCGAGCCGCCACGACTCGGCATGCACCTCGTAGGTCGAGAGCGGCTCCTTCAGAGCGTCTGCACCGCGGCGGCGTTCCATCCAGCTGTCGTCACCCCACTCGTAGGTCGAGCGGTAGATCCGCGAGGCGGACTTGGGCGGCACCTCGGCGTGGAAGGCAAACGGATCGGCCTTCAGGCGGAGGTGACCGTCGGCCCCGTGAACCTCGAACTTGTAGCCCTCCCCCGCGGACGCCTCCGGGACGATCCCGGCCCAGATCCCGGACGTGCCCACGGGCTCGAGCCGGTCGACCCCACCGTCCCAGCCGTTCCAGTCGCCGACCACCGAGACCGCGCGGGCATTCGGAGCCCAGACCGCGAACGAGACGCCCTGCTCGAGCACGTGCGCGCCGAGGCGCTCGTAGATCCGCTCGTGCCGGCCTTCTCCCGCCAGATGGAGGTCGAGCTCGCCCAGTCTCGTGGAGCCGAGCTTCATCGCTCCCCCTCGAGCATCCGGAGGATGCCGGCGACCGGGATCGAAACCCAGTCGGGGCGGTTGCCGAGCTCGTAGCGCAACTCGTAGACGGCCTTCTCGAGCTCGAAGATCATCAGCAGGCGCTTGATCGCCTGCTCGCCGGATGGCAGCAGTGCCGGCTCGATCTCGCCGAAGTAGCCGGCCAGGAACTCGGACCGGCACTCCTCCTCCCAGCCGTCCGGGGGCTCGACCCCGCGCTGGATCTTCGACGCCGACGCCGCGTAGGCGAACGACCGCAGCATGCCGGCCACGTCGCGCAGCGGCGAGCGCTTCCGCCGCCGCTCGGAGAGGGTGCGCGCCGGCTCGCCCTCGAAATCGAGGATCAGCCAGTCCTCCTCGTGCGTCCACAGAGCCTGGCCGAGGTGGTAGTCGCCGTGATGGCGGATGATCCTCCCAACCTGCCCGATGTGGGTCAGCGTGCGGAGCCGGTCGCGCACCTCTTCGCCGCGCCCGGCCACCGGCTCGAGCGCCGGGATGTCGGGCAAGGCCGCGAACACCTGCTCGATCTCCTCGTCGATCGTCGCCGAGATCAGCGCGAGCGACTCCGTGCTCGGCTCCTCGGGCGCAAAGTGCGGGTCGGT
>JANMJY010000283.1:0-2711 GCA_031371615.1 Actinomycetes bacterium | reverse complement strand
GCCCTCGCCGAGGTGCGCCGCGTCGCGGCGGGAACCGAGAACCTGCTGCCGCCGATGCGAGAAGCCCTGCGCGCCCGCGTCACGATCGGCGAGATCTCGAACGTGCTCCGCGAGGAGTGGGGCACGTTCGACGCGCAGCATTCATAGCTGCTCCAACGCAGTTGACCGGCCGCTTCGATATAGGCGCTACGCGGAGGCGCCGGAGTAGCGGCGTAGGCCGAAGCCCCACCACCAGCGCGTGACCACGAAGAGCGCGGCACAGAAGCCGACCGCGACCGCCACCGTGCCCCAGCCGAGCCGCCCGGTCACCGCCTCGGCCGGAACGGTGATCGCGAACGCGATCGGGATCAGGAAGGTGACGCCGAGCCGCAGCCAGATCGGGTAGATAGAGACCGGAAAGCGGCCGGTCTGGTAGACGCCGTCGAAGAGCTCCATGATGCTCCAGACGTTGACGATCCAGAACGCGAGCGTCGCGATCACGAGCCAGAAGCAGTAGATCGTGACCGCGCCGACGGCGAGCATCGCCAGGAAGAGCAGCCCGTCACCGGCGCTGACCGCGCGGTCGAGGCCGGAGAGGCCGTAGCCGAGCACGGCCGCACCGGAGATCACGTCGACCGAGCGCCAGATCTGGACGTCGCGGATGCTGACGAGCACCTGCGAGTCCTCGGGCTTCGTCAGCGCGAAGTCGAGCTTGCCGTCGCGCACTTCCTCCATCAGCCGTTGCATGTTCGGCTGGATCGTCGTCCTGATCACGCCGCCGAGCAGGATCTGGATTCCCAGCACGACAAGCAGCTCCGACTCGTTCCAGCCGTTCAGCGCGTCCGTCTGCGAGTAGACGAGCTTGAGGACGGCGATCGCCGTCACGACCGACACCGCCGACTGGAGCAGCTGGATGAAGAAGTTCGCCCGATACTGGAGCTCGTTCATCGAGCCGACGCGGAAGAAGAGCCAGGCGAGGCGGACCGCTCTCAGTTCCCCACCGCCGAGTAGCGTCGGACCGCGAAACGCCAGACGACCATCGTCAGCCCGGTGAGAACGGCGATCCAGAAGGCCTGCATTGCGAGCCCGCGGAGCAGCTCGCTCGTCGAGTAGTCGCCGACGAGCGACTGGATCGGGAAGTAGAACGACCACTGGAAGGGGAGGAAGCCCGCGAGGTCCTGAGCCCACTGCGGCATGAAGTCGAGCGGCACGAGCCGGCCGGAGAGGAGCAGCTCGACCGCGATCGCGAGCTCGAAGATGGCGCTCACTCTCGTCGTCCAGAACGTGATCATCCCGAGCGCCGAGAGGAACATCGTCCGGATCAAGTAGGCGCCCCAGATCGCGACCGAGAAGACGGCCACCTCGAGCAGCGTCGGGTCGAGCACCGGGTCGAAGACGAGCCAGAGCACGGCGGCGATCGGCAGCCAGAAGATGATCGTCGGGATCTTCCAGCCGGCGAACGCCGCCAGGTCGTCATGGAGAGGGTGGAGCGGGCGCAGCAGCGCGGCCGAGAGCTGGCCTTCGCGGATTCGCCACTCCCAGCCGTACGGCGTGAAGACGATGTTCATGTTCCGGACGAGCGTCCAGACGATGTAGTACGCCGCAATCTGGCCGGTGCTGACGCCCTCCACGGCGCCACCGTGCTGCTTCGAGATCGTCGTCCAGACGACGAGATAGACGATCGGCTCTGCCAGCATCCCGATCAGCCAGAAGTAGGTTGCGGTGCGGTACTGGAACTCGCTCTGGATCTGCGTCCGGCCGCGCGTCACGTAGAAGTCGAAGTAGGAGCGGAGCCGCCCCGCCTCGATCGCGCTCACGTCTGCTCCTGCGCGAAGACGAGCTCGATCACGTCCTCGATCGGCGGGTCCTCGACGGTCAGGTCCGCAACGTCCCGCTCGGCGAGCAGCCGAGCGGTCACTCGGGCCGTGTCCGCCCGCGGCACGCGCAGCTTCACGCGGCCGACGTCGCTCTCGACCACCTCCCCGTAGTCGGAGAGATCGGCCGTGCCGTCCTGCAGCTCCACGTCGATCGTCTTCCACGCCGCCAGGCTGTCGCCGAGCCGTGCGAGGGGGCCGTCGAAGAGGATCTTGCCGTGATGGATGACGATGACGCGCTTGCAGAGCGCCTCGACGTCGGCCATGTAGTGGCTCGTCAGCAGCACGGTCGCCTCGTAGCGCCGGTTGTACTCGGCGACGAACGTGCGGATCCGCTTCTGCATCGTCACGTCGAGCCCGATCGTCGGCTCGTCCAGGAAGAGCACCTGCGGCCGGTGCAGCAGGGAGCCCACGATCTCGACCTTCATCCGCTCCCCGAGCGAGAGCTGGCGCACCGGCTTGCGCACGAGGTCGCCGACGTCGAGTAGCTCGATCAGCTCGTCGCGGATCTTCAGGAACTGCGGCCGCTGGATGCGGTAGATCGCCCGGTTCAGCTCGAACGAGTCGAGTGCCGGCAGGTCCCATTGCAGCTGGTTGCGGTTGCCCATCACGAGCGTGATCTGGCGGAGGAAGTCCCGCTCGCGCTTGGAGGGCACGTGTCCGAGCACCTGCGTCTCACCCGCGGTCGGATAGAGGAGGCCTGAGAGCATCTTCAGCGTCGTCGTCTTCCCCGCGCCGTTGGGGCCGAGGAAGCCGACGACCTCGCCGGGCTCGATGGCGAACGAGATCGCATCGACGGCGCAGACCTCGCGCGTGCGCCTACGCACGAGGCTCTTCGTGGCCGCGCGCAGGCCCGCC
>JANMJY010000282.1:0-8556 GCA_031371615.1 Actinomycetes bacterium | reverse complement strand
CATGGCGATGGATCTCGTCGAGCCACTGCGGCTCCTCTTCAAGGACGAGGTCAGACGGGTCGGCGAGGAGCTCGGGATGCCCGAGCGGATGGTCTGGCGGCAGCCGTTCCCCGGTCCCGGTCTCGCGATCCGGATCATCGGCGAGGTGACGCGCGAGCGACTCGACATCCTCCGCGCCGCCGACACCGTGCTGCAGGAGGAGGTTCGGCGCGCCGGCCTCTATCGCGACCTCTGGCAGAGCTTTGCGGTGCTGCCGGCGATCAAGTCCGTCGGCGTACAGGGCGACGAGCGCACGTATGCCTATCCGATCGTGATCCGGGCGGTCACCTCAGAGGATGCGATGACGGCCGACTGGGCGCGGCTTCCGTACGACCTGCTCGAGACGATTTCCAGCCGGATCATCAACGAGATCCCCGGCGTCAACCGGGTCGCGCTCGACATCAGCTCGAAGCCGCCTTCCACAATCGAGTGGGAGTAAAAGAGCGCCTGTACGGCTAGGAACGGCGATGCTTCGCGTATTTCTGCTCTGTCTCGTCCTCGCCGGCTCGCTCGCCGCAGGGCCCGCCGCAGCCACCGAGTATCTCGGCGACTTCGACGTCACCGTCCTGTCGCTGAAAGTCAACGCGCGCGGCGAGGCGATGATCAGCTACCGGAAGACGGACGGCGCGCGCCGCGACGTCCTGATTCGCGGCGCCATGAACGCACGTGCGCCGGACGCCCAGAGGCCACAGGTGAAGTTCGAGCTGGACTACAGCGGCGGCTGGCGGATGCACGGCAGCGCGTCGTACGCGCGATCGTTCCGGAACAAGTGCCGTCCGTATGACGGGCCCGAGCTCGTCATGTTCGTTACCGCCTGCAAGGCCCCCGACGGCTCCTACTGGGCGCTCCAGCGCTGGCAGCGGCTCGCGCCGATGCGCGGCTTCGACCCCTTCCTGCCCCGGCAAACGGCCTACGAGCTCCACGTCTCGCACTGGTCGGGGCTGCTGCCCACGCTCGAGGTCTCGCCGAACTGGACGTACGGCGCCAGCCTCCAGGGTCTCTTCGGCCGCCTCATGTACCGCGACGAGCCGGTGTACGGGTTCCGGACGCCGTCCGCGACGAGAACCGACCCGTATGCGCGCTTCGTCTACATCGACACGTTCAACTCCGTCTACGGGCCCGGCTGGAAGCGCGATACGGCCGTCGTCACGCATCAGCGAAACGGGGCCTTCTGTTACAGCTTCGTCGCCCAGCGGCCGCCGCCCGGCTACCCGTCGAGAGAACCGCGAGGCCCAGGCAACGGCGAGCGGCACCGTGTGACGGTGATGGGCCCCGGAGTGACGCCGATCGTTCGGTGGGAAGGCAAGGGCCTCTACCACTACGACGTGGCCTCGGATCGGATATTCAACAGGCTGTTCGACCGGCTGGTCGGCCCCCAGGACAAGGTCTGCGTTCCCGAGCGCTGACTCACCGGATCTCGAACCTCGACAGTCCCTCCGGCTCTTCGCGCTCGACGTCGACCCAGTCGACGCGCGCGCCGCGCGGGCCCTCGCGCATGAATGCGACGAGCGCCTCGACCGCGTCGGGCTTGCCTTCGAGCACCGCCTCGACGGTGCCGTCGGGCGTGTTGCGACCGAACCGGCGACGCCGGCCGCCTGCGCGCGCCGCCGCGTCGTCTCGCGGAAGAAGACGCCCTGGACGTGACCTCGAACCGTGACGCGCCTACGGATCACAGTCGTAGTCTTGCGCGCGATGGAGACGGACGACTTCGTGGCACGCCTTGCCGCGGCGCGGATCGGCGGGACGTACAACCAGTACGCGTCCTCGCCACTGCGCCGTGAACGGCTTCGTCGCTATCTCGCCGAGCGCGAGCCTGCTCCGCTGCTGCTCGTCGCCGAGGCGCCCGGCTACCGCGGCACCCGCGTCTCGGGGATCCCGCTCACCTCGGAGCGGCAGCTGACGGGCTTCGGTCCAGCGGAGGCGACGGCGACGATCGTCCACCGCACGCTCGCCGAGCTCGGACTCGGAGAGGAGGTGCTCCTGTGGAACGTCGTGCCCACCCATCCGGGCACCGCCGCGTCGAACCGCTCTCCCACCCGCGTCGAGATCGAGGAGAGCGCGGGCTTCCTTGCGGAGCTCGTGCGGCACCGCCGCGTGATCGCGGTCGGCCGCCTCGCGCACTCCCGTCTCGGGGGCCCGTACGTTCGCCACCCGGCGCGGGGAGGCGCCGCGGCGTTCCGGCAGGGCCTGGTCGATGCCCTTGGATAGGCTCGGTCGGGTGGAGAGCTTCCCCGTCCGCCGCAACACGATTCTGCTCGCAGCGACGCTGACGTGCCTCTCGGGGATGGTCCAGCTCGCGGTCGCCGTCGCGACGGTCACGCTGGTGCTGGTCACGGGGATCGAGGGGATCCTCGGGCTCGGCCCCGCGATCTTCCTCACCGCGGGGGCGCTCGCCGCGCTCCCGGCCGGGCGGCTGATGGACCGCTTTGGTCGGATCCCTATTCTCGCCGGCGGCTGCGTGGCGGGGATCGCGGGCTGCCTGACGACCGCGCTCGGGTGCGAGGTCGAGTCCGCCGTGATCGTCGTGAGCGGCTTCGCGCTCGTCGGCGTCTCGCAGGGAACGATTCTGCTCGCGCGGGCAGCTGCCGCCGACATGTACCCGCCCGAGCGGCGTGCGCGAGGCATTTCCTACGTGCTCTTCGGCGCCCTGTTCGGCGCTGCGTTCGGCCCGCTCGTCTTCGGGCCTCTCTTCGCAGGCAAGGAGCTCGACACCGACGCGCTCGTCTTGCCGTGGATCGCCGCCGCGGGAATCATGGTCGTCGGGCTCGTGCTCGTGCTGCTCGTCCGGCCCGATCCGCGCACGATCGCCCGCAAGCTGCATTTCGACAGCGGCGGGTTCGAGGGCGAGCCGGCGCCGTTGCGCGAGATCGTCCGGCGGCCTGGTGTGATGACCTCGCTCGTGGCCGCGGTCGCGAGCTTCGCCGGCATGGTTTCCGTGATGAACCTGACCGGCTATCTCGTGATCGACCACGGGCACCACCAGGCGGACGTGTTCACCGTGATCAGCTTCCACATCGTCGGGATGTACGCGCTCGTGCTCGTGATCGGCCAGTTGATCGACAAGCTCGGGCGCCGCCCGGGGCAGGTCACCGGCCTCCTACTGATGGCGCTCTCGACGCTTGGGCTGGTGTGGTTCGAGAGTGTCGCGTGGACGTCCGTGTCACTGTTCCTGCTCGGGCTCGGCTGGAACGTCTCCTACGTCGCGGCCGTGACCGGGCTCGCGGACAGCGCGCTCCCCGCCGAGCGCGGCAAGCTGATCGGGCTCACCGACCAGTTGTCGAGCTTCACCGGCGCGACGCTCGTGCTGCTCGGCGGCGCGGCGTACAGCGCGTTCGGAATCGAGGCGCTGGCGCTCTCCGCGACGGTTTTCCTCCTGGGGCCGGCCCTCTGGATCCTGCTACAATCCGCCGCCGGCGCACCCCGTGTGCGCCCTCTTTCTGTCAAACGATGACACTCCAGAAAACATGGACAGCCAAGCCCGGTGAGGTCAGTCGCGACTGGTACGTCGTCGACGCCGACGGGAAGACGCTCGGGCGGCTCGCGACGCAGATCGCCGACACGCTTCGCGGCAAGAACAAGGCGCAGTACACGCCGCACATCGATACCGGAGACTTCGTCGTCGTCGTCAACGCCGAGAAGATCGCCGTGACCGGCCAGAAGCTCGACCAGAAGATGTACCACCGCCACTCCGGCTATCCGGGCGGATTGCGCTCGCGGACGCTGCGCGAGCAGCTCGAGCGCCGGCCGACCGAGGTGCTGCGGAAGGCCGTCAAGGGCATGCTTCCGCGCAACCGGATCGCGCGCCAGCAGATCACGAAGCTGAAGATCTACGCCGGCCCCGTGCACCCGCACGAAGCGCAGGCGCCAAAGACGTTGGAGGTCAAGTAGTGGCAGAGCAGGCCCAGTACCTCGGCACCGGCAAGCGCAAGACGTCCGTCGCCCGCGTGATCCTGCGCCCCGGCGACGGCAAGACGTGGTTCAACGGCCGGACGCTCGAGGACTACTTCCCCCGCATGACCCACCGCATGGCTGCGCTCGCGCCGCTCAAGACTGCCGGGGTCGAAGGCACGTTCGACATCCGCGTCCGCGTTCACGGCGGCGGGTCGTCCGGCCAGGCCGGCGCCGTCCGCCACGGGATCGCCCGTGCGCTCGTCGAGGCCGATCCCGAGCTACGCCTGCCGCTGAAGCGGGAGGGCTTCCTGACGCGCGACGCACGCAAGGTCGAGCGCAAGAAGGCCGGACTGCACAAGGCCCGCAAGGCCCCGCAGTTCTCCAAGCGCTAACCGGCCCTTGCGCCGGTACTTCGGCACGGACGGGGTCCGGGGGGTTTTCGGCGAGGACCTGACGGTCGAGCTCGTCGAGCAGCTCGGCAAGGCGGCGACGCTCTGGTCCGGTCGCGGACGCGTCTTCGTCGGTCGCGACACGCGCGCTTCGGGTCCCGAGCTCGAGGAGGCGTTTGCACGCGGAGTGGTGGCGGCGGGCGGCAACGCCGTGCTCGCCGGTGTTCTGCCGACCCCGGCGGTGGCGCTGCTCGCGCTCGATCTCGGCGTGGTCATCTCGGCCTCGCACAACCCTCCGGAGTACAACGGCGTCAAGTTCTTCGACCGCTCCGGCAGCAAGCTGAGCGACGCCTCGGAGGAGGAGATCGAGGCGCTGCTCGACGCCCCGATCCGGGGCGGCGGCGCCGTCGACCGGATCGGCGTTGCCAATGACAGCTACCTCGAGCACGTCGTCGAGCGCTTCGGGCCCGACCTCTCGGGCCTGCGGATCGCGGTCGACTGCGCCAACGGCGCCTATTCGGAGATCGCGCCGGAGGCCTTCGAGCACCTGGGCGCGGAGGTGACCGCGATCGGCGCGGCCCCCGACGGCGACAACATCAACACCGGTTGCGGCGCCACCGACCTCGGACTCCTCCAGGAGACCGTCCGCGCCGGGGGGCTCGACCTGGGTGTCGCGTTCGACGGCGACGGCGACCGCATGCTGGCCGTCGACGGCGATGGAAACGTGGTCGACGGCGATCAGATCCTCGCGATCCTCGCTCTTCACCTGGGCGTCGACGTCGTCGCCGTCACGGTGATGACGAACCTCGGCTTCCACCGCCTCATGGAGGAGCGGGGGATTCGTGTCGTGACCACGGCTGTTGGAGACCGCTACGTGCTCGCGGCGCTCAGGCGCGAGGGGGCGATCCTCGGGGGCGAGCAGTCCGGCCATGTCATCTGTCTCCGCGACCATGTCTCCGGTGACGGTCTCGCTGCCGCGCTGCTGCTCTGCGGAGCGGTTGCCGGGACAACTTTGGCCGAGGCGGCGGCTGTGATGCCGCGCTACGCCCAGGCCAAGGAGAACGTGCGGGTCTCGCACCGAGAGGTGCCTGCGGCGGCGCTCGCCGAGGCGGAGCGGCTGAACGCCGAGCTGAACGGCAGCGGCCGCGTCCTCGTTCGCGCCTCGGGCACCGAGCCCCTGATCAGGGTGCTCGGAGAGGCCGAAACGGAGGAATTGGCGCAAGACCTCTGTGGTAGGATTGCCTCCCTCGTCAAGAGGGAGCTCGGCTAGCCCGCGTCGTGCGGGAGCTTTGCCGGGCTTTTTGCATTCTCGGGGCGGTTGCCCCCGGGTCGAGTAGGGAACAGGGGGCTTGAGATGTGCGGAATCATCGGATACGTCGGGCCCAGAGAGTGCAAGGCGCTACTCCTCCAAGGACTTGAGCGCCTCGAGTACCGCGGCTACGACTCGGCCGGAATCGCGCTCCGGGAGGAAGCCGGCCTCGACTATGTGCGCGCTGTCGGCAACCTGCAGAACCTGAAGGTCGCCGCAGGCCCCAACGGCTCCTCCGCCACACACGGCCTCGGCCATACGCGCTGGGCGACACACGGCGGCGTCACCGAGGCGAATGCGCACCCGCTAAGCGGCTGCGACGGCTCGAAGCTGTCGATCGTGCTGAACGGCATCGTCGAGAACTACCGGGAGCTCCGTGACGGCCTGGTCGCAGACGGCCATACGTTTACGTCGGAGACGGACGCCGAGACGGTCGTCCACCTGATCGAGCGCCACTACGAGGGCGACCTCGCCGAGGCGGTTCGGCGCACCTTTACCGAGCTCGAGGGGCACTTCACCTTCGTCGTCATCCACCACGACCACCCCGACGTCCTCGTCGCAGCGCGCCACCAGACGCCGCTCGTCGTCGGCATCGGCGAGGGCGAGATGTTCCTCGCCTCGAACGCGGCAGCCTTCCTCAGCGAGACGCGGCTCGTCCAGTTCCCGGATGACGGCGACATCGTCGAGGTCACGCCCGCCGGCGCCGTCTTCACGCGCGCCGACGGCAGTCCGGTCGAGCACGAGCCGGTCGAGCTCGACTGGGACGAAGAGGGCGCCGAGAAGGGCGGCTACGAGACGTTCATGCTCAAGGAGATCTACGAGCAGTCCGAGGCAGTCGCAGAGACGATCGGCGACCGCGTCCGCCACGGCACGCTCGTGCTGGACGGACTCGGGCACTCCGAGCAGGAGCTCAAGGATCTGCGCCGCATCGTCATCCTCGCCTGCGGCACGGCTTACCACGCCGGCGTCGTCGGCCGGTACGTGATCGAGGAATGGGCCCGGATCCCGGTCGAGCCGGACATCGCCTCGGAGTGGATCTACCGGAACCCGGTGATCGACGAGAACACGCTCGTGATCGGGATCTCGCAGTCTGGCGAGACGCGCGACACGCTCGAGGCGATGAAGCTCGCCCGCGCGAAGGGCGCGCGCACTGTCGCGATCACGAACATGATGGGCTCGCAGATCACCCGCGAGGTCGACTCGGTGCTCTATACCCGTTGCGGGCTCGAGGTCGGCGTCGCCGCCTCCAAGACGTTCACCGCGCAGGTGTCGCTGCTCTACCTCGTCGCGCTCAAGCTGGCCCAGATCCGCGAGACGATGCCGGCCGGCGAGATCTCGTTCATCCTCGACAAGGTCTACGAGCTGCCGCAGAAGATCGACCAGTTCCTCGACGGCGACCATCCGATCGAGGAGATCGCACGCCGCTTCGTCGACAAGCCGTTCTTCCTCTACCTCGGCCGCCACATCGGCCTGCCGGTTGCTCTCGAAGGCGCGCTGAAGCTGAAGGAGATCAGCTACATCCCCACCGAGGCCTACTCGGCCGGTGAGATGAAGCACGGCCCGATCGCGCTGCTCGACGAGGACACGCCCGTGGTTGTCGTGGCGACGGACATCCACGTCTACGACAAGCTCGTCTCGAACATCCAGGAGGTGCGAGCGCGCGGGGCGCACGTGATCGCGATCGCGACTCAAGGCAACGAGGACATCCAGCACCACGCTGACGACGTCATCTATGTCCCGAAGACCCCGAAGTTCCTGCAGGCGGTGCTCGCCGTGATCCCCCTGCAGCTGCTGGCCTACCGGATCGCGCGGCTCAAGGGCCTCAACGTCGACCAGCCGCGCAACCTGGCCAAGACCGTCACCGTCGAGTAGCTACAACAGGTCGGGCTCGTCGACCGGGTCGTTGCGCGCGACGATTTCGTACTTCATCGCCTTCCAGAGCGCGAGCGTGATCAGCGGCGGCACGAGCAAGAGGAACGGATTGAGCAGCGCGAGCGCGAGCCAGACGAACGGCACCGCCGCGTAGGCGCTCCACCGCAGCAGTCGGTCCTCGCGGACGCGAGCCAGCATGCGTCCGTCAGGCCACGCTCTTCCGCCGCCGCAGGCGGCCGAGCTCGTCGTCGTGAGGCGAGGGCCCGCCACCGAGCACGTCGTCGTAGAGCGCCTGCGCCGCAGCGAGCAGGCTGCCCGCCCGGCCTGCGAGCGTCGCCTCGCGCAGCGTTAACGTCCGTTCGCGCTCGAGCAGCTCGGCTTCGAGCGCCACGAGTGCTTCCAGCTGCTCGGCGGCGGCAGTGTCCGCCGCCGCAGGAGCGTCCGGCGCCGCGGCGGCTGCGGCGACCGCCTGCGGCGGCGTCGTCGGCTCGGCGACGAGGTCGAGCTGCGCTCGCTCGAGGCCGAGGTGGGCGCGGAGCCCGTTACCGAAGTCGACTGCGGAGTGCTCGCTCATCATTTCCTTACATCTGAGATGCCTCATCCGTCACAAACCTGCGCGGTAGGATGGAAGCCTTGGAGGCGCCTCCGCTCACGACGGCGCGCGTGACGGTGACGCGCGTACCCGGCGGCGTGGCGGGAGACGTCGTCGCGGTCGAGGAGCCGCTCGAGCTGAGGATCGGTGGCACGCCCATGGCCGTGACGATGCGGACGCCCGGCCACGACGAGGAGCTGGCGCTCGGGTTCGCCCTCACCGAGGGCTTGCACCCGGTCGGCGCCCGCGTGCCCGACGACCTGGCCGCGAACACGATCGAGTTGGACGCGCCCGGCTCCGACCTCGGCCGGGTGCAGCGGAGCTTCTACACCTCGTCCTCGTGCGGGGTCTGCGGCAAGGGGGCGCTCGAGGCCGTCTCGGTCGAGGCGGCGCCCGTCGAGAGCGACCTCCGCGTCCCCGCTGCCCTCGTCGTGACCCTGCCCGACCGGCTGCGGGAAGCCCAG
>JANMJY010000101.1:0-21607 GCA_031371615.1 Actinomycetes bacterium | reverse complement strand
AGGGCGGCTCGCTCGAGGAGCTGGCGACGCTGCCCGACCAGGGCGTCACCTCGTACAAGCTCTTCATGGCCTACAAGGGCGCGCTGATGGTCGACGACGAGACCCTCTTCAAGACGATGGAGGTCGCCGCCGAGACGAACGCGCTCGTGATGGTGCACGCCGAGAACGGGGACGCGATCGACGTGCTCGTCAAGAAAGCGCTCGCCGAGGGCAAGACCGAACCCAAGTACCACGCGTTGACTCGACCGCCGGAGACGGAGGGAGAGGCGACCAACAGGGCGATCCAGCTCGCGCACGTCGCCGGCTGCGCCCTCTACGTCGTCCACGTCTCCTGCAAGGAGTCGGTCGAGCCGATCATGCTCGCGCGCGACAAGGGCTGGGACGTCTGGGGCGAGACCTGTACCCAGTACTTCTTCATCGACTTCACGCACCTCGAGAAGCCGAACTTCGAGGGCGCGAAGTACGTGTACACGCCGCCGCCTCGCGACAAGGCGAACCAGGACGTGCTGTGGGACGCGGTCCGCCGCGACACGCTCAGCGTGATCTCGACCGACCACTGCGCCTTCAGCTGGGGAGAGCAGAAGGCGCTCGGCCGCGACGACTTCTCGAAGATCCCGAACGGCGGACCCGGGCTCGAGAACCGGCTGCACATGATCCATCACTTCGGCGTCCGCGAGGGGCGGATCGGCCTGAACCGGATGGTCGAGCTGCTCTGCACGAACCCCGCCAAGCTGTTCGGCCTCTACCCCCGCAAGGGCACGATCGCCGTCGGTTCCGATGCCGACATCGTCATCTTCGACCCGGAGAAGCGGCATCTGATCACGGCCGCGAACCAGGAGTCGAGGACGGACTACAACCTCTACGAAGGAACGGAGGTCGTCGGCGACGTCGACACGGTGCTCCTCCGCGGAAACGTGATCGTGGAGAGCGGCGAAGTGGTCGGGAAGCCGGGGATCGGACAGTTCGTCCGGCGGGCGAAGTTCGGCGAGCAGCTCGCCGCGGCCGGAGCGGAGGCCCCGGCCACGGCATAGCTTGCTCGAGTCAGAGCGTCAGGATCCGGCCCCGGGACCGCAATCGACGTGCGGGTTCCAGGCGTAGAGGATGCCGCTCGGATTCGGCTTCCAGAGCCAGGCGTGAAGCGCCCACGACGGCGGGATGCCGTAGCGGTTGCCGGCCTTGATCTCGTCGAATTCCTTGCCGAACAGCGACGGCCTGCCGCCTCCCTTCCAGTCGGACTGGAAGACGAGGTACTCGAGCGCGACGAGCTTGAGTGTGCCGTCGTTTCGCCGCTCGTAGACGAGGATCTCCGGCTGCGAGGCATCGATCTTGCCGCTGTCGAACAGCAGGTCGGGGTTGAGCATGTGGATGCCCATCGCTCCCTCGCCCGGCTGCGCGATGCACTGAAGGCCCGCCTTGTCGATCACCGTGACCGTGTACCCGGCGTCCTTCGCCTTGTCGATGTCGTGGAACCGTGCCGTCGAGTCCTTCGCCCCGTCGAACGCTCCGGCCGCCACAGCGACACCCACTGCGGCCAGTACCGGCAGTACGACGAGCGCCAGGATCAATGCGCGCTTCTTCATCTCGATCTCCTCCTCAGACGGCCACGGGGTCCGGGTCGGGCCGCACGATGACCGTGTCGGCGACTTTGACGATCTCGGTGACGGGCAGGCCGGCAGCGTCGGCGTGGGCGTGGATTGCCTCGGGGCTGGAGGCCTCGTAGATGCACACCGTGCCTAGCCCCTCCCCCTCCTCGAGCACGTAGCTGCGGATCCAGCGAATGTCGTCGGGCATCCGCTCGCCCTCGGCCGTGGAGCGTGCCGCAGCTTCCTGCAGCTCCTCGGCGGAGCGCCAGCCGTCGCGGCGGAGAATGACGTACAGATCCATCAGACCTCCTGAGATTGTTGAACGGGACGAGCCCATCCTCGGAAGCACGCGTCACGCGATCGTCACGGCGATCGTCAAAGCCGCGTCAATCGTCGGGTTGTACGCTTTGACGATGATGCGGGTGCGTCTCGTGGGTGAGGTCGAGGCCGAGGTAAACGGTGAGGGCCGGGTGCTCCCGCCGGGCCGGCCGTTGTCGCTGCTCGCCTGGCTCGCGCTCAACCCCGGGATGCATCCCCGTACGGCCGTCGCGCCCCGCTTCTGGCCCGACGTGCTCGACGAGAGCGCTCGAGGCAGCCTGCGCAGCGCGCTCTGGGCGCTGCGACGGTCACTGGGAGATGGCGCGATCGTGGCGACGCGCGAGCGGATCGGGCTCGCCGCCGACACGTGGGTGGACGCGCTCGAGGCCGACCGGCTGCACCGCGACGGCTCGTACGACGAAGCGCTCGCGCTCTGTGACGGGACGCTGCTGCCCGGTCTCGACGACGAATGGGTGCTCGAAGCGCGCGACGCGCATCGTGACCGCACCGCCTCGATCCTCGAGGCGCTGGCACGCTCAGCGGAGCAGACGGGCGACTCGCGCCGGGCGGTCGACCTGACTCGCCGCCAGGCGGCCCTCGATCCACTCTCGGAGGAGATCCACCGGACGCTGATGCGCCGGCTCGACGCCGCCGGCGACCGCGGCGCAGCGCTCGCCGAGTATGCGGAGCTGCGCAGCCGCCTGCTCGCCCGCGTCGGGGTGGGGCCCTCCGCCGAGACCCAGGCACTGGTCGATTCGCTGCGCGCTGGGGTGCATGCGCCGGCGCCGACGGCGTTCCCGGGCCGGCTGTTGCGCGCCGACCGAGCGACGTTTGTCGGGCGCGTGCCGGAGCTCGACCGGATCCGAGCGGCCTGGCACCGCGTCGAGGCCGGTCGTGGGCCCGCGCAGGTCGTGCTCCTGGCGGGCGAGGCCGGGATCGGCAAGTCTCGGCTGGCGGCGCGCTTCGCGGCCGACGCGGGCGCGGCCGGAGCAACGGTGCTCTACGGCGCCTGCGAGGAGCAGGCGCTGATCCCGTTCGAGCCGTTCTCGGAGGCCGTCGGCGGAACGACACCCGACCGCGAGGAGATCGAGTCGCGACTGGCGGCGGCGGCCGCGGTGCGGCCCGTCGTGCTCGTGCTCGACGACCTCCACCTCGCCGATCGGAACACCCTGGCCCTGCTCGCGCGGGTCGCCCGCGGCGCTGCCGGGGAGCGCTTGCTCGTGATCGGTGCGTACCGCGACGCCGACGCGGTCGGCACGCCGCTGCTCGCCGCGATCGCGGAGCTGCGGCGTGACTGCGACGTCGAGCGAGTGGCCGTCGAGGGGCTCACCGTCGCCGAGGTCGCCGAACTGCTGGACGGCGCAGCCGATCCGCGCCGGATCCACGAGCGCACCGACGGCAATCCGTTCTTCGTTCGCGAGCTGACCCGTCACCTGGCCGAGCGACGCGACGCCGCAGGCGAGGTGCCCGAGAGCGTGAGCGACGTCGTCCTCGCACGTGTCGCCCGTCTGTCACGGAAGGGCGCCGAAGCGCTGACAGCCGCGTCGGTGCTCGGCGAGTCCTTCGAGCTGTCGGCACTCGAGCTGGTGCTGGGAGCCGACGACCTGCTCGACGCACTGGACGAGGCTTCCGCGGCGGGCCTCGCCGACGACGCGGCGAGCGGCCGCTATCGCTTCGCGCACGCGCTGACGCGCGATGCCGTCTACGGGTCGATCGGGCTCGTCCGGCGCGCAGAGCTCCATCGCCGCGCCGCGGCCGCGCTCGAGGGAGTGCACGGGCTCGAGCCCGGGCCGGAGCTGGGGGCCATCGCCCTCCACCTCTGCGAGGGGGCGCGGCCGGAGGACAGCGAACGTGCGGTCGAGCTCGCGGAGCAGGCAGCCGACTGGGCGCTCGCCCGAGACGCCTACGAGCAGGGAGTGACGCTCCTAACGCGCGCGCTTGCTGTCCTCGCCGACTCCGACGTCGAGCGCCGGCGGCGGCTGACGCGAACACGAGCGGTCGCGTTCGCCCGGCTGACGCACGCGCTGTTCGACGTCGACGGCTAGTTGCGGACCGAGGCGGCGCGCCGCCGGACTTCGGACGGCGTCACGTCGTCGACGATCTCGAAGACGTTCGTGATCGTGTGCGAGCCGAACGCGTCCGCGTGCTCGCGGATCATTTCCTCGGTCGGAGCGCCATAGACGCAGTAGGTGATGATCTCCCCTTCGTCCGTGGCGACGATGTGGCTGTGCTCCCAGTCGATCTCCGGGAAGCGCTCGGTGATGAGCTGATCGGAGAGCGTGGCGGCAGCGAGCATGTCCTCGTCGCTGATCGCGCCGAAGTTCCGTTCTACGACGTAGCGTGGCATGGGTCCGATGCTACGCCACTAGCGCGTTTGTGGGAACCCTAGGTCGACCTTCGAGGTGTGCGGGTCGGGCCAACGCGAGGTGACCACCTTGCTGCGGGTATAGAAGTTGATCCCCTCCGGCCCGTAGATGTGCGTGTCTCCGAAGAGCGACGCCTTCCAGCCGCCGAAGGAGTAGTACGCGACCGGCACCGGGATCGGCACGTTGATCCCGACCATGCCCGCCTCGACCTCGAACTGGAACTGACGGGCCGCGCCACCGTCGCGCGTGAAGATGGCCGTGCCGTTCCCGTACGGGTTCTCGTTCACGAGCTTGACCGCTTCGTCGTAGGTGCCGACACGGGTGACCCCGAGCACGGGGCCGAAGATCTCGTCCTTGTAGGCGTCCATGCTCGGCGTCACGTCGTCGAGCAGCGTCACGCCGAGGAAGAAGCCGTCGCCCTCCGGCGCCGTCTCCCGCCCGTCGACGACGACGGTCGCGCCCTGCTCGGCGCCGCCCGCGATGTACGAGGCAACCTTGTCGCGATGCTCGCGGGTGACGAGCGGGCCCATCTCGACGCCTTCCTCGAGCCCGTTGCCGACCTTGATCTTGGGCAGGCGCAGCTTGATCGCCTCGACGATCCGGTCACCGGCCTCGCCGACTGCGACGACCTGCGAGATCGCCATGCATCGTTCGCCGGCCGAGCCGTAGGCCGCGCTCACGGCCGCATCGGCGGCCATGTCGATGTCTGCGTCCGGGAGCACGATCATGTGATTCTTCGCCCCGCCGAGAGCCTGCACGCGCTTGCCGTGCTTGGTGCCCGTCTCGTAGATGTAGCGCGCGATCGGCGTCGAGCCGACGAAGCTGACGGCGCCGACGTCCGGGTGCTCGAGAATCGCGTCCACCGCGACCTCGTCGCCGTGCACGACGTTGAAGACGCCGTCCGGAACGCCCGCCTCCTTCAGCAGCTGTGCCGTCCAGATCGACGCCGACGGGTCCTTCTCCGACGGCTTCAGCACGAACGTGTTGCCACAGGCGAGCGCGGGGCCCCACATCCACATGGGCACCATCGCCGGGAAGTTGAACGGCGTGATCCCGGCGACCACACCGAGCGGCTGTCGGATCGAGTAGACGTCGACGCCGGTCGAGGCCTGCTCGGTCATGCCGCCCTTGAGCAGGTGCGGGATCCCACAGGCGAACTCGATCACCTCGAGCCCGCGCGTGACCTCCCCCATCGCGTCGGAGAGCACCTTGCCGTGCTCGGCCGTGAGGATCCGGGCGACCTCTTCGCGGCGCTCGTGCAGGAGCTCGCGGATCGCGAACATGATCTCCGCGCGCTTAGCGAGCGAGGTCGCGCGCCAGGCGGGGAACGCAGCCTTGGCCGCGGCGACCGCAGCGCCGACCTCCTCCGCGGTGGCCAGGTCGACCTCCGCCGCCTGCTCCCCGAGCGCGGGGTTGTAGACCGGGCTCGTCCGGCCGGACGCTCCCTCGACGATCTTGCCGCCGATCCAGTGGCTGATGCGGGTCAGTTCCTTGCTCTGCTCGGTGGGCGGGGTCGCCAGCTCGGTCATACGGAGCCTCCTCAGGTCCCAGGAAGCGTATCGCGATCCCCCCGCGGAGCGCACGTCCGAAGCCGCCTCCGGCCGGCAGTTAACCGGGCAGCTTGGCCGAGATCACGTCGACCTGCTGGATGTCGGGCGGCTTCGCGAAGAGATCGTCCGCCTGCGCCATGAGCGCCGCGGCGACCTTCCCCGACAGGTGCGCTTGCCGGCCGGAGTCGTCGGAGAAGACGTCGAAGATCGCAAACTCCGACGAGCTCAGCCGCACCGCAAACCACGCGGTCGTGTAAGGCTCGTCGTCGACAAGCGCCCGTCCTCCCTCGAGGAAGCGGGCGACCTCCTCTTCCTTGCCGGGCTTCGCCGTCAGCGGAACCCACAGTCCTACGGTGACCATCGCGTTCTCCTCTCGTCGGCGGCCAATGCTTTGTCTGTGTTCGCAGGAGGCAACACAATGTGCGGAGAGAAGACCTGCGGTCGACGACGACGGTTAACGGAGATAGGATCGCAGCGTGGGCGACGTGGTCTACACATCGCGCGTCCGGATCGAGCGGCTGCGCGGGCCGTTGCGACGGGCGGAGCTGCCGGGCTCGGACGAGCCGGTCTTCTACGGCGTGCACGACGAGATCGCCGACCACTACGGCGTGCCGCGCGGAGGCGACGCCGAGCGCGCGACGACGCTCGACCATATCGTCGCCGCCGCCGCCGGCTGACTGACCGGCACCTTCGGGGGCGCGCTGGAGGCGCGCAAGGTGAAGGCGAGCGAGGGGAGGTTGAAGAGCGAGGCGGCCGGCGAGGTCGAGACCGAGGACGGCGTGCTCGTGATCAAGCGGATCCACGTCGTCTACACGCTCGTGCTCGACAGCGAGGCCGACCGCGAGGCGGTCCAGCGCGCCTTCGAGCGTCATATGCCCTACTGCCCCGTCTACCGCTCGATCGGCTCCGCGATCGAGATCACGACCGCGCTCGAGCTCGTCGGCGCCTAGGGACAGACGACGAGGCTTGCCCGGCCGATTCCAGGCCGCGCCGATCTCATCGAGGCCGACCCGCTCGACCTCGACCCGGATCTCGCCGGCGAGCGCATGCCCGACGAGCCGCGTGTAGTGCTCGGCGAGCACGCCGCCACGCGAGCGGCATCCAGCCGGGCGCCTCGCCCACTCTGGGCGGGCGCCTGAGCTCCGTGATCAACGCAGCCCGCAAGGGGCGCCTAGATCTTTCCGAGATCGCGCCACTTCTGGAAGATCTCCCTGATCTGACCGTCGTAGGTGCGCGCGGCGTCGTCCGGTGTCCGCTTGCCCTGGGCCACCTCCGCGAACATCTGCGGGATCAGGAACTTGTTGAACATCTCGTCGATTCCCGCGTTCGACGTGCCGGGGTAACCGACGTTCTTCGTGTACTTCGCGGCGATCTCGCCGAGCACCTTGTACTTGGCGGCCGGCTTTGCCACCGGGTCGCGCTCGAGTCGCCTGGTGATGTTCGAGACGGAGTTCGGCCACGACGGGAAGTTGTAGAACTTGGAGTTCTCGAACGCCCCGATGTACTTCGTCTCCAGATCGGCGAGGAACTTCTTCGCCAGCCGCTTGTTCTTCGCGAACTTCCAGATCACGTAGCAACCCATCACGTGCTCGAGCCCGAGCCTGCCGTTCGGCCCCGCCGGGATCGGGAGCAACTGGATCTTGGCGGCAAGATCGGGATTGACGAGCTCTGCGGTACGCGTGATCGAGATGGCGTTCATCGCGAGCGAGAGCCGCCCCGCGACCATGGCCTGGTTGTTCGAGGCGGGCGTCCAGGCGAAGATCTCGTTCGACATCCCCTGCTCGTAGAGCGCCTTGGCGAACTTCAGCGCCTCGCGCGTGCCCTTCGAGTTGAGGACCACCCGGTTCTTGTCGTTCTGGATGAACCCGCCGAAGCACATCATCAACGCCATCAGCGCCATGTTCGAGTCGAGCTCGTTCGACATGCCGATGCCGACGGGATTATTCATTGCCTTCAGCTTCGGGGCCGCCTTGAGGACGTTGTCCCAGGTCGTCGGCTTGATCCCGATCTCGCCCCACAGGTCGGCGCGGTAGTTGGCGGGGTCGGGCACGTAGTTGTCGGAGAAGGCGAAGTACTTCTTCGTCCTCGGGTTGTACGTGCTGCGGAATGCGAGCTGGCCCATCTTGCCGCGCTTGCGCGTGACGGCCTGGACGATCTCCTTGTGGTCGATCACCTGGTCCTCGTAGGCGGCCGGCGGTGAGAGGAAGAAGAAGAGGTCGTGACCGCTCTGGGCCGCGACCTCGGCGGCGGCGCGTGCCGGGATGTCGCTGACGTTGATGTGATCGACGAGGACCTCGGTGTCGTTCGCCTGCCCCCACCGCTTCGTGTAGACGTTGTCGAACCACTTGTCGTACGCAGGCACGAAGTGGCTCCACTGGACGATCCGGAGCGTCTCCTTCAGCTCCTTGCCTCGATACTTGGGGACCCCTGCCGCGGCGGTCTTCGTCGCCGCGCCTCCATAGACGACGAGGAGGGTGCCGACACCGGCTTTCTCGAGGATCTTGCGCCGGGTTGTACGCTCGCCGGCCACGTCCTGCTCGGGTCTGTCGGTGTGCTTGCTGCTGTCCGCCATCTGGAACTCCCTTCCTCAGTGTGGGCCGTCGGTCAACGGAAAGCTCCGCCTGTGAATCCGGCGATGAAGCGGTCGAGAAACGTGTTGTAGAGCAGTGCGAGCGGGATCGAGGGAATCAGCGTCGCGGCCATCAGCGCGCCCCAGTAGAAGACGTCGCCGCGGATCAGCTCCGTGTAGATCCCCGTCGAGACCACCTTCGAGTCCGAGTGGGTGATGAAGGCGATCGCGTAGACGAACTCGTTCACGCAGAGCGAGAACGTGAAAATGATCACCGTGAGGATCCCGGGAAGCGAGATCGGGAACACAATCCAGACGAGGGTGCGCAGGCGTGACGCCCCGTCGACGAGCGCGGCGTCCTCGAGCTCGCGCGGGATCGACTTGAAGAACCCCATGAGCAGCCACGTCGCGAACGGGATCGTGAAGCCCGGGTAGACGAGGATCAGCGACGCGAGCCGATCCTGCAGCCCCAGCTCGGCAACCACGCGCGAGAGCGGCAGAAAGAGCAGCGTCGGCGGCACGAGATAGACGAGGAAGAGGCCGACGCCCATGCTCTGCCCCCAGCGCCCGGAGAGGCGGGCGAGCGCGTAGCCGGCGGGCAGCGCCACGGCGAGCGTGATCGCGACGACCACGAGTCCGACCAGCACCGTGTTCAGCAGCCAGTGCACGTACTGCGTGTCGGAGAAAAGGAACCGGTAGTTGTCGAGCGTCGGCGAGCCTTCACCCCAGCCGAAGGGGTTGTTCTCCGTGTTGTAGAGGTCGAGCTCAGACTTGAGCGAGGTCTGGAGCATCCAGTAGAACGGGAACGCGAGCACGATCGCAAAGGGACCGACGACGAGGTACGTGATCAGTTTGTCTCGTCGGCGAAGAGGCACTACGTGACCTCGACCCTGCGGGCGAAGAGCAGCATCAGCACGGTCACGAGCGCGAGCACGGGCAGGAGGAAGAGCGCGATCGCCGCGCCCGGGCCGAGCGCTCCGGCTTGGATCCCCGTCTGGAAGGCCCACATCGGCAGCATCTGGGTCGAGTTGAACGGCCCGCCGCGCGTGAGGATGTAGACGACAGCCATGTCCGTCGCGGTGAAGACGATCCCGAACAGGACCGCGATCGTGGCGATCGGCAGCTGCAGCGGCAGCGTCACGAAGAACAGCTTCTTCAGCCCGGTGGCGCCGTCCACCTTCGCCGCGTCGTCCACCTCCTTAGGGATCGACGCGAGCCCGGCGATCATGATCACCGTCGCGAATGGGAGCAGCCGCCAGGCGTGCACCGTGATGATCGCGGCGAGCGCCTTGTTCGGCTCGCCGAGCCACTGCGGCGGGTTGAACTGGTCGACGAGCGAGAGATGGATGAGGGTCCAGTTCACGACCGAGAAGAGGGAGTCGAAGATCCACAGGAAGCCGATCGTCGACAGGGCGACGGGCGCCGCCCACGGCAGCAGGATCAGGAAGCGGAGGAACCACTTGCCGCGGAACTCGCGCACGAGGAAGTGGGAGAGGAACGCAGCGCCGACGACGACGATCGCGTTCGCCACGAGCGTGAAGACGATCGTGTTCCGAAACGCCGTGCGGAAGTTCGGGTCCGACCACTGGTCGGCGTAGTTCTGAAAGCCGACGAAGTCGCCCGTAAGGGACCCGGCCGTCGCGTTCGTGAACGAGAGGTAGACCGAGAGGGCCAGCGGCGCGCCGACGAGCAGAGCAACGAAGATCACCGCGGGCGCGATCAGCGCTGGCGCGAGGAAGCGGCGCTGCTCGAGGAGATCTCGTCTCCGGCGCCGCGGCACTGCGGCGGCCTCCACGCGCGCGATGTTATCTAGTCCGTTTGGTTAGTGTCCCGCCTGCGATGGCACGGATCGCCCTCGAAAGCGTCTCGAAGGTCTATTCCGACGGCACTCGCGCGGTCCACGATCTCGATCTAGATATCGCCGACGGCGAACTCGTTGTGTTCGTGGGCCCGTCCGGGTGCGGCAAGACCTCTGCGCTGCGGATGATCGCCGGGCTGGAGGAGATCACGGGCGGCGAGATCCGGGTCGGCGACCGGGTCGTCAACGACCTGCCGCCCAAGGACCGCGACATCGCGATGATCTTCCAGAACTACGCGCTCTACCCGCACATGAGCTCGTACGCGAACATGGCGTTCGCCCTCAAGATGCGAGGGCTCGACAAGGCGGAGATCGACCGGCGCGTGCGCAACGCAGCGCGCGTGCTCGGTCTCGACGAGGTGCTCACGAAGAAGCCGAGGACGCTCTCCGGCGGCCAGCGGCAGCGGGTGGCAATGGGCCGCGCGATCGTGCGCGAGCCGCAGGCCTTCCTGATGGACGAGCCGCTCTCGAATCTCGACGCAAAGCTCCGTGTGCAGATGCGCGCCGAGATCGCGCGGATCCAGCGCGACCTGAACGTGACCACGATCTACGTCACGCACGACCAGTCCGAGGCGATGACGCTTGGGGACCGCGTCGCGGTGATGCGCAGGGGTGAGCTGCAGCAGCTCGACGCGCCGCAGAAACTCTACCGAAAGCCCGTCAACCTCTTCGTCGCCGAGTTCATCGGCTCACCCGCGATGAACCTCGTCGAGGTGGAGATCGCCGGCGGGCAGGCGCGCTTCGGCGAGCACGCCCTGCCGCTCGACGGGCGCGCCGGCCTCGGCAGCTACGAGGGCCGAAAGGTGGCGCTCGGAATCCGGCCGGAGGACCTCGAGGACGCCGCGCTCTCGGATGCGGCGGCCGGCAACCGGCTTCCGGTCACCGTCGACCTGCGGGAGGACATGGGCGCGGAGATCTTCCTCCACTTCTCGATCGCCGCGCCCCACGTCGCAACCGAGGACGTAAGGGACGCGGTCGAGGCGCAGGAGGCAGTCGCGGCGCTCGAGCAGCAGGCGGCGCGCGCCGGGACGCCGTTCGTCGCGCGCGTCGGTCGCGAGTCGACGGCGCGCGAGGGCGACCGGATCGAGGTCGCGGTGGACACGCGCATGCTCCACTTCTTCGATCTCGAGACCGGCGAGGCGATCTCGGAGTAGGCTCTCGGCCTGGCCACGATCGAGACCAATCCACAGCTGGGCGCGCAGATCAAGGCGGACGCGAAGGAGTTCGTCCTCCATTCCTGGTCCGTCCAGAGCGCGATCGACCCGATCCCGGTTGCGGGCGCAGAGGGTCGCCACTTCTGGGATTACGACGGCAAGCGCTACCTCGACTTCGCCTCGCAGCTGGTCAACGTCTCGATCGGCTACGGGCACCCGAAGCTGATCGCGGCGATCAAGGAGCAGGCAGAGAAACTCTGCACGATCGGCCCGCCGATGGCGACCGAGCCGCGCTCGATGCTCGGGCGGATGCTCGCCGAGGTGACGCCCGGCAACCTGAAGATGTCGTTCTTCACGAACGGCGGCGCCGAGGCGAACGAGAATGCGATCAAGGTCGCGCGCTGGGTCACCGGCCGGCACAAGATCGTCGCGCGCTACCGCTCCTACCACGGCGCTACCGGTGGGGCGATCACGCTCACCGGCGACCCTCGCCGCTGGCACGCCGAGCCGGGGCTGCCGGGCGTCGTCCGGATGCTCGACCCGTACACCTATCGCTGCCCGGCGGGGCATCCGGACCCGTGCCCGGTCTGCACGGGCGCGCCGCACCTCGAGGAGATCCTCCAGTACGAGGGCGCGCACACCGTCGCCGCCGTGATCCTCGAGACCGTCGTCGGCACGAACGGAATCATCGTCCCGCCCGACGGCTACCTCCAGTCGATCCGCGAGACCTGCGACAAGCACGGGATCCTGCTGATCCTGGACGAGGTGATGGCCGGGTTCGGCCGCACCGGCAAGTGGTTCGCGTGCGACAACTGGGACGTCGTCCCCGACATCCTCACGGTCGCCAAGGGGATCAACTCGGGATACGTCCCGCTCGGGGCGATGATCGTCTCGGAGCCGATCGCCGGGCTGCTGCGCGACCGCTTCCTCGCCGGCGGGCTCACCTACTCCGGCCACCCGCTCGCGTGCGCTTCGGCCGTCGCCTCGATCGAGGCCTTCCAGGAGGAAGGGATTGTCGAGAACGCGGCGGAGCACGGGCGTTATCTCGCCACGGCTTTGCCCGCGCTCGCGGCGAAGCATCCGTCGATCGGCGACGTGCGCGGCCTCGGTCTCTTCTGGGGCCTCGAGCTCGTCAAGAACCGCGAGACGAAGGAGATGCTCGTCCCCTTCAACGCCGCCGGCAAGGCGGCCACGCCGGTGGCGCGCCTGCAGAAAGCCGCTCTCGACTCGGGGCTCTACCTGATGACGCACTGGAACATGGTCATGATCTGCCCGCCGCTGACGATCACGCGGGAAGAGCTCGACGAAGGGCTCGCGATCCTCGACAGCGCGCTCGCCATCGCCGACGAGTACGTGACCTAGCCCGAGCAGGAACCGGCGCCGACGCCGGGCAGGCGTCCGAGCAACTCGGACAGGTGCGACACCTCGTCCTGGCTCAGCGCCTCGCCGAAGAGGGATTGCAGCCGCTTTGTATGGCTCGCGCCGACGCACTCGACCGTCTCCATCCCGTCCGGCGTCAGCCGCGCCCACGTGACGCGGGCGTCGTCGTTGCACTGGAGATTCTCGACGAGACCCGCCTCCTGGAGCCCGTCCAGCAGTCTCGTCACCCCGGACGGAGTCAGCATCAGCAGCTCGACGAGGTCGACCCGCCGGAGACGGTTCTCGAACGCCTTCGAGAGGTGCAGGAGCGCCTCGAAGTCGTTGATCGTGAGACCCCGCGGGCTCAGCACCTCGGCCTGGAGCTCCCGGCGCAGAATCGTGTGCGCCCGCATCAGGCGGGCGAAGGCGGCCAGCTCGACCGCTTCCCCAGTTACTTGCGTGCTCAATACTTGACTACTCAAGGTTTATCCTCTATATTGATTGAGTACTCAAGTATAGACCACGGAACAAGGGAGAGCAATGAGCACTACGGCAGATCAGATCACGAGCATTCCGACCGGTACCTGGGGCTTCGATCCGATTCACTCGGACGTCGGCTTCGGGGTGACGTACAGCGGCGCGGGCACGTTCCGCGGCGGCTTCAAGGAGATCGACGCCAAGCTGGTCGACGGCGAGCTCGAGGGCAGCGCCAAGGTCGCGAGCCTCACGATCGACGATCCCCAGCTCGTCGGCCACCTTCAGTCGCCCGACTTCTTCGACGCGGAGCAGTTCCCCGAGCTGAGCTTCGCCTCGAAGTCGATCGAGCGCAACGGCGACGAGGTCACGATCGACGGTGAGCTCACGCTTCGCGGCGTCACGAAGCCCGTCACGATCACGGGAACGGTCGTCGGACCGACGCCGGATGCCTACGGGAACCCGCGAATCGCATTCGACATCGAGACCACCGTCGACCGCCGCGAGTTCGGCCTCAACTGGAACATGGACCTTCCGAGCGGGCCCGCCCTCGGCAACGACGTGAAGATCACCGCCAACCTCGCGCTGGTTCAGGCGTAAGCATGAAGATCCTCGCGATCAGCGGCAGCCTCCGTCAGGGATCCCACAACTCCGATCTCCTGCGGGGAGCTGCCGCGAGCGCGCCGGACGGCGTCGACATCGAGCTCTACCACGGCCTGAAGGACCTCCCGCCGTACGACGCCGACGACGACATCCCGGGCGACCAACCGACCGCGGTGCAGCACTTCAAGGACGCGCTCGACTCCGCGGACGCAATCCTGATCTCGACGCCGGAATACAACTCGTCGATCCCGGGCGTGCTCAAGAACGCGCTCGACTGGGCCTCGCGCCCGCTCGCCGAGTCGCCGGTGCGCAACAAGCCGGTTGCCGTGCTCTCGTCGAGCACCGGCATGTTCGGCGGCGTCTGGGCCGGTTCGGAGACCCGCAAGGTCATGGGAGCACTCGGCGCGCGCGCGCTCGAGGAAACCGTCGCCGTGCCGAAGGCGGACCAGCGGCTCGAGAACGGTGTCGACGCCGAGCTCCTGCTCGAGCTTCGCGCCGTCGTCGACGCCCTGGCCGAGGCAGTCGGCGCCCGGGCAACCCTGGCCGCGGCCTAGGCGAGAAAGCGCTCGACGGCACCGGCGGTGTCGTCGAGCGCGTCCCATAGCACCGTGTGCCCCGCCGGGAGGCGGGCGACCTCGAGCAGGCCGCCGAGTGCCTCTTGATGGGCGCCGAGCAGGTCGTCGTAGGGCAGGTAGGACGTCTCGCCGAGCACGAGCAGCGTCGGGATCCGCACGTGCTCGAACGGCGGCGGCGGCCTCGTCATCTCGCCATAGGCGGCGACGACCGTGCTCTGGCAGTAGAGGTAGCGCCAGCGACCGTCGTCGTCCTCGAGCAAATGGATGCGGAGCTCCTCCTCGACGAGCTCGCGCGGTGCGGTCGTGAGCACGCTCTCTTCGTAGCGGCGGTCGATTCCCTCGGCGAAGGAGACGTACGAGCGGTCGCGCCGCGCGTTCTCCGCCGCCGCGATCCCGACGTGCGGCGGGAGCTGAATCGCGGGATCGAGCAGAGCGAGCCGTTCGACGCGCTCCGGTGCGACAGCCGCGGCCTCATAAGCCACGCGGCCGCCGAACGAATGGCCGAGCCAGGCACAGCGCTCCTCCGGAGCGGCCTCGAGGACGTCTGCGACGTGCTGCTCGAGGTTCCAGGGCGGCTCCCACGAGGAGCCACCGTGGCCACGCAGGTCGAGCGCGATCACGTGGAAGCGGTCGGACAGGCGCTCGGCGAGCTTCGCGAAGTGACGGCCGTGGCTCGTGACCCCGTGCAGGCAGACGAGCACCGGCAATCCGGGCTCGCCCCACTCGTAGCGCGTCAGGCTCACTCGCGGGTGGCTGCGAGGGGCGCGGACGCGATCTCGGTGCGGCGGGCGTTATCGCGGTTGACGAGGCTCCAGACGACGGCGCCGTCCTTATCGATCAGGAACGTGCCGCGCACCGGGGCGCCTCGCGCCTCGTCGAAGACGCCGTACGCCTTCGCCGCCTCACCGTGCGGCCAGAAGTCGGCGGCGAGCGTGTAGCCGAGCTGCAGCCGCTCGCGCCACGCCTGCCGCGCCGCAGCCGAGTCGCACGAGACGAGGATCACCTCGGTGTCGGCGCTCTGGAACGCCGGAAGGTTCGCCTGCAGGTCGAGCGCCTCCTCCTCACAGACGGGCGTCCACGCGAACGGATGGAACACGAGTAGAACGTTGCGCTTGCCGCGGAAGTCGGACAGACGGACGCGATGCGACTTGTCGACCTCGAGATCGAAGTCCGGCGCCTCACTCCCGGTCTCGGTCATCCTGCCCCTCCTCGCCGTTGCCCGAAGGCCGATAGTACCGCCGTCCCTTCAGCTCCTCCGGCAGGTAGTCGAGCTCCGACCCCCGCGGATCGGTGTGCGGGTCGATGTACCCCTCGCCGTGGCCGAGCTTCTTCGCGCCGGCGTAGTGCGCGTCGCGGAGCATCGCCGGCGGGCGTAGGTTGCCGCCCTCCTGCACTTCCTTGCGCGCTGCCCAGATGGCATTCGCGCTCGCCTTCGACTTCGGCGCGTTGGCGAGGTAGATCGCCGCCTGGGAGAGGTTGAGCTGCGCTTCCGGCAAGCCGACGTGCTCGAGCGCGTGCGCGGCGGCGACCGCGATCTGGAGCGCGCGCGGATCGGCGTTGCCGACGTCCTCGGACGCGAAGATCGTCATCCGTCGGGCGATGAAGCGGGCGTCCTCGCCGCCCTCGAGCATCGACGCCAGGTAGTAGACGGCTGCGTCGGGATCCGAGCCACGCATCGACTTGATGAACGCCGAGACGAAGTCGTAGTGCTGGTCGGCTCCCTTGTCGTAGCGAAGCGGGCGCTTGCGGGCCGCATCGTCGACGTGCCGCTCCTCCAGCGCGACGCCCTCTGCAGCGGCGGTCTCCCAGGAGAGCTCGACCGTGTTGAGCGCGGTGCGGGCATCGCCGCCCGCACGCCGCGCGATCAGCTGCACGATCTCGTCGGAGACCTCGGCGCCGATCGCTGCCGCTCCTCGCCGCACAACCTCTGCCAGCTCGTCCTCGCTGAGCGCGTTGAGCTCGACGACCTGACAGCGGGAGAGCAGCGCCGAGATGACCTCGAAGTACGGGTTCTCGGTCGTCGCCCCGATCAGCGTCAGCAGCCCCTCTTCGACGGCGGGAAGAAGCGCGTCCTGCTGCGCCTTGTTGAAGCGATGGATCTCGTCCAGGAAGAGGATCGTCCGCTGCCCGTTGCCACCGAGGCGGTCACGCGCTCGCTGCATGACGCCGCGCACGTCGTCGACCCGCGCCGAGACGGCCGAGAGCTCCTCGAAGGCGGCCCCCGTCTCGACGGCGACGATCCGGGCAAGCGTCGTCTTCCCGACTCCCGGCGGCCCGTAGAGGATCAGCGAGCGCAGCCGGTCCTCCTCGATCGCCCGGCGGAGCGCGGATCCGTCCGCCAGGACGTGCTTCTGGCCGATCAGCTCGGCAAGCGAGCGGGGCCGTAGCCGCTGCGGGAGCGGCGCCAGCGCCTCGGTGCGCTCGCGGGCGGCATCGGAGAAGAGGTCGCTCACATCGTCAGTATGCTCAGGCCCGTGTCGACGCACGAGGACTTCTCGGAGCCGGTTCTCGCCGGCTCCGCTGCGAGCGACTACGAGCGGTACCTGAATACCGAGGAGCTGCTCAAGCTCCAGAAGACGGCCGAGGAATGGGTGCACCGCGACGAGCTGCTGTTCCAGACAGTGCACCAGTCCTCGGAGCTCTGGCTCAAGCTCGCGTGGAACGACGTCGAGGGAGCGACCGAGCATCTCCGGGCCGGCGAAGTCGCGGCAGCCCTCCGGCTGCTGCGGCGCAGCACGCTCTGTCTCCAGTACGCAACGACGCAGCTCGACATGCTCGAGCAGATGTCGCCGTGGGAGTACCAGGAGATTCGCAAGGTGCTCGGACACGGGAGCGGCTTCGACTCGCCCGGCTGGCGTGAAATCCGGCGCGTGTCGCCCGTGCTCGGGCAGGCGTTCCACGCGCTCCGCGAGCAGGCCGGCCTGTCGCTCACCGAGGTCTACGTGCACGGGCGCGATCACGAGGAGCTGTACCAGCTCGCCGAGGCGCTGATCGAGTGGGACGAGCGGATCAACTTCTGGCGCATCCGGCACTACAAGGTGGTCGCCCGCGTGATCGGCGACTCGGTCGTCGGGACGCAGGGCACGCCGGTCGAGGTCCTCGGCCGCCTCGTCCACAACGTCTTCTTCCCCGAGCTCTGGCGCGTTCGCAACGAGCTGACTGCACTCTCGCAAGAGCAGCTGTGAGCCTCCAGGACGAAGCTGTCGGGCTGCTGCAGCAGCTGTTGCGGCTGAACACGGTCAACCCGCCGGGTAACGAGACGATCGCGGCGGAGCTGCTGCGCGACTACCTGGAGGCGAACGGCGTCGAGGTGGAGCTCTACTCGCGCTCTCCCGAGCGGGCCAACCTCGTGGCGCGACTGCCCGGCGGCGACGGGCCGAGCCTCTGCTTCCTGTCCCATACCGATACGGTCGTCGCCGACCCGGCCGAATGGTCGCGCGACCCCTGGTCCGGCGACCTCGCGGGCGATCACGTCTGGGGCCGCGGGGCGCTCGACATGAAGAACCAGGTCGCGGCGAGCGCGGTTGCGATCGCCTCGCTCGCGCGCGAGGGTTTCAAGCCGCCGGGTGACCTCGTCTTCGTCGCCGCGGCGGACGAGGAGGTCGGCGAGGCATTCGGGCTGGAATGGCTCTGCGAGCAGCATCCGGACGCGGTTCGCGTCGACTACGCGATCAACGAGGGAGGCGGCGAGCGCCTCGAGCTGGGCGGTCGCGCGTTCTACCTCTGCGCAGCGGCCGAGAAGATGAGCGCGCCGATTCGGATCACCGTGCACGGGCGAAGCGGTCACGCCTCCATGCCCGGGATCGCGGATAACGCGCTCGTCAAGGCCGCGCGGCTGGTCGAGAGGCTCGCCGAGTTCCAGCCGGAGCCGTCGATCGGCCCCGAGGTCGCAGGATTTCTCGACGCCGTGCTGGGGGAACAGCCAGCGGCCGACCAGGTGCTGGCACGCCTCGCAGCGGTCGACGAACTCGCGGCCGAAACGATCGAGCCGCTACTTTCGTTCACGCTTGCTCCGACGATGATCGAGGCTTCCGAGCGGCGAAACGTCATCCCCGGGACGTGCGAGCTCGTCGTCGATCGCCGCCTGCTGCCCGGCGAGACGCCCGAGGATGTCGACCCAATCCTCCGCGAGCTGCTCGGCGACGCGGACTACGACCTGGAGACGATCGAGCGCTCGGGCGGGACAAGGTCTGCGCTAGACACGCCGCTCTGGGCCGCCATCTCCAGTTGGGTCGAGAAGACGGAGCCGGGAGCAAAGCTCGTGCCGCTGTGTTGCTCCGGCTTCACCGACTCGCACTGGCTCCGTGAGGCCTTCGGCACGGTCGCGTACGGCTTCTTCCCGCTGCGGACGATGGAGACGGAGCTCGCCGCGCGCCTGATCCACTCGGCCGACGAGCGGACACACGTCGACGACCTGGGGCTCGGCGTCGAGTTCCTGCGCACCGCGGCCCGCTCGCTGAGTTAGTGTCGATGCTCGAGCTGCGCTCGCCGGCCGGCGCCTTCGAGCAGATCGAGGCCTATCTCCGCGAGCAGGGCTTCTTCGCGCCAGGCGGCGAGGAACTCGAAGCCGACCTCTACCTCGGCTACGGGCTCTCCGGCCCGCTTCGCCGTCACAAATCGCCGCTGCCGCCAGAGCCCTGCCCGCTCCCGCACGCGGCGGTGGCGATTCGGGACGTGTCCCAGGGACAGTCCCTCGGAAATGTCCCGATTGGAAGCTGGGAACGAAGCTGGGGCGACGCTGCGTACGCCGCCGCGATCGAGTCTGTGCGGGCGACGATCGCCCGCGGCGACGTCTACCAGGTCAATCTCGTCCAGCATCTGAGCGCGGACTACGGCGGCGATGGCGCTGCTCTCGCAGTTGGGCTCGCGCGATTCAGACCCCGAACGCTGGCCGGAGACGGCTGGGCGATCGTCTCCGCCTCGCCAGAGCTCTTCCTCGCCCGCCGCGGACGGCGCGTGTGGACCTCGCCGATCAAGGGCACGCGACCGCTCGGGCAGCACGTCGAAGGGAAGAAGGACGCCGCCGAGCACGTGATGATCGTCGACCTGGAGCGAAACGACCTCTCCCGCGTCTGCGAGCCCGGCTCGGTGCGGTGGCCCGAGCTGATGGTCGAACGCGAGCTCGCCGGCGTCACTCACCTCGTCTCCACGGTGGAGGGAACGCTGCGCGACGAGGTCGGGCTGGCTGAGCTCCTCGCCGCGACGTTCCCGGGAGGCTCCGTCACCGGAGCACCGAAGATCGCAGCCGTGGACCTGATCGCCGAGCTGGAGCCTGTCGGCCGCGGCGCCTCGATGGGCGCTCTGGGCACCGTGCGGGGAAACGGCGACCTCGAGCTCGCCCTGACGATCCGCACCTTCGCGATCGCCGACGGAAAGATCCACCTCTGGGTCGGGGGCGGGATCGTGTGGGACTCGGAGCCGGAGGCCGAGATCGAGGAGTCGTGGACGAAGGCCGGCCCGCTGCTCGCCGCGATCGGGGCTCCGGTGGAGGCGGCGTCCCGTTGAGCGGCCTGCTGGCTGTCGCGGTGGGTGGGCGCGGCGTCGTCGACCCGGCAGAGCCGGTGCTCCGCGCCGACGACGAGGCGCTGCTGCGCGGCCGTGGCGCGTTCGAGACGATCCGCGTCTATTCAGGGCGACCCTTCCGCCTCGCCGAGCACCTCGACCGGCTCGCAACCTCCGCGGAGGCCATCGGGTTGCCCTCCGTCAACCGGCTCGAGCTCGAGGAGCTCGCACGGCAGGCGCTCGAGGCCGCGGGTACGCCGGACGCCGTGCTCCGCCTGGTCTGGACACCAACGCCCACCTCCCTTGCCCTCGTCACCGCGCTTGGCGACCATTACGACGCGCTGCGCGAACGTGGCCAGCGGCTGATCTCGCTCCGAGGGGTCCGCGCGGACGAGCCCTGGCTCCTCCCCGGCGTCAAGTCGACGAGCTACGCGGTCAACATGGCCGCCGAGGCCGAGGCCCGGCGCCGCGGAGCAGACGACGCCGTCTTCGTCGACGCGGGCGGAATCGTGCTGGAGGGGCCGACGACGAACGTCTGGTGGCGCCGCGGCCGCACGCTCTACACACCGGCGGTCGATCTCGGCATCCTGGCCGGCGTGACGCGCGCCGAGGTGATCGCGCTCGTAGCCGGCAACGGCTACGAAATCGCAGAGGGCGCGTACCCGCTCGAAGAGCTCACCGGCGCGGAGGAGGCGTTCACCTCGTCGTCCGTCCGGGAAGTGATGCCGGTCGTCGAGCTCGACGGCGCGCCGATCGGCCGTGGCCCTGCCGCGGACGAGCTCCAGGCCGCGCTGAGACGGGCAGCGCTGGCTACGCTCCCGCAATGAGCAGCAAGATCCGCCTCGGCGGCATGGCGCTCGTCAACGGGGTGCTCGTCCACGGCCCGACCTCCTGGGCGTGCGCGATCCGGACCGACTCGGGGGAGATCAAGGTGGCCGGCGCTCGCAAGCGGCTGCTGGCGCCGCGGATCCAGCAGCCGTTCCTGCGTGGGCCGCTCCGGCTGGCCGAGTCGTTCGCCTTCATCCCGGAGCTGCGGCGGAAGCTGCCCGAAGCGCGGTTGCCCTTCGAGCGCCCGGCCGTGCTGGCGGCGACGCTCGCGAGCGCGGTGACCGTACAGGCCGTCCGCAGGTCGGACCGGCTGGGCGACGTGGCGCGCGAGCTGTTGTCGGGTGCGCTGTCCCTTGCCCCGGCTGTGCTGGCGCTCCGGGGCGGCGAGCTCGCGGCTTACCACGGCGCCGAGCACGTCTCGATCGGGACGTACGAGCACGGCGAGCAGCGCGCGAAGGAGCACGAACGGTGCGGCTCTCATTTGATCGGCCCGCTCCTGGCGGCCTCGGCGGCGGGCAACGTCCTCGCGTCGCGTGCGCCGGCCCGCCTGCGCCGGTCGGCGCGCGTCGCGAGCTCGATCGGCGCTGTCGGAGCGGCCGTCGAGGTCTTCGCCTGGATGACCCGGCACCCGGGCCACCCGCTCGCGAAGGCACTCGCGCGGCCGGGACACGAACTGCAGCACCGGATCGCAACGATCGAGCCGTCCCCGGATCAGCTCGAGGTCGCTGAGGCCGCGCTGGCAGCCTGTCTGGAGCTCGAGCATGACGATCCAGCAGACAACTAGGCCCAACCGCCTCCCGCCCGAGATCTTCGACCTGCCGGTCGAGAAGATGCGCGAGGGCTATTACACCGACGCGTACTTCAACCA
>JANMJY010000245.1:0-22184 GCA_031371615.1 Actinomycetes bacterium | reverse complement strand
GCTGCCATCTTGTTGTACTACATCGCCACCCCCCCCGGGGGGGTCCCCCCTACGTTTTTCGACGAACGTCCCCGGCTGGTTGGGGGGGGGGGCTATGCCCCCCCCACCTCGCCCGGTTAGTTAGGGCTTCTGGAGCCCCTTCGTGTTGGTTGCGCCATCTGCCGGATCCGACTCGTACGGGAAGAAGGCCATCGCGGGCACATCAGGCCCGTCGACGCCGTCCCCGAGCGGGACCTTGTTGCCCTTGAGGAAGCCGGCCATGACCTGCTCCGCGATATCGATCACGTCGTCGCCGAGCCGCCGGCCGTTCGGGAAGCCGCCGTTGTCACCGCCGATCACGCCCAGGCGGTTGATCTTGTTGTTGGGCGTCACCGGGATCGAGTAGTTCAGCCGTAGCAGATCGGCCACGGTCGGCCCGGTGTAGTTCAGGCCCTTGACGCCGGTGCCGAACACGGCGACGAGGTCGTCGCGGTTCGTCTCGGGCGCGTTCACCTTGTAGAGCTGGTTCATCAGCTTCGCGAGCACCGGTGTCAGCACCGGGCCGGCGAACTGCTTGTCGTTGACGGGCAGCGATCGGTTCCACGCGTCCTTGAAGGGCGTCGGGACGACGACCTCGTTGACGAGCGGGTTGGCGATCCGGGAGACCTGCGTCCAGCCCTTGCGGACCTTGCCCGCAACCGTCACGTTCTGGCGGTCGGTGGACGACCAGACGCCGATCGTGCTGTTCTTCGCATTGAGCTCCGAGATCGGAATCTGGAGCGCGATCGCGTGGACGCCATAGCCGGCGAAGAAGTCCTTGCCGCCGCCCTTGTCGCCCGTGCCCTTGCGAAAGGCGACGAGGTCGAAGATCTGACCGATGTCGGCGTAGAACGCGTCGTCGCGCTGGCCGGCGAAGATCGAGGTGCCGCCCTTGATGACGACGGCCTTGGCCGCCAGGTTCCGGTAGTTCGGGGTCGAGCGAGGGCCGATGTTGTTCGGCGGCGTCTTGCCGCGGGCGAACACCTTGCCGTTTCGCGTGACCGTGTAGCTCTGGACCGTGTTCCCGAGAAACGCCGGGCCGGCCGTGCGACCGAAGCGGAAGCGGTACGTGATGTCCGCCTTCGCGTCGCCCGTGCGGTCGATGTAGACGTTGTAGCGGGCCGACGGCGAGAACGTGTAGTACATCGGCCCCGCCGCGGGGTCCTCGGCCGGGATCCAGTTCGACACGATCGAAACCGTGTCCGGCTTGTCCGGACTTCTGAACGCGTACAGGTCCGTGTTGTCCGCGCTCGGGTCCTCCGAGATCAGCGGCGCCTCACGGTGACTCGAGGCGGTGCCGGCGCTTGGCCCGGAGCCCACGACTGCGGCGGCGAGCGCCGAGATCGCGATTGCTCCGAGGGCGGCGGCCGCCAGTGCTGCCTTCTTCATATCCCACACTCCTGGTGGTCGATTGACGACGTTGGTTCGGCTGCACGCCCAGATCGGTTCGACCGGGCTCCGCAGCCGAACCGATCGACTGACTCCGCCGAACCAGTGCCGTGCTCGCTTACGCTGAACCCGACACCGTGCGCAGACGCGATCTCGCCCATCTCTCTGACGAAGCGCTCGTCGCACTCGTGTCGCGCTCCGACGAATCGGCCCTCGCAGAGCTCTACGACCGGGTCGGCGGGGTCGCCTACGGGCTGGCCTACCGGATCCTCCGGGACGAGTCGCTCGCGGAGGACGCTGTCCAGGACGCGTTCCTCGGGCTCTGGCGCAACGCCGGCTCGTTCATTCCCGAGCGCGCGAAGGCATCGACGTGGATCCTGACGCTCGTCCACCGGCGCGCGGTCGACGTCGTTCGACGCGAGCAGCGCCGGCGCACCGAGCCGATCGAGTCCGCGCCGGAGCCCTCCGAGGGCTCGGCGGAGGAGGCAGCCTGGCTGCGCCTGGAGCGAACCCGTGTGCAAGGCGCGCTCAAGGAGCTCCCCGACCAGCAGCGGGAGGCGCTCGAGCTGGCCTATTACGGCGGCTACACGCAGTCTGAGCTCGCCGAGCGGCTCGGCGAGCCTCTGGGCACGATCAAGAGCAGAATGTTCTCGGGTCTCTCTCGATTGCGGGAGCTGCTCGACGAGGGCGCAGAGAGGAATTCATGGACGTTCACGAGCTGACCGCCGGCTACGCGCTCGATGCGCTCGAGCCGGCAGAGCGGGCAACCTTCGAAGAGCACCTCTCCTCGTGCGAGCGCTGCCGGGAGGAGCTTCAGGGCTTCTGGCAGGTGTCCAGCGCGCTCGCCCACGCTGCCGGCGGCCCGACGCCGCCTGCGTCGCTGCGCGGCCGGATCCTGGAGCAGGCGCGCAGCGAGCGTTCGAACGTCGTCCCCTTCCGCCGGCGCACCGTGGTGCTTCCAGCCCTGTCGTCAGTCGCCGCTGTCGCGGCGGTCGCCGCGATCGGGCTCGGCATCTGGGCGACATCGCTGTCGAGCGACCTCGACGGGGCCCACAGCCAGCTGGCGGTGCTCGGCGACCCGAACGCGCGGACGTTTGCGAGCGAGAGCGGCAAGGCCGACCTCGTCGTCACGCCGAAGGGCGACGCCGCATTGGTCGTGCGCGCGCTCCCGGCCGCACCCAAGGGCAAGGACTACGAGATCTGGGTCCTCGAGGACGGGGTCCCCCGGCGGGCCGGGCTCTTCGAGCAGCCCGGCGTCGCGCTGCTCACGCGACCGGTCGCGGCCGGGCAGACGATCGCGGTCACGCTCGAGGACGACGGCGGCGTGGACGCGCCGACGGGCGCCGCGCTCTTGACCGCGTCGTCGACCTAGAGATCCGAACCGGACCGGGGAGCAAGGCGAATCACTGCTGTTCGATTCGTCCTGGGAGTCCCCAGGAACACGCCGGGAACGAGCGCCGCACGCCCGTTTCCCCCACTTGCACCGGAAGGAGACCCATGACCAATACCGACGAGCACGTCCAGGATCAGCCGGCTCTCCGTGAGCTGGCCGACGATCCCGCCTCGCGGAAGAAGTTCCTCAGGCTGATGGGCGGAGGCGTCGCCGGCGCGACCGCCTTCAGCCTCTTCCTCGCCGCGTGCGGCGGGGACGACAAGACCGCTGGCACGACGGCGACGACCGCCCCCGCAGAGACCGAGGCCATGGCATCAGATGGCGATCTGAAGATCGTCAACTACGCGCTCACGCTCGAGTACGTCGAGGCGGACTTCTACGCCGCGGTGATCGACAGCGGACTCTTCTCGGGAGCTTCGCTGGAGCTGATCAAGGCGATCGGCGACCACGAGCAGCAGCATGTCGACGCCCTGCTCGGAACCGCCAAGAAGCTCGGCGAGCCCGCCAAGAAGCCGAAGACCACGTTCCCGCTCGACAGCGCCGACGCCGTGTTGAAGCTCGCGGCGACGGTCGAGAACCTCGGCGCCGCCGCGTACCTCGGCCAGGCCGGGGCGATCAAGGACAAGGAGATCCTGGCAGCCGCGATCGCGATCCACTCGGTCGAAGCACGCCACGCAGCCGCTCTGAACATCCTGACCGGCAAGTCACCCACCCCCGACGGCGCCTTCGCCACACCTCAGTCGATGGACGAGGTTCTGCCGAAGGTCATGCCGTTCATCGTCAGCTGACCGCTCACGGACGAAAGGAGAACTTCACATGCATACGAAACTGACCGTCCCTGAACTCGAGGCTGTCGAGATCGACGGCATGAGCCGGGGCTCGTTCCTGCTCAAGAGCACGCTCGCCGTCGGCGCCGTCTACGGCGCTGCCGCGGTGTCACCGTTCATTCAGCGCGCGATGGCGCAGGGGGCCATGGGCGATATCGACATCCTCAACTTCGCGCTGACGCTCGAGTTTCTCGAGGCCGACTTCTACAAGAAGGGTCTCGCCACGAATCTCAGCGCCGAGACGAAGAAGCTGGCGACCTTGATCGGCGCCCACGAGTCGGCTCACGTCGAGACGTTGTCGGGGACGATCAAGGACCTCGGCGGCACACCCGTCGCAGAGCCGACGTTCACGTTCCCCTTCACCGACGAGGCGAGCTTCCTCAAGCTCGCTCAGACGCTCGAGGACACCGGTGTCAGCGCCTACAACGGCGCCGCCGGGATGATCGAGTCCAAGGACGTGCTCGGCGCCGCCGGCTCGATCGTTCAAGTCGAGGCTCGGCACGCCGCCGCGATCCGGCTGCTCCGCAAGCAGACGCCCGCACCCGGTGCGTTCGACGAGGCGATGGCCAAGGCGGCCGTGCTCGCCGCCGTCAAGCCGCTCATAGCTGCTTAGGCGCAAGATGGTGGGATCCGCGGGAGCGGATCCCACCATCGCGCAAGAATCGCTTCGCTCCAAGAGCACACTCCCGTGACGCTTTCGGAGCGAAGGCTTTCCGATTGCCGCCGTACACTCGTTCGTGTGAGCGAGCTGAAGCCCGCACTGACGAGGCTGTTCGGATTCGAGGACTTTCGGCCGGGCCAGGAGCAGGTCGTCCGCGCCGCGGTCGAGGGGCGCGACACGCTCGCGCTGATGCCGACCGGCTCCGGCAAGTCGCTGACCTACCAGCTCGCGGCGATGCTGCGGCCGACGCCGACGCTCGTCCTCTCGCCGCTGATCGCGCTGATGAAAGACCAGGTGGACAAGCTCCCGCCGGAGGTCGCGGCGCAATCGACCCTGATCAACTCCTCGCTCAGCGCGGACGAGGCCGCGGCTCGCCTGCGAGGAGTCTCCGAGGGGCGTTTCCGCATGCTCTACGTCGCACCCGAGCGGCTGCGGCAGCGGAGCTTCCTCGAGGCGATCGCGGGCATCGACGTCGGGCTCGTCGTCATCGACGAGGTCCACTGCGTGAGCATGTGGGGCCACGACTTCCGGCCCGACTACCTTTTCATCCGGCGCGCCCTGGACGCGCTCGGGAAGCCGGCGATCCTCGGCATGACGGCCACGGCGACTCCCGACACGGAGCGAGAGATCGCGACCGCACTCGGCCGCGACCCCGAGATCGTGCGGACGAGCGTCGTGCGGTCGAACCTGCGCTACGACGTCGAGATTGTCGACGGCGAAGAGGCGCGGCTCCGGACGCTCGTTCGCCGCCTGCACGAGCTGCGCGGCGCCTCGGCGATCGTCTACGCCCGCTCCCGTCGCAGCTGCGAGAGCCTCGCCCGGACGCTTCGCGTCCACGATCTCGCGGCCGTCCACTACCACGCGGGGCTCGAGCCGGACGAGCGATCGGCGGCGCAGGAGGCGTTTATCGAGGGCCGGATCCAGACCGTGGTCGCAACGACCGCGTTCGGAATGGGGATCGACAAGCCGGACATCCGGCTGGTCGCGCTCTACAACTACCCGGAGTCGCTCGAGAGCTATGTGCAGATGGTCGGGCGGGCCGGCCGTGACGGGCGCGCGTCCGACACGCTCCTGCTCGCCAGCCGTGCCGACGCCCAGCAGCTGCGCCGGTTCGCGCGCTCCGACATTCCGACAGTGGCCGACCTGCGCTCCATCTACGCGCGTCTCCGCGGCCGCGGCGAGGTCGCGCCCGAGGAGCTCGGCCAGGAGCCCGACCCTCGCGTCCTCGTCGGGATGCTGGAACAAGTGGGACTCGTTCGGCGCGGCTTCGACTCCGGCCGCGCGATGCAGATCGAGGTCCCCGAGCCACCTGTGGACGCCGCCGCCCGGATCGACGCGCTGCTCGCGCGCTACGAGCGGGAGGCGCTGACGCGCGCGGACCGGCTCGTCCGCTTCGCCGAGTCGAGAGGCTGCCGGCACCGGCAGGTGGCCGAGCACTTCGGCGAGACGCTCGTCGAGGACTGTGGCATGTGCGACGTCTGCGCTCCGCTCGCCGCAGCAGCGGCGGAGCCCGCCGCGACCGCCCCGCTGCCGGAGGACGTCTCGGGCTCGATCTATCGTGCCGTGCTCGAGCTGCGCTGGCCGCTCGGCCGAACCGGGCTGGCGGCCATGCTCCGCGGCTCGATGAGCGCGCCACGTTCCGCGCAGCGCTCCCCCCACTTCGGCCTGCTCGCAGCCGCCACCCAGGCGGAGGTCAAGCGCTGGGTCCAGCTGCTCGAGGCCGCCGGCGCCCTCGAGGCGTTCGAGAGCGATGACGGCTTCAGGCTGCTGCGCGCCGTGCCGGGTGCGGCGCTGCCGAGGATCGGCACTGCGGCAACCGCTGCCGGGCCTGCCGACGAGGGCCTGTTCGAACGCCTGCGCGCGTGGCGACTAGAGCGCGCGCGTGTCGACGAGGTGCCCGCCTACGTCGTCCTGCACGACGCGACGCTGCGTGAGCTCGCGACCGCCAAGCCCACGTCCGAACTCGATCTCGCCGCCGTCAAGGGCTTCGGCCCGACGAAGCTCGAGCGGTACGGCGACGACGTGCTCGCCGTGATCGCTGCGGCCTAGCCGCAGACCAGGGCTACAATCCAACCCTTGCGGCCGTTCAGCAAGAGCCGACCGGGGCGTCCGCGCCGCCGGATCCGCAAGCTTCGCCTCCTTGCGCTCCTCACCGTCCTCGGGCTGCTCGGGTCGGTGTCGTTCAGCTTCGGGCTGATCCGCGCGGTCGCGAGCGAGATCGACTCCGGCAAGTTCGATCCGCAGAAGCAGCTCGACAACCAGGTCAACGGCTACATCTACGACTCGAGCGGCCAGAAGATCCTCGCAGTGCTGCGTGGCTCGCAGGCGCGGACGCTCGTCAAGTACGACGACATCGCCGACCCGATGCGGCACGCGATCGTGGCGATCGAGGACCGCCGCTTCTGGGAGCACGACGGGATCGACCTGCGCGGCATCGGCCGCGCGCTCGTCGCGGACATCCGCCAGCAGAAGGTGGTCGAGGGCGGCTCGACGATCACGCAGCAGTTCGTCAAGAACTCGCTCGACCGCGACCAGAAGACGATCGGCCGCAAGGTGCGGGAGGCCGCCTTTGCCTGGCAGCTCGAGCGCTCGAGCGCCTGGCCCAAGAAGAGAATCCTGCAGGAGTACCTGAACACGATCTACTTCGGGAACGGCGCCTACGGCGTCCAGCAGGCGGCGCTCGCCTACTTCCACCATGGCGCGAAGGAGCTGACGATTCCCGAGGCGGCGCTCCTCGCCGGCATCCCCGCCGACCCGAGCCGCTACGACCCGGTCACGAGCCCCGCTCGCGCCAGGGCTCGGCGGCAGGTCGTGCTCCGCGCGATGCTCGACGAGTCGATGATCACGGTAGGGCAGTACGCCGACGCGAACGCGGCGCGGCTGCCCGACCCGGACCGCGTCAGGCTCGGCGGCACCGAGGGGCAGCACGGAGCCCTCCACTACGTCAACTACGTCAAGCAGCAGCTGATCGACGAATACGGGTCGGCGGGTGTCTTCGGCGGCGGGCTGAAGGTGCGGACGACGATCGACCTGGATCTCCAGGAGGCGGCGCGGGACGCAATCTCGAAGTGGCTGACCAATCCCGACGGCCCCTCGGCGGCGCTCGTCGCGATCGATCCCCGCAACGGCGCCGTCCGGGCGATGGTCGGCGGCAACAACTACCGCAAGAGCCAGTTCAACCTCGCCGTCCAGGGTGTGCGCCAGCCCGGATCCGCGTTCAAGCCATTCGTGCTCGCCACGGCCCTCCGGGAGGGAATCTCACCGGCGACCCGTTTCGAGTCGAAGCCGCAGTCCATCAACCTGGGCGACAAGTACTGGGTCGTCGGCAACTACAACGACTCGTATCTCGGCTCGATCAACCTGGAGACGGCCACGATCGAGTCGGACAACGCCGTGTACGCGCAGCTGACCCAGCTCGTCGGCTCCAAGAACGTTGCCGAGACGGCCCGGCGGTTGGGGATCCGGAGCAAGCTGCGCGGGTACTACGCGATCGGGCTGGGAGCGGAGGCCGTCACGCCGCTCGAGCTGGCACGGGCGTACGCGACGCTCGCGCACGGAGGCCGCCGCGTCGACAGCGCGATGTTCGGCAACAAGCCGCGCGTGATCGAGGAAGTCACGGAGCCGCGCAGAAAGCGCTTCAACGCGCCGACGGCGCCGTTCGAAGCGCTCACCTCGACCCAGGCCGGGATCATCAACACCATCCTGCAGAAGGCCGTCCGTTACGGCACCGGCAAGCGGGCGTACCTGGCGGATCGCCCCGTGGCCGGGAAGACCGGCACGACGGAGAACTACGGCGACGCGTGGTTCGCCGGCTACACGCCCCAGCTCGCCGTCGCCGTCTGGGTGGGCTACCCGACAACGCTGAAGCCGATGCTGACCGAGTTTCACGGCGACGCGGTGGCGGGCGGCACGTTCCCGGCGCTGATCTGGAAGTCCTTCGTCGAGAAGGCGCTCAAGGACAAGCCGGCGCTGGGTTTCCCGTCTCCGACCGTTCCCTACGCCGCGCCGAAGCTGGTCACGAGGCGGGGGGACAAGCTGCTGCTGGACAACGGCCGCTGCCACGCGCGCCAGGAGGTCGTCTACTTCGCCGGCAAGGGGCCGTCGAAGACGGCGAACTGCCTCGTGAACGAGGTCGAGGTGCCGGACGTGCGCCGGCTGACCGCCGCCGACGCGCAGATCCGAGTCGAGGCCCAGCCGCTGACGGCCGAGCTCGTGTACAAGCCCGCGGCGGCGCTGCAACCCGTTGGGGTCGTCGTCGACCAGAGCCCGAAGACCGGCTACCTCTCCGCGTACAACCGACTGCTCCTCGTCGTCTCGAAGGCGACGCAGGGGGTGATCCCGAACCTCGTCGGCCGGAGCCTCGACGACGCTCGTCTGCGGCTGAAGAAGCTGAAGCTCGAGCCGCGAGTCCAGTGGCGCGCGGGAACGTCCGGGAGAGTGCTCGAGCAACGGCCTCGTGCCGGACTCGCCGCCGCTCCCGGTGTGAAGATCACGCTCGTCGTCGCTCGGGCGCGCGGAGCGGCCGACTGAGGTAACGCGACCCGGCGGCCGCGTACCGCCAGGGAAGCTCGGCCGCGACGCTGATCCCGATCCGCGGCCCCGTGATTACCTCGACCGGAGAGTTCCGTGCGCGCAGGTCGAAAGGCGGCGCATCGAGCGGGAGCCCGTCGTGCTCGCGCGTGACCGCGAGCGCCTGGCAGAGCCGGCCCGGGCCGGAGCAGAGCAGCCGAGGCTCCTCGAGTCCGCGGCGCCGCCGCATCTGCTCGATCTCGTGCGTGGGCTCGAGCGCGCGGATCAGGATCGCCGCCGCACTCCCCACGTCCTCGCAAACGACATTCAGGCACCAGTGGATCCCGTAGGAGCGGTAGACGTACGCGTGACCGGGGGGCCCGAACATCGAGGCATTGCGCGGCGTGCGGCCCCGGAACCCGTGTGCCGCCGGGTCGCCCGAGTCGTAGGCCTCGACCTCGACGACCGTGCCGCCGACGCCGTCGACGAGCATGGTCGAACCGACCAGGTCGGGCGCGACCTCGTGGACGCTGCGGGCGAAGAACTCCCGGCCGAGGTTCAGAAGAGCTGCGAGGGTTCTCCGGGCCTGCTCGACGACTCGAGCAGCTTCCGGGCACGGCGACCGAGGTCGGCGAGATCGACGCGACCGCTGGCGGCGTCCTCGGCGAGCCGCTCGGCGAGCGAGAGGGCCTCGTCGAGCAGCGGCGAGCCGGCGGCCTCCTGGCCCATCTCGTGCAGGATCGTCCGCTCCGTGCGCGAGGCGACGATCGGGTCGGCGACGCCCTCGACCCAGACGAGCGTGCGCTGCCCGCCGCCGCGGTTGTCGCCCGTGATCGGCTGCAGGGCGTAGATCTTGTCGGCGCGGGCGTATTTGCCGAAGCCGAGAAACACCATCCGCACGCCGTCCATCCTGCGATTATCGCTGACGGGACGGCCGGAACCAGAACGCGTAGATCGCACCGGCGCCGGCCAGGATCGACAGCCAGCCGAGGGAGAGCTCGGGCCGCAAAACGCTGCCGATGTGATGGTCGACGGTGCCGCGCTTCCAGAGCTGCTCGTTCCAGCCGTCCTGGAACGCGTTGCCGAGGCCATAGGCGAGCATCAGCGAGAGGTAGCCGCGCAACGCTCGCCCCGCCCGGATGCGGGAGAGCACCAGGGCGGTCAACGCGAGCTCGACGCCGCCCATGCCATGGTGGAAGCCGAGGTGCACAGCGGCGAGCCCCTCGTCGCGCACGGAGGGGATCTCCTCGCCCAGGAGGATGTCGCCGGGGAAGAAGAATCCGGTCTCAGCCGCGAGCCACGGCAGCGCGAGCAGCAGTAGCGCGACGCCGAGCACGAGCCGGAGTGGGTCTCCGTGCGCGCGCCGCACGAACGACGCTTCTTCCCTCCGCGCCGCCCGCACGGTCAAGGCGAGGGCAAGCGCGACTCCGACCGCCGGCAGGGCGTTGATCCAGCGCGCGTCGAGATCACCCTGGTCGACCACTCCCGGCACCGCGACCAGCGCACAGAGCGCGATCGACAGCCAGACGAGCAGGCGCGGCCCACCGGCGATCGCGGCCAGCGCGATCGCACCGAGCGCGAGCGGATAGTTGATCACCGTCAGCATCCGTGACAGGCCCCCGGCGAGATCACCCGCCGAGTCGACGTTGTAGAGAACGTCCGGGGACAGCCGTGAGTACGTGACGAGCGTGGCGGTCGCCTCGAGCGCGTAGAGGCTCCAGACCGCGAGCGCTTCGGCTAGGCCAGCGCGGCCGCGAGCGCCTCGGCGACTCGTTCCTGGTCCTCCGCTTCGATCGCGGTGAAGAACGGAAGCGCGAGCGTGCGCTGCGAGAGATCCTCCGAGACGGGACAGAGCCCCTCGGAGAAGCCGTAGCGCTCGCGCATGTAGGCCTGGAGGTGGACCGAGGGGAGGTAGCGCGACGTCGCGATCCCCTGCCGCTCGAGCTCGGCGATCACCCGCTCGCGGTCGGTGTCGCGCGCGAGCGTGACGACGTAGACGAACCAGGAGCGGACGTGGTCAGGGTCATCGGGGAGCGGCAGCTCCAGTCCCTCCACGCCGCCGAGCAGCTCGGAGTATCGCTTCGCCGCGGAACCGCGCAGCGACAGGATCGTGTCGAGCTTCTCGAGCTGCCCGATCCCGAGCGCGGCGCTGATGTCGTCGATGCGGTAGTTGTAGCCGAGCCGTGCGTGGTCGAGCCAGCCGCCGCCGTCGGCGCGACCCTGGTTGCGCATGCTGACGAGACGGTGCCAGGTCTCCTCGTCGTGCGTCGTGACCATCCCGCCCTCACCCGTCGTCATCTGCTTGTTCGGGTAGAACGCGAAGACGGCGTCGACCCCGTGCGAACCGGCCCAACTCCCCTTGTACTCCGCCCCGAGCGCCTCGCAGGCGTCCTGGATCAGCACGAGGCCGTGCTGGTCCGCGAGCGCGCGGAGCGGGTCGAGCTCACATGGGTAGCCGAAGATGTCGACCGCGACGATCCCTTTCGTCCGCTCGGTAATCGCGGCCTCGACGGCGGCGGGGTCGAGGTTCATCGTCCGCTCGTCGACGTCGGCGAAGACCGGCGTCGCCCCCTCGTAGATGAAGCAGTTGGCCGAGGCGACGAACGAGTAGGGCGAGGTGATCACCTCGTCGCCGTCCTGGAAGCCGGCGATCGCGGAGAGGAGGTGCAGCCCCGCGGTGCCTGAGGACACCGCGGCCGCGTACGGCGCGCCGACCTTCTCCGCGAAAAGCTCCTCGAAGCGGTCGATCGCAGGCCCGAGCGAGAGCCGGCCCGATCGCAGCACCTCGAGCACGAGCTCCTCGTCCCGCTCGTCGATGTACGGCGACGAGAGCGGAATCGGCCGGGTGGCCGCCTTCATGCCTCGGCGGGAGCCTTGTCGCCGACCGTGACGCGGTCGAGCCAATGACCCCAGCGCTCGGTCTTGCCGCGCACCGTGTCGAGATACGCCTTCTGCAGCTCGAGCGTGACCGGGCCTGCCCCGATCTCGTGGTCGTCGACCGAGCGCACGGGCGTCACTTCGGCGGCGGTGCCGGTCATGAAGATCTCGTCGGCGAGGTAGAGGTCGGTGCGGATTAGGTTCGCCTCCTCGACGACGTAGCCGAGGTCCTGCGCGATCTCGATGACGCTATCGCGCGTGATCCCGGGCAGGATCGACATCGAGAGCGGCGGCGTCACGATCCGGCCCTCCTTGACGACGAAGATGTTCTCGCCCGGGCCGTCGGCGACGTACCCCTCGTCGTTCAGCAGGATCGCCTCGTCGTAGCCTGCGCGCTGGGCCTCGTGGACGGCGAGCATCGAATTGAGGTAGATCCCCGTCGCCTTGGCCGCGTGCGGGATCGTGTTCGGGCCGATGCGCTTCCAGGAGGAGATCTTGGTGCGGATCCCCACGGTCGCGTTCTCGTCGCCGAGGTAGTTCCCCCAGGGCCAGCTCATGATCACGACCTCGACCGGGTTGCCCTTCGTGTGCACGCCGAGCTCGCCGTAGCCGTAGAACGCGAACGGGCGGATGTAGCACTCGGGCAGGCCGTTGCGGCCGATCAACTCGTGCGTCGCCGCGCGAAGCTCGTCGACCGTGTGCGGCAGGTCCATGTACAGAAGCTGTGCCGAGTTCTCGAGCCGCTGGAGGTGCTCCTTCAGGCGGAAGACCGCCGGGCCTTCAGGGGTCTCGTAGCAGCGGATGCCCTCGAAAACACCGGTGCCGTAGTGAAGCCCGTGCACGCCGACGTGCACCTTCGCGTCGGCCCAGTCGACGAACTCACCGTTCATCCAGATGGTCTCTGTCTCGTTCATCAAGCGTCTCCTCTCGGGCCTGAATCGTATGTGGAGTCTTGGACGGCGTCCATCGGCTGCGCACGCGCCAGCCGAACGAGGTCGCCGGGATTGATCGCGGCCATGTGTGTGGCCGACCCTGCACCGACCCAGACCGTGTCGTGAGCGAGCAGGTTCTGGTCGATCAGGACGCGATCGACGTCGGGGAGCGGAAAGGGCGCGACCGAGCCGGGAGCGAAGCCTGTCGCCTCCTCGACCTCGAGGCCTCGTGCAATGCGGGCCTCGACGGCGCCGGCGGCGTGGGCGACCTTCGTGAGGTCGACGCGCCGGTCGCCGGGCACGAGGACGACGACGGGACGGTCGTCGCAGAGCACGACGATCGACTTGACGATCTGGTCGATCGGGCAACCGGCTGCGCGCGCTGCGTCCTCGGCGGTCGCAGTGCCGGCTTCGAGCTCTTCCAGCCTTGCCTCCGCGCCCGCGGTTCGGAGAAACGCGGCGACCCGCTCGACGGGCTCGGGCCAGTTCTGGCGCACGCGAACAGCGTACCCGTGGGCGGTCTAGATCCCTCTCAGGACCCGGCGCCGGTAGTCCTCGTAGCCCGGGAACCGCTCAGCGAGGTGCCGCTCCTCGACACCCGCCTTGAAGTGCCAGAGGACTGCGAGCAGCGGCACCACGGCAGCCGCGGGCACGCTTGAGATGCAGCCATAGCCGAGGAAGATGAGCAGACCGCCGACGTAGATCGGGTGGCGGACGAAGCGGTACGGGCCTCTTTCCACCAGCCGGGCCCTGTCGCTCGGAAGCGGATACGCGGTCAGGGCGGAGCCGAGCGCCCGGCCGGCCCAGTAGCCGAGGCCGAGGCCACCGAGAACGATCGGCAAGCCGGCGATCCGCACCCACTCCGGCCAGATCGGCGGGAAGACGCCGAGCACGAGGATCACGGCCATGAGGGCGAACTGGGCCACGACCCAGCCGGCGCCCTTACCCGAGCGCAATGAACCGCGCGTCGTCGAAGCCCTCGGCGCGAATCCGCTCGACGAGTCCTGCAGACGGCTCGGAGTCGATCGCGAGCGCCATCAGCGCCTTGCCGCCCTCCTTCGTTCGCGACACCGCCATGTTCGCGATGTTCACCCCCTCCTCGCCGAACATCGTCCCCACCCGGCCGATGACGCCTGGCACGTCGTCGTACCGGAAGAAGACCATCCGCGGCGAGAGCTGCAGGTCGATCGCGAACCCGAGCGCACCCGCGAGGAAGAGGCGCGGCTCAGGCCCGATCGTGGTGCCGGAGACCTCGACGTCGTCCACCGAGACCGTGACGAGGTTGGTGTAGTCGCGGGCCGCGCCGGAGCGCTGCTCGGTCACCTCGATGCCCCGCTCGGCGGCGATCACGGGCGCATTGACGTAGTTGACCGCCTGGTCGACACGACCCTGGAAGGCACCGTTCAACGCCGCGACGGTCAGCAGGCGCGTGTCGTGCCCGGCGATCCCGCCGTGGAACGAGAGGGCGATCCGGCGCGGATGGCCGCCCGCGAGCTCGACCGCCAGCCGGCCGAGCTTGGCGGCGAGCGGGATGTACGGGCCGAGCACCTCGAGGTCCTCGGCGCCGACGACCGGGATGTTGACGGCGTTCGTGACGAGCCCGCCGTCGAGCGCGGCCACCACCTGCTCCGCGACGATCAGCCCGGCGCGGTCCTGCGCCTCCTCGGTCGAAGCCGCGAGGTGCGGCGTCGTGACGACGTTCTCGAGGCCGAGCAGCTCCCCCTCGTACGGCTCCGCTGAGAAGACGTCGAGCGCAGCACCCGCAACCTTCCCGGAGCGGACTGCGTCGGCGAGCGCAGGCTCGTCGACGAGCTCGCCGCGGGCCGCGTTGACGATCCGGACGCCGTCCCGCATGTTCGCAATCGCGTCCGCGCCGACGAAGCCGCGCGTCTCGTCGGTCAACGGCAGATGGAGCGTCAGGAAGTCGGCCGCGTCGAACACCTCCTGCGCTGTCTCGGCGTGGTCGGCGCCCAGCTCCCGGAAGCGCTCCGGCGCGACGAATGGGTCGTAGCCGACCACCCGCATGCCGAGCCCGAGCGCCCGCCGCGCCACCTGGCGGCCGATCCGGCCGAAACCGAGCACGCCGAGCGTCTTGTCGGCGAGCTCCACCCCGCCCCAGCGCGAGCGCTCCCACCGGCCTTCCTTCAGCGCCGCATGCGCCTGCGGGATGTTGCGGGCGAGCGCCACCAGCAATCCGATCGTGTGCTCGGCGGCCGAGACGACGGTCGAGTCCGGCGCGTTCGCGACGACGATCCCCCGCCGCGTCGCCGCATCGAGGTCGACGTTGTCGATCCCCACCCCGGCGCGGCCGATCACCTTCAAGCGCTCGGCGCGCTCGATGACGGCCGCGGTCAGCTTGGTCGCCGAGCGGATGACGATCGCGTCGTAGTTGCCGATGATCTCCTCGAGCGGCGAGTCGGCGTCCTCGTCGACCTCGAAGCGGGAACGCAGCAGCTCGATCCCAGCGGGAGCGATCGACTCCCGGACAAGAACTCTCAGACCGGTGTCCCTTCCGCATAGACCTCGAGCGCGCGGCTCGCGGCGACGCCGCGCTCGATCGGCGCGCCGAGCTCGCCGAGCACGAGCTCTACTGCGGAGAGCGCCGTCGCGATGTCGAACTCGTCGTACCAGCCGATGTGACCGATCCGGAAGATCGCGCCCTTCAGGTCGCCCTGGCCGCCGGCGATCGTGACGCCGTGCCGGTCTCGCAGCGCCAGCGTCAGGTCGCCGGAGTCCATTCCCTCGGGCATGCGTGCGGCGGTGACGACGGCCGAGCGATCCTCGTCCGGCGAGAAGAGCTCTAGGCCCATCGCCTTGATCCCGGCGCGACAGGCGCGGCCGAGGCGAGTGTGCCGGTCGAAGGCGGCGTCGAGGCCGTCCTCGAGCACGAGTCCGAGCGCCACGTCGAGCGCGACCACCAGCGAGACTGCGGGTGTGAACGCGCTGTCGAGCTTCTGCTGGGCCTTGCGCGTTCGCTCCCAGTCGAAGTAGAAGCGCGGCGTCGTCGCCTGCACGACACGCTCCCAGGTGGATTCCGAGACTGCGGCCGTCGCCAGGCCCGGCGGGGTCATCAGCGCCTTCTGCGAGCCCGCGATGACGACGTCGAGGCCCCAGTCGTCCATCTCGAGCGGCACGGCGCCGAGGCTCGAGACGGCGTCGACGACGACGAGCGCTCCGGACTCTTTCGCCACCGCCGCGAGCGCCTGGATGTCCGCGACCACTCCGGTCGACGTCTCCGACTGGACGAGGAAGACGAGCGAGACCTGCTCGATCTCGTTCAGCTTGCGCGCCAGGTCCTCGGCCGACGGCGTCTCGCCCCAGGCGTACCGGAGGTCCTCGACCTCACAGCCGAACGTCCGCGCCATCGCCGACCACCGCTCGCCGAAGTAGCCCGCAGATACCGCGAGGACGCGGTCGCCGGGCGAGCAGAGGTTGACGATCGCCGACTCGAAGGCGCCGGTGCCCGAGCACGTGAAAAGGAGCACGTCTGCCTGCGTGCGGTGCACCTCCTGCAGGCGGCCGAGCACACGCGCGTAGACCTCCCTGAAGTCCGGCGCGCGATGGTGCAGCACGGGCTCCGCCAGTGCGGCCAGGACCTGCGGAGGCACCGGGGTCGGCCCGGGCGTGAACAGGTATCGCTTCTGCGCCATCCACCGGAGCCTAGCGGCGAGCAGAGACGGGCTACTACGCTCCTCGCCGATGGAAGCAATCCTCGCCTTCGGCGCCGCTCTCATCGCGCTGCGCCTCGCGGGCATGCTCGCGGCTCGCTGGCGGCAGCGCCGCCAGACGCAGTTCGCCTTCTGGAGCGCCGGGCTCGCAACCTACGCGCTTGGAGCCGCGGCGATCGCCTGGGGCGCCGCGGCAGGCTGGAACGACGGCGTCTTCCGCGCCTACTACCTCTTCGGCGGCCTGCTGACCGCTGCGCTCCTGGGTGCAGGGTCGCTGGCCGGCATCGGGGTCGGGGCGGCAGTCCCGATCGTGCTCGTCTATGCGGGGCTCGCGACCGGGGTCGCTCTGGCCGTCCCGCTCGAGAGTCCGCTCGGCGGCACGTCGATTCCGGAAGCGCAGCAGTACCTGGCGCTCTTTCCCGCCCGGATCCTCGCGATCCTCGGCAACGGCGCCGGCTCGATCGCGCTCGTCTACGCCGTCATCCGTGGATTCCGCCGGCGACCGCTCGGGACCGCGCTCCTGCTCGCCGGCTTCGTCCTCGCAGGGGTGGGAACCGCCCTCGCAGGGCTCGGTGCCGCGGAAACGGCGGCCTTCGTCGCCGTTGCAGCCTGTCTTTTGTACGCAGGCTCTGTTGCGCGCACCTGACAACTCTTACCTTTTGCAAACAACCCGCTTGCTAGTCTAGCGCGGTCAAATTAGCGCCGCCTCGACGCCCTGCGGCCTTTCCGCGTCGAGTCCGCGCTCGTGTTCCCCAGCAAGGAGGCTCTGTGAAGCATCTATCCGCGCGCGTGCTCATCCTCGCCTGCGCTCTGTCGATCGGCCTGGGGGCCTCTGCCCAGTCGACCGCCGCCACCGCGTCTTCGACCCGGGTTGCCGAGCTCGGCGCAATCGACCACTTCCGGATCGAGACGTGGCGCTGGCAGTCCCTGATGCGCAAGCCGCGCACGCCGACGCAATTCGCCGAGCGGCGGACGACCGATACGGCGTATCTGCAGTGGGTTCGCCGCCTCTGGCAGGGTCGCGCCGCCCGCGCCGAGCGCCTGGCCGAGCATCCGCCGCACCGCGCCGGGTGGATCTGCATCCACCGCTACGAGCAGAACCCGGCCCAGGGCTGGCGCACGCAGACAGGCAACGGGTACTACGGAGGCCTGCAGATGGACATCGGCTTCCAGCGCGCGTACGGGCCCGAGTTGCTGCGCCGGAAGGGCACGGCGGACAACTGGACGGCCGTCGAGCAGATGTGGGTCGCCGAGCGCGCTCACCAGAGCGGTCGCGGGTTCTACCCGTGGCCCAACACCGCCCGCTACTGCGGCTTGATCTGATTCCGCTCGGCCGTGCGGCTCGCGCGGCGCTCGCGCAACCAGACGGCGGCGACGCTGACGACGAGCAGCGCCTCGACGATCGCGCCCCCGACGCCGCCGTGGGCCACTAACCCCGCGAGAGCAGCCACAACCCGCCAACCGTGTAGACGACCATCAGGGCCAGCATGGCGTATTGGGAGCGGAGGGCGTCGCGTTCCCTGAAGATCGTGACCGCGCGGTCGTGGGCGACGGCGAGGCCGGCGACATGGCCGGCGACGAGCGACCCGACCTGCACGTACCAGACGGTGTTGGGCGAGAACGGGGCGATGTTCGGGGAGAAGTCCACCGTGCCGAGCAGGTCCCAGCCGTAGCCGAAGGGGTCCGACGCGTAGTTGAGCGCGTACTGGCCCTGGATCACCAACAGCGTGAAGTAGTGCGCGACGGCATACACGAGCGCGATCGGGACGAGGCTGAGCACGAACTCCGGCGCGAGCGGCCGCGGCTTCACCACCATCCGGCGCGCCACCCCGATCGCGCCGAGGAACGCGAGCGTGACGAGGAGGATGCAGCCGACGAGCCCCGCGATCGCGAGCCCCGTCGAGACGAGCTCCGCGATGCCGGGTGAGTCGACGACGTAGGGCCCTTCCAGGTCGGCACGCAGGTTCTGCCAGAGCGAGGAGCGGCTGAGCCCGTCGAAGCCAACCGATCCGAGCATGACGGCGACGTAGGCCAGCAACCCGGGAGTGGTGTCCCGGCCCGAGAGGCCGGAGAGCGGTGTCCGTCGTACGAGCCGCCCGTCGCGCGCGCCGAAGGGAGCGATCCGGGCGAGCAGGCCGAAGTAGACCGTGAACGCCTCCCCGTGCTCCACCCACGTGTGGCGTCCGTATGCGGCCATCCCGAACCAGGCGACATAGCTGTAGAGCGCGATCGCAAGGGCCAGCGCGCGCGGGCTGGCGGGATCGGAGTAGCAGAGCTCGAGCATGGCGAAGCACAGGAGCAGGAACGCGGCCGGCCAGACGCCGAGCCGCTCCGAAGCGGCGAGCGGCGGCGTCCACGTCCGTCCCAGCCGCCCCCACACCCACGCGAAGCCGTTTGCGAACGCGAGCCAGGGGTTGAGAGCCGGCCAGACGTTTCCGAGCAGCAGCTGCACCGGGACGAGGCCGAGCCAGAAGATCACGTAAACGAACGTCGGCGCGAGGTTCTGCGCGGACGAGGTCTCGCCGATGAGCGCAGCCAGGAAGACGAGCGCGAGCAAGCCTGCCGACAGCAGGCCGAGCACGGCGTGCAACGAGCGCGAGCGGAGAAAACGCTCGAGCCCCGGCGGCAACGGCCTGCCGGCGGCGCGCCGCTCCAGCTGCGGCTGCTTCCAGAGCGCACCGAGCGCGACGAACGAGAGGACGAGCACGACTGCTCCGCCCCAGAAGAACAACCAGATCGGAACCGGGAGATCCTTGACCCCGCCGATCCCATGGGCAAGCAGGTTCAGGGGCGGACCTCGAGCTCGGCGATCTGGAGGCCGTGCTGCTCGAGCTCGAGCTCGAACCGGCCCGGCGCGGTCGCCGTCAGCCGGATCGTCGCGGGCTTGCCCGGGCCGACGTCTGCCATCAGGTCGTAGCCGTGCAGGTGCACCTGGTCTGAGAGCTCGGTGCGGACGACGATCACGACCTTCCAGCCCTGCTTGACCTCGAAGCGGCGAACCTCCGGCGCCGTGTCGCTCAGGATCGCGATCCGGATCGTGACCACGTCCGGTGGTTTCGGCGCCGTGGTCGCGGGCGCCTCGGTCGTCGTCGCCGGCGGCTTCGTTTCGGTCTCGGCCGGCGCGGTGGTCGTGGCGACCTTCGTCGGCGCGGCGTTCTCGTCGTCGCCGCGTCGCAGCGCGATGAAGAGGCTGAGCAGCAGACCGAGCGCAGCAGCGATCAGCGCGACCTTGCGGAAGTTCGCGTTCATCCGCGGCAGGCTACCGAGCCGGCGCGCCACCGAGCCGACCGATCGCGGCGTCAGTCTCGGCCACGAGCACGTTGACCAACTCGGCGGCCGGAAGAGCACGCGACAGCCCGGCGCCCTGACCCGCAAGCAGGAACATCAGCTCGGTGGCGCCCCTCGACGCGGCCGCCTGCTGGAGTGGCCGCGTCAGGGAGAGTTGCAGCGGGAACGGCGCCGGCTCGACGCCCGACCGTTCGATCCGGTCGACGATCGCGGAGCGCACCATGCGGGCGTGGCGCCCGGAGAGCGCCGTCGTCACGATCGTCCCCTCGACCGGAGTGCGGACGAGCGCAGCACGGTAGAGGTCGCTCGCCTGGCTCTCGGGAGCGGCGATGAAGGCCGTGCCGAGCCACGCCCCCGCCGCGCCGAGCGCCAGCGCAGCCACGATCCCGCGGCCGTCCATGATCCCGCCCGCCGCGAGCACCGGGACCGACACAGCGTCGACGACCTGGGGCACGAGCGGCATCGTCGCGACGTCGACCTCGTCGAGTGGACGGTCGAAGGTGCCGCGATGGCCGCCTCCCTCCCACCCCTGCGCCACGACGAGGTCGACGCCTGCGGCCTCGAGCGTGCGCGCCTCCGCGACCGTCGTCGCCGTGCCGACGATCACCGCGCCGGCCGCCTGGATCGCCGCGAAGTCCGGGATCCCGAAGATGAAGCCGAAGACCGGCACGCGCTCCTCGAGCACGACCTCGAGCTGGGCGGAGAGGTGGGCTCGGACATCCGGGCCAGATGGATCCGGATCGTCGGCGCCGAGCTCGCTCCGGGTCGAGCGCAGCGACTCTCGCATCGCCGCGACCGCGTCGGCGTCGACTTCGGCCGGCTCGGGCCACGCGAAGAGGTTGACCATGAAGGGGCGGTCGGTGAGGTCGCGCAAGGCCCGGATCGACGCGCGCAACTCCTCCGGCGGCAACCACGCGGCGCCGAGCGAGCCGAGGCCGCCCGCGTTCGAGACCGCGGCGGCCAGTGCGGGTGTCGTCACGCCTGCCATCGGCGCCTGCACGATCGGGTAGCGCACACCGAGTGCAGCGGCTGCCGGTGTCTCGTACCAGGCCACGGTGCGAGCTTACGCGCGGAGCTGTTCGCGCACGAGCTCGCTGACCGCCCGCGCGTTCGCCTTGCCGCCCGTCTCCTTCATCACCTGACCGACGAAGAAGCCGAGCAGACCCTCCTTGCCGCCGCGGTAGGCCGCGACCTGGTCGGGGTTGGCGGCGAGGACCCGAGTGACGATCGGCCCGAGCTCTGCCGTGTCCGACACCGACTCCTGCTCGAGGTACGGCGCGGCCGAGAAGCCGGGCTTCGCGACCTTGCCGAGTGCCTCGTCGAGCGCCGTGCGCGGGATTCGGTCGCGCGCCTCGATCAGCTTCGCGAGCTCGCCAGGATCGACCGCGCCGCCGTCCACACCCGCGAGCCGGTTCGCGATCACGTTCGCCGCCGCGACCGGCTCCGCGCCGGCGCCGACGGTCGCCTGCCAGAGAGCGTCGAGCCCACCGGTGACGAGGACGACGGCGCGCTCCAGGTCGAGCTCGGCGTCGAGGCGGCGGATCCGCGCCGCCGGGCTCTCCGGCAGCTCGCCGAGCAAGCGCTCTACGAGCTCCGCCGGCGGCTCGACCGGCACGAGGTCGGGCTCGGGAAAGTAGCGGTAGTCGTCCGCCTCCTCCTTCGAGCGGCGCGCGGTCAGGGTGCCGCTCGCAGCGTCGAAGTCGTAGGTCTCCTGTACGACCTCGCCCCCGGACTCGTAGAGCGCGACCTGCCGCGCCACCTCGGCGTCGATCCCCTGGGCGACGAAGCGGAACGAGTTCATGTTCTTCAACTCGCAGCGCGTGCGCAGCTCGGAGGAGCCGGCCGGCCGGACCGAGACGTTCGCGTCGACGCGCAGCGTGCCCTTCTCCATCTCGGCGTCCGAGATCCCGAGCTCCACGATCGTCTGCCGCAGCAGCTGCAGGAAGCGGCGCGCGTCCTCGGACGAATGGACGTCCGGGCCCGTGACGATCTCGACGAGCGGCGAGCCACCGCGGTTGAAGTCGACGAGCGAGTAGTCGGCGCCACCGATCCGGCCGGTGCGGCCGCCCACGTGCGTCGTCTTCGCCGCGTCCTCCTCGAGGTGCGCGCGCACGATTCCGATCTCTTGGTCGCCGTCCACGCCAGGCACTAGCACCTTCCCATTAATGCAAGACGGCAGATCGTATTGCGAGATCTGATAGCCCTTCGGCAGGTCGGGGTAGAAGTAGTTCTTGCGCGCGAAGACTGAGCGCGGCGCGATCTCGCAGCCGAGCGCGAGCCCGAGCTTGAGCGTCCACTCGAGCGCGACCCGGTTCGGCACCGGTAGCGCGCCGGGAAAGCCGAGGCAGACCGGGCAGGTCTGCGTGTTCTCGCCGCCGCCGAAGCCGTTCGCGCAGCGGCAGAACATCTTCGTCCGCGTCTTCAGCTGGACGTGGACCTCGAGCCCGACGACCGTTTCCCAGGTCATCGCAGCCGCTCCGGTACTGGGTCGAAGCCGAGGGCCGTCTCGAGCGCATGGCCGGTGCGGAAGAGGGTGTTCTCGGAGAGCTGCGGCCCGATCAGCTGCAGGCCGACGGGAAGGCCCTCGGAGAGGCCACACGGGATGTTCAGGCCCGGCAGCCC
>JANMJY010000227.1:0-3357 GCA_031371615.1 Actinomycetes bacterium | reverse complement strand
ACACGAGCTCGTCGACCGCGGCGCGACGGTGATTGCCGTCTCCGACGCGACGGGCGGGGTCTACGACGGCAACGGGCTCGACGTCCACGCGATGAGCGACTTCGCGCAGGAGCACGGCTCGCTCGAGGAGTGGGAGGGCGGGACGCGGATCTCAAACGAGGAGCTGCTCGAGCTCCCGTGCGACATCCTCGTCCTCGCCGCACGGGAGGATCAAGTGACGGAGGAGAACGCGCCCCGGATCCAGGCGCGGCTGATCTCGGAGGGTGCGAACGGGCCGACCTCGCTCGAGGCGGACGCGATCCTGGCCGAGCGGGGCATTCCGATCCTGCCGGACATCCTCACGAACGCCGGCGGCGTCACGGTTTCGTACTTCGAATGGGTTCAGGATCTCGGTCGCCTCTTCTGGGGTCGCGACGAGATCCGCGACAAGCTCGCCGAGAAGATGAACGACGCCTTCGATCGCGTCTGGGACATCTCCCTGGAACGCGGGATCACCCTGCGGACGGCTGCGCTCGTGGCGGGGATCCGCGAGGTCGCCGGCGCACTCGATGCACGCGGCCTCTATCCATAATCCGGGTATGGACCGTGCCAAGGACGCGATGGTCGCCGACCCCCCGATGCTCGACGGGGACGCGAGTGCGCAGGAAGCAGGCGAGGCGCTGAGCAGGCCCGAGGTACGGGCGGTGTTCGTCAGCGACGACGGCGGCCGGCTGCTCGGCGTCGTGACGAGGAAGACGCTCGTGCGGGAGGTCGTCGCCGCGGGGCGCGACCCTCGCGGCACGCCGCTGCGCGAGATCGCCGAGGTGCCGCTGAACACGATCGGCCCTGAGCTCCCGCTCGACGAGGCGTTCCGCTTCCTCGAGGAGCAAAACCTCGACCGGGTGCCCGTACTCGAGGACGGCAGGCTGGTGGGCGTCCTCTCGAGGGCGGTGCTGCAGCGCCGGCTGGCCGAGGATGAGCCTCCGCCCGAGGACGATCGCTAGCAGCAGGTGTAGGCGCCCGGTGGCGCGGCGCCCTCTTCCGGCTCGGGCAGCTCCGCGGCTGCGAGGGCAGCGCCGTGCAGGATGTCGCGTTCGCTCGCCTCGATCGAATCGAGGCCGTAGAAGTCGAGGATCTCCGCCAGGATCGCGGCGCCGGCGACGATCACCGGGGCGCGCCCCGGTTCCACGATCTCCGCCCGCTCCGCGACCGTCATCGACGCGAGCCGTGCGGTCTGTTCGGCGACGCTCTCGGCCGGGATGGCGTGGCCGTGGATGCGTTCCGGGTCGTACGCCGCAAGGCCGAGGTCGAGCGCTGCGATCGTCGTCACCGTGCCCGCCACGCCGATTGCGCGCTCAGGCTCCGCCGCCGGCAGCAGGGCCCGCACGTGTGCGCGCACGGCATCGACGTCTTCGCCGAACCGCTCGGTCAGCCGCACACAGCCGATGTCCAGGCTCGTGCGCAGGTCCGTCCCGACGATCTGGAGCTCCGTCGAGCCGCCGCCGATGTCGACGACGAGCGTGCCCTGCTCGACCGTGCCGATCCCACGGAGCGTCAGCGCGGCTTCCTCCTCGCCGGTCAGTAGGCGCGTCGTGAAGCCGTAGCTCCACTCGATCTCACCGAGGAAGGCTTCGCCGTTCTCGGCGTCGCGGACGGCGCTCGTCGCGATACAGAGCGTTCGCTCGGCCCCGAGCTGCTCGAGCTCAAGGCGGTAGTCGGAGAGGACGTTGCGGACGCGTGCGATCGGGAGGGGCAGGAGCCGGCGGCGCTGGTCGACCCCCTCACCGAGCCGCGTGATCGCGAGCCGGCGAACGACTTCCTTCAGCGTTCCGTTCGTGTCGGCGACGAGCAGGCGGGTCGAGTTCGTTCCGAGATCGACTGAGGCGACTCTCACTTGCGCGGGACGACGGCGGTGACGCGTCCCGCCGCCGCGCGAACATCTGAGATCGCGGACGTCAGGACGTTCAGCCGCGCGCGCGAGGCGCGGAGGCGCGCCAGCGATGCCTCCAGCTTCGTCCCGCTCGCTGCGGCAAGCCCGAGGTGGCGCTCGATCTCGCCGGTTGCCGCCTCGATCCGGTTGAGCTCGCTGCCGACGGCGGCGCCGACCCGCTTGAAGGCCCGGAAGGCTTCGAGCCCCTGCAGCGTTGCATAGATCGCAGCGGCAACTGTCAGGACGAGAGCAAAGATGAGCGCGAGCCAGAAGATCGTCATTGCCACAAGGCTACCAACGGTGTTTCAATGAGCTTGATGTCGCGCGTCAGGATGTTGCTGGCGAGACGGGACGGGATCGCGCAGCTCGCCGTCGTGCTCGGGGCCGTGGGCGCCTACGAGGTGGCGAGGCTTGCGATGAAGCCGGACTGGGCGCGGGCGTTCGCGAACGCGAACCGGATCGAGTCGGTGGAGGAGGTGCTCGGGTTCGCATGGGAGCAGTCGCTGCAGCGCGCGTTCCTCGCCGTCCCGGACCTCGTGGCCGCTCTCAATCTCTTCTATTTCGTCGGGCACTTCCTCCTCACCGGAGTGTTCTTCCTCTGGCTCTATCACCGGTCACGGGAGGGCTTTCGGAGCTTTCGCGATGGCTTCCTCGCAGCGACCGCGCTGGCGCTCGTGATCCACTGGCTCTACCCGACCGCCCCGCCGCGTCTCGCGGGCGTGGGGCTGGAGGACACGCTGCTGATGGTCTCGGGGATCGACATCGGCTCGCCGACGTCGTCGGCGCTCTCGAATCCCGTCGCCGCCGTGCCGTCGCTGCATGCGGCCTATGCGCTCGGGGTCGGAATCGGGGTGATCCGCTACTCGCACTCCCGTCTGGCCCGGCTCGCGGGAGCGGTCTATCCGCCGCTCGTCGTGCTCACGATCGTCGTCACCGGCAACCACTTCCTGCTCGACGCCGTTGCCGGAATGCTCGTCCTCGGGGCCGGATTCGTCGTCGTCCGGAGCTTCCGCCGGCCCGAGCCGGAACAGCACCGGGCGTTCGCGGCGTAGCTCCGCCGATCTCGCGAGAGCTGGAGGCCTCCGCTACAATGGACGCCGCGTCGCGGGGTGGAGCAGCCAGGTAGCTCGCCGGGCTCATAACCCGGAGGTCGCAGGTTCAAATCCTGCCCCCGCTACTAGAAAAGCCCCGGGAACGGGGCTTTTCGCGTTTGAGCTCCCGATGCGGGAGAGAATCTTTTGCCCAACTTTTGCCCGGCGTCTACCCAGGAGAGTCGGCGGCAACGCCGGATCCTCAGGCGAGAGCATGCTGGCCCATGCAAGTATTCCGTGTGCTGAAGGTCACCGTCGCTGCCCTGCGGTCGTTCCTGGACTTCGCCCGATCGAGCCGGTTCCGGATCCGCTTCCCGAGCCGCCGCTTCCCGGGCCTGACGCGCCACCGTAGAGCGG
>JANMJY010000220.1:0-3921 GCA_031371615.1 Actinomycetes bacterium | reverse complement strand
TTCGCGGCGAGACGATTGCCGGGGGCCTGAAGGAGTCCCGGCCGTCGGGAGGCCTCGACGACCCCACCGAGCGGGCGCGCGTCCTCTGGGAGCATGCGCGGTCGCTGACCCGAAACGGGGACAGCTCCGGCGCTGCGCGCTATGCCCGCGACGCCCTCGCACTCCTCGAGTACGCCGACGATCGCAGGCGCGCGTTGCCACGGGTTGGCACCGACCCAGCGGCGGGAGCGGCTAGTAGTTCAACCGCCCCCGCACTAAACTCCGCCTAGCCTGGCGGCCAGACGGGCCCAGAGCCGGCGAGCACGGCAAGAACGGCACTCATGAGCATGAGGAGACGAATCCGCATAGACACCTCCTTCCGTTGTCCGGGAATCTTCCTGGAGGCAACGGACGACGCTGACCAATGACGACGATCTCCCACTACCACTCGCACGTCGACGACCCCGTCTCAGCAGGCCGACGGCTGAAGGAGGCGCGCATCGCGGCGGGGCTCAGCCAGCGCCAGCTCGCGTTCCCCGGCTGCTCGTCGGCGTACATCTCCCGTCTCGAGGCCGGTCAGCGCGTCGCCTCGCTGCAGCTGCTGCGCAAGATCGCCGCGAAGCTGGCCGTCGACGAGGAGTTCCTCGCAACCGGCATCCCACGCGAGCAGGCGTTCCCGTCGGAGCTCGTCGAGGCCGATGTGGCGCTCCGGCTGGACGACCTCGACACCGCACGCGAGCTCTACGAGCGCGCGCTCAAGACCAGCGCCGAGCCGAGCGCGCGGGCTGAGGCGCTCGGAGGCCTCGGCCGCCTGGCGCTGCTCCAGGGCGATCCGGCCCAGGCGGTGGACTCGATCAAGGAGGCGCTGCGCCTCGCGCCCTCGATCGCGTCGGCGTCACCAGGACTGGTCCGCACGCTGGGAAAGGCGTACGCCGAAAACGGAGAGCTGGAGTCCGCGATCGGCGTCTTCGAGCGCGCAGCCGCAGCAGCTGCCGAGGCGGGCGACTCCCTGGAGGAGACGCGCTGCGAGATCTGGCTCGCGAACGCCCACATCGACAGCGGCAACTTCGCGCGTGCCCAGGAGCTGCTCGGCGGCGCCCTCGCGCGGACACCGTCCACGGCCGATCCGTCACAGCGCGCGCGCATCTACTGGTCGCAGTCGCGGCTCCACACGCTCAACGGAAATCAGGACGCTGCTGCCCGGTATGCGCGGAAGACGCTGGAGCTGCTGGAGCTGGGCGAAGACGTCTACAACACCGCCCGCGCCCACCAGCTCCTGGCGTTCATCGCAGTCGAGCGCGGCCGGGCCGACGAGGCGCTCGAGTGGGTCAGCCGAGGGCTCACCCTCCTCGGCTCCGACGCCGGACCAGTCGAAACCGCACAGTTCCGGATCGAGGAAGCCCGTGCGCTCGTGCTCCTCGGCCGCAGCCAGGAGGCGGCCGCCGCGGCGATGACGATCCAGGGGCTCCTCGCCGACGCGGAGCCCGACGACGCCGGCCGCGCGTACACCGTGCTCGGCGACGTCTACCGCCAGGTCGGCGACAACGACCGCGCGCGGGAGATCTGGGAGCTCGCCGCCGAGCTCCTCGAGCGCAAGCCGAACCCGTACATCGGAGACGTCTACGAGCGACTGGGCGCGCTGCTGGAGGAAGAGGGTCGCATCGACGAAGCGCTCCAGATGCTGAAGCGGGCCTATGGCGCGCGGCAGCGCACCGGCGCCCTCTAACCTCCGTTCCATGGAGCACCGTGCGCTCGGCCGCAGCGGCGTCGAGGTGTCGCGCATCATTCTCGGTTGCGGCAACTTCGGCGGTCTCGGTTCCTCGACGGCCCATTTCGGCGCCGGCGAGACCGAAGGAGAGGCGCATGCGCTGCTGGACGCGGCCTGGGAGGCCGGAATCACGACGTTCGACACCGCGGACGCCTACGGCGGCGGCCGCAGCGAGTCGTTCATCGGCAACTGGCTGCGCCGCAAGGGCCCGGACGTGCGGGACCGGATCGTCTTGACGACGAAGACGTTCAACCCGATGAGCGACGGCGCCGACCACGGGCTGACGCCCGAGCGCATCCGGCGCCAGGTCGGCGGCAGCCTCGAGCGGCTCGGAGTCGAGTCGGTCCCGCTCTACCTCGCCCACGACCTGGATCCGGCGGTGCCGGTATCGGAGACGATCGGCGCGTTCGCGGCGCTCGTCGCCGAGGGAAAGATTCGAGCGTACGGCGGCAGCAACGTCGACCGCGTCTGGATCGAGGAGGCTCTCCGACACGGTCGTCCAGACTGGGCGCAGAACTCCTACTCGCTGCTCGACCGCGAGGCCGAGGCAGGCGTGCTCGAGACGTGTGCGCGCGAGGGACTCGGCTTCACGCCGTTCAGCCCCCTCGCCGGCGGATGGCTCACAGGCAAGTACAAGCGCGATGAGCAGCCGCCCGCGGGATCCCGCATGACGCTCAGGCCCGAGTCGTACCTCCACTTCCAGGAGGACCGCGTCTTCGATGCTCTCGACGCGCTCGAGACGCAGGCACACGAGCGCGGGACGACGTCGCCCACGCTGGCGTTCGCCTGGCTGCTCGCCCACCCGCACGTGACCGCCGTCGTGGTCGGCCCTCGACGCGCCGAACACCTCCGCCCCGCCATCGATGCGCTCGAGCTCGATCTGTCGCTGCCCGAGCGCGAGCAGCTGACGGCGCTCTTCTCGTGAGCGTGCTCGTCCTGAACGAACACGACGTGCGCGGCCTGCTGCCGATGGACGAGTGCATCGAGGCGATGGACGAGATCCTCCGCGCCCTCGCCCGCGGCGAGCTGCACCAACCGTTGCGATTCATCACGCGAGCGCCGGGCACTGAGAGCCTGATGGGGTTCATGCCCGCGCACCGCGGCGGCGAACGCTCGGTCTGGTCGCTGAAGGAGATCGTGATCGCCCCCGGCAACCCGGCACGCGGGCTCGACGCGCACCAGGGGGCGGTGCTGCTCCACGACGGCGAGACGGGCGAGTTGCGCGCGCTCCTGAACGCGTCCCCGATCACGGAGATCCGCACCGCGGCCGTCTCCGCGGTGGCGACGCGCGCGCTCGCGCGGCCCGATTCACGGGTGGTCGCGATCCTCGGCGCGGGCGTCCAGGCACGCTCGCACGCCGAGGCGATGCTCTCGGTCTTCGGTGGCGCCGAAATCCGCACCTGGTCGCGCAGGGACGGCGGCACGCCCGAGGACGTGCTGCGGGGAGCGGACGTGGTCTGCACCTGCACGAGCGCCCGCGAACCGATCCTGCAGCGAAGCTGGTTGGCGGCGGGCACCCATGTGAACGCCGTCGGCGCGAGCCTCCCGACCACCCGGGAGCTCGATACCGAGACCATGACCGCGGCCAGTCTGTTCGTCGACCGGCGCGAGTCGACGATCAACGAGTCGGGCGACCTGCTGCTGGCCAGGCTCGGGGCAGAGCACATCCGCGCTGAGCTCGGCGAGGTGCTGATCGGCGCCCATCCGGGGCGCGCCGACGCAGGCGAGCTGACCGTCTTCAAGTCGCTCGGCCTCGCCGTCGAGGATCTCGCCGCGGCCGAGCTGATCGTCCGAAAGGCGCGCGAGCAGGGCGTTGGCACCGAGGTCGAGTTCTGATCCCGTTCGCGGAGATCGAGCGGGCGCGGGAGACGATCGCCGGTGCCGCGATTCGCACGCCGCTCCTGCGCCTCCCGGTCGATGGGCCTGCGGAGATCTGGCTCAAGCTCGAGAACCTGCAGCCGATCGGCTCGTTCAAGATCCGCGGCGCGGTCAATGCGATCCGGCAGGCCCCACACGAGGCGACGGCGAACGGCGTCGTCACGGCGAGCGCCGGCAACATGGCCCAGGGAGTTGCGTGGGCCGCCCGAGAGCTCGGCGTGCCGGCGACGGTGATCGCCCCCGAGGGCGCCCCGCAGACGAAGCTCGACGCGATCGCGAGGCTCGGCGGGAAGGTC
>JANMJY010000219.1:0-24127 GCA_031371615.1 Actinomycetes bacterium | reverse complement strand
AGCCGCGCCGCGGCGATCTCGGTCGCCATGTCGGCGATCATGAAGTTGACGCCCTGGTGCATCGCGATCGGCACGTCGAAGGTGACGCGCTGCTTGGCGTACTCGACCGCGTACTCGTACGCGGCCTGCGCGACGCCGACTGCCCCCGCGGCGGTGCCGGGCCGGGTGAAGTCGAGCGTCTGCATAGCGATCTTGAAGCCCTCGCCCTCCTCGCCGAGCCGGTTCTCAGCCGGAATGACGACGTCGGTGAGGGCGAATGCCGAGGTGTCGGTCGAGCGCTGTCCCATCTTGTCGAGGTGCTTCTCCATCTGCACCCCGAGCGTGTCCATCGGGACGATGAACGCGGAGATGCCCTTGTGGCCCTTCGCCGGATCGGTCTTGGCGAAGACGACCGTCCAGGCGGCATGGCCGGCGTTCGAGATGAAGGTCTTCGACCCGTTGAGGACGTACTCGTCGCCGCGGCGCTCTGCCGTCGTCTTCAGGTTGGCGACGTCGGAGCCCGCCTCGGGCTCGGAGAGTCCGAACGAGCAGAGGATCGGCTCCTCCAGGAGGGGCGGCAGCCACTTCGCCTGCTGCTCCTCGCTGCCGGCGATGATCACGGGACCGGAGCCGAGGCCGTTGGCGCCGATAGAGGTGCCGATGCCCGAACAGCCCCAGTTGAGCTCCTCCCCGACGAGGATCCCGTCGAAAGTCGAGAGACCGAGGCCGCCGAGCGATTCCGGCACGTGCAGGTTCATCAGCCCGAGCTCGTGCGCTTTCGCGATCACATCGGCCGGGTGCGTCTGGTGCTCGTCGTACTCGGCCGCCTTCGGCCGGATCTCCTTCTCGGCGAACTCGCGTGCAAGCTCGCGGAGGCTCTTCTGCTCCTCGCTCAACGCGAACGAGACGCCCGAACCGACGCTCTCTGCGACCCCGTGCTCGATCGTGGCCATATGCTCAGCTGCTCCTGTCGATTGACTAGTCAGTCAAAGTCTAGGCGCGGTCCTATGCAGGCGTCAAGAACGCCTTCGCCTTTACCGATTTATGACTTTCGAGGGCTAGTGTTGGCAGGGCAGATGGGTCTTCAGAGGCTGACCTTCCTCGCCGCGGCGATCGCGGCCGCGTGCAGCATCGTCCCCGCGGCGGACGCAGCCGGCGCGCGTCCTCCGGTCGTCTGGCTGAGGGGCGAGGGGAATTACACCAAGTCGCACCGTCAAATCGGGTCGATCGACAAGATCGTCATCCACGTCAGCGAGGGCGCTTTCTGGGGCACGGTGCGCTGGCTGCAGAGCCCACGCGCGCACGCCTCGTCGCACTACATCGTCTCGCGCAACGGGAAGATCGTGCAGCTCGTCCACCTGTCCGACATCGCGTGGCACGCGGGCAACTGGAAGGTCAACACGCAATCCGTCGGGATCGAGCACGAGGGCTTCACATACGGGCCGGGCGGCTTCACAAACGCCCAGTACCACGCTTCCGCGAGGCTCGCCGCGTGGATCGCCCGCCGCTCGCTGCTGCCGATCGACCGCCAGCACTTCATCGGCCACGCCGAGGTCCCAGCCCCCAGCGGCGGCCGGGGCGGCTCGTCACACCACACCGACCCGGGACCGCACTGGAAGTGGGACTACTACCTTCGGCTCGTCCGCCGCTACGCCGGGGTCCAGAAGCTGAGCGTCCTCCCTGTCGTTCCATCCGGGCCGCTCCGCGGCATCGTTCCCTGGCGCGCGAAGGCAACCGGCGACATCGGCAAGGTCGAGTTCTCGATCAACGGGCGAGTCGTCTCGACCGACTCGCGTCCGCCCTTCGCCTTGCCAGGTGGCCTGAACACGGCCAAGCTCGGCAACGGGACGCACGTGCTTCAGGTCTACGGCGTCGCGGGGCCCGGCCGCTACGACATCGCACGCACGACGATCGTCGTCGACAACAAGCCATTCGCTCTGACGAGCGCCGGCGCGCGTCCCTGGACGAAGGTGCGCGGCCGGGTGCGGCTCCGCGTGCGCCCTTGGGGCGCGAAGGCCGCGACGATGACCTTCCTCGTCGACGGACGCCGTCGCGCCGTCGACCGGCGCGCGCCGTTCGTCTTCGCCTGGAACGCGGCCGGCGCCAAGGCGGGCAAGCACGTGCTCCAGGTCGTCGCGACCTCGGTCGACGGGCGCATCGCGACGCGGCGGATCCCGGTCGTCGCCACGAAGCAGGTGGTCATCAAGCCGAAGCCGCCGCCCCCCATCGTCACGGCGCTGAAGATCGTGAGCCAGACCGTCGCCGACGGACAGGAGGTCAGCGGCCTCGTGATCTGGCGCGTCGAGGTCACGGGTAAGCCGGCACGGGTCGAGTTCCTCGTCGACGGCGCGCTGCGTGGTACGGACACCGCTGCGCCCTACACCTTCGGCTGGAAGACCGACACGGAGCTGTCGGGGGCGCATCGCCTGACCGCCCGCGCGATCGGCAAGAAGACGGTCGAGGCGACAGTCACCGTGAAGGTGACGGCGCCCCCAGCGACCGCCGGTACCGCAACACCCTGACGAGCTTCGCGTCGAGCTCGCCCGCCCGCGCCAGCGGCACGAGCGCGTCGACGATCCGCGTTGCGTCGCGGGCGCTCGTGGTCAGCACCAGGTCCGCGCCCGCTCGCAGCGCCAGGCGAGCCCAGTAGGGCGCGTACGGGCTGCCGAGGACACCGAGCGAGTCGGTCACGGCAACTCCGTCGAAGCCCAGGCCCCGCAGCAGCCGGTACGTCTCGGCCTCGAACGAGGCACGCCGCGGGCCGAGCCGCGGGTAGATCGCGTGACCGACCTTCACGCACGGCAGCCCCGCTCTGATCGCCGCGCGGAACGGCGCCAGATCCTGCGTCCGCAGGACGCCGTACACGCGCGCCTCGTCGGTCGATGCCGAGGTCGAGCCGAGCCCCGGAAAGTGCTTCGCGCAGGCTGCTCTCCCGAGACCGCGCGCGAAGGCGACGGCGTACTCCGGACGAGAGAAGTGACGCGAGCCGAGCGGCCCGTCGGGGAGGTCGAGCACCGGCGCGAAGGTCGCATCGACCCCTGCCTGTCGCAGCGCCGTGGCCGTCTCGCGGCCCGCTTGGAACGCCTCTCCGGAGCTCCGGTATCCCGAGGCCGCCCGCCACGGCGGCAGCTCCCGGAAGGTCTTCGTCGTGCCTCCCTCCTGGTCGACGAAGACGAGGGAGCCGCGTGGACGCGGCAGCTCCGTGTTCCACTGGCGGACGAGCACGCCGCCGAAGCCCGGGGCGGCGGGCATCCCGGCGACGACCACCGCCGCGGCCTTCTCGTGCGGCGTCATCGCCGCGACCTCCGTCTGCAGCGAGCCGGAGAGGAGCAGCGTCAACGCCGGGACAACTGCCGCGAGCACGCCGCCACGGTACCCTTGCACTCGTGGCCGTAACCGAGAAGCAGACCGCGCTCGAGCCGCTCGACTTCCTCGCGATCGATGCCCTTCTGGACGACGAGGAACGGGCGATCCGGGACACCGTGCGCGCCTTCGTGCGCGAGCAGGTTTTGCCGGACGTCGGCGACTGGTTCGAGCAAGGAATCCTGCCGCGGGAGCTGATCTCCGAGCTCGGCAAGCTCGGTCTCTTCGGGATGCACCTCGACGGGTACGGGCTGCCGGGAGCGAGCGCCGTCGCCTACGGGCTGACGTGCCTCGAGCTCGAGGCCGGCGACTCGGGCGTGCGCAGCGCCGTCTCGGTCCAGGGCTCGCTCGCGATGTTCTCGATCTGGCGCTGGGGCTCCGAGGAGCAAAAGCAGCGCTGGCTGCCGCCGATGCACACCGGCGAGGCGATCGGCTGCTTCGGGCTCACCGAGCCGGATGCAGGCTCCGACCCGGGATCGATGCGCACCCACGCTCGCCGCGACGGCTCGGACTGGATCCTCAACGGCGCCAAGATGTGGATCACGAACGGCACCATCGCCGACGTCGCGACGGTCTGGGCGCGGACCGACGACGGCGCCATCCGCGGCTTCCTCGTCGAGAAGGGCACGCCCGGATTCACCGCGCCGGAGATCCACAAGAAGCTTTCGCTCCGCGCCTCCGTCACCTCGGAGCTCGTCCTCCAGGACGTGCGCGTGCCGGACGAGAACATGTTCCCCGAGGTGTCGAGCCTCCGCGGGCCGCTCTCGTGCCTGAACGAGGCGCGCTACGGGATCGTTTGGGGCTCCGTCGGCGCCGGCCGCGCGTGCTTCGAGGCGGCGCTCGAGTATGCCAAGGAGCGGATCGTGTTCGAGAAGCCGATCTCGGCGTACCAATTGACCCAGCAGAAGCTCGCGGAGATGGCGCTCGAGCTGAACCGCGGGCTGCTCGTCGCGCTTCACATCGGCCGGATGAAGGACGCGGGCACGCTCCGCCAGGAGCACGTCAGCCTCGGCAAGATGGGCAACGTGCGCGGCGCGATCGAGGTCGCCCGCTCGGCTCGCACGATCCTGGGCGCGAACGGCGTCACGCTCGAGTACCCGGTGATCCGCCACGTCAACAACCTCGAATCCGTCCTCACCTACGAGGGCACGCACGAGGTGCACACGCTGGTGGTCGGGCAGGCCCTGACGGGCGAGAACGCCTTCCGCTAGACGGGGTAGGCCACTCGCGCGCAAATGGGGATGAACCGGCGGACCGCCCTGCCGACGACTCCAACGTAAGCCCCGCAACGCCGCAGCAACACCTCTCCGCACCATCGGGCTCCGCCGCAAGGCGGGGCCCGCCGCATTGAAGGGCTACATCTCTCCGTCCCAGTAGTCGACGGCCGACTCGCGGCGCACGAGGAACGGTGGATCGGCCTCGTTGCCCGGCCAGATCCCGACCTTGTCGCTGTCGGGATAGACGGCGACAGCGGTGTCGGCCTTCGTCGAGGCGATCAGCACCCGCACCGGCTCGTCGGTGTCGTTTCGGATCAGGTGCGCTCCCGTCGGGCCCTGCCGGAAGCACACGACGTCTCCGGCGCGCAGCACGTGCTCTCCTTCCGGGTCCCGCAGGGTCGGGCTCCCCGAGACGACCAGGAGCCACTCCTCGCACGGGTACTCGTAGTGGTACGGAAAGGTCCGTTCGCCGGGGGCGAGCTCGTAGAGACTGGCGCCGAGCTGCTCGGCGCCGATCCTCACGCCCACGCGGGCGGCGCGCCAGCTGAAGCCCGGCTGGTCGCGCTCGAGGTCGAGCTCTCCGTCGAAGAGGTTGAAGGACTCCACGGGCCATATCCTCCCACGATGCGTTTCGCGCTCGTAGTCGCGTCCGCCCTCGCGCTTGCCGTGCCGGCCGCCGCCGCGCCCCCGAACGCCGGTGTGCTCGTCCCCGGCCGGAGCCTCGGCGGAGTCGAGCTCGGCGCGACCAAGGCTCAGGTCGAGCGGCGCTGGGGCCGTGCCTACGGCGTCTGCCGCGGCTGCGCGAAGGAGACCTGGTACTTCAACTACTTCGCCTTCCAGCCTCGCGGCGCCGGCGTCGAGCTGCGGAACGGCCGAGTGGCGGGCGTGTTCACGATCTACCAGCCTCCGGGCTGGCGAACGACGCGCGGGCTCGTGCTCGGCGACTCCGTGGCGCGCGTCACCTTCGTCTACGGCGCGCTCGTGCGCCGCGAGTGCGGCAGCTATGCCGTCCTGATCCTGCCCGGCCACGACGCGACGACTGCCTTCTACGTGCTCGAGGACCAGCTCTGGGCCTTCGGTCTCTTCCGGCCCGGCGTGCCGCTCTGCCGCTGACTCACACCGGGGCGGGCGCTCCGGCGCGCATCAGGCCGCCGCAGACGAGCGCGACCACCGTCCGCTCGGCGCGGGCGACCTCCTCGTCGCCGTCCGGGAGCTGCCCGAGCACCCAGCCGGTCAAGAGCTCCTCGAGCCCCCCGTAGAAGATCCAGCTCGCGAGCCGCGCGTCGAGCTCGGGCCGGAACGAGCCGTCCGCCTGGCCGCGCTCGATCACCCGCTGGATGACGAGGAAGCCCGCGCGGATCTCATCCACCTGCCCTTGCAGCTGTGGGCTGCGCGCGACCTCGCGCACCATCACGGTGACGAGCTCCGGCCGGTCGCGCCAGGCGCGGAGCAGCACCTTCGCGATTCCCGCGAGCTGGGCGACCGGAGGCTCCTCCGAGGTCTCGATCCGCTCGAACGCGACCAGCAGCTCGCTCCAGTTCTCGCGGAAGACCGTCTCCAGCACCTCTTCCTTGGAGGCGAAGTAGTGATAGAGCAGGCCGTGCGCGATCCCAGCCTCTTCGGCGATGTCGCCGACGCGGCACGTGTGGTAGCCCTTCGCCGCGAACACGCGGACGGCCGCGTCGAGGATGACGCGGCGCTTGTCGGCACCGTTGGTTGAACGGTCAGTCAACGTCGTCGCACTGTAGTGCTACGTTCGCCGGCGGTGCAACCCCTCGCCGGCCAGCTCGTGGTGGATCTGACCCGCTACCTCCCGGGCGCCTTCGCCTCCCGGGAGCTGCTGCGTCTGGGCGCGCGCGTGGTCCGGGTCGAGGCACCGGACGGGGACCCGATGCGCCACGTGTCGCCTGCCTGGGACGAGGCTCTGAACACGGGCAAGGAGTCGGTCGCGTGCGACCTCAAGGTAGACCGGGAGCTCGCCCACGCCCTGCTGGCACGCGCGGACATCGTGCTCGAGGGCTTCCGCCCCGGAGTCGCCGCCCGCCTGGGTGTCGGGCCGGACGACGTGCCCGAGTCGGTCGTCTACTGCTCGATCACGGGCTTCGGAGCCGACGGGCCGCACGCCGGGCGCGCCGGGCACGACCTCAACTACCTCGGCTGGGCGGGAGTGCTCGAAGACACTGCGCTCGCGCTGCCGCCGGTGCAGCCCGCCGACCTCGCGGCGGGGGCGCTCGGCGCCGTCGTCGAGGTGCTTGCCGCCGTGCTCGACCGCGAGCGGACGGGCCGCGGAGCACGGCTGACGATCTCGATGACGCACGGCTCGCACCGGCTCGCCTCCCACCGCCTCGGCGGCGACCCGCTGCCGCGCTTCCTCACGGGTGGAGTCGCCTGCTACCGGATCTACGAGACCGCGGACCGCCGCCGGCTCACCGTCGGCGCGCTCGAGCCGAAGTTCTTCCTCCGGCTCTGCGAGACGATCGGCCGCCCGGAGCTGGCCGCGCGCCAGTTCGAGCCGGACGGGCAGGAGGAGGTCGCGGCGGAGCTCGCCGCGATGTTCGCCACACGCCCGCTCGACGAGTGGCTCCAGCTCTTCGACGGCGAGGACGTCTGCGTAGGCCCGGTCGCCACGCTCGGCGAGGCCGCCGAGGCGTTCGGCGGGGTAACCGGGCCGCCGTCTGCTTCCGTCGGGCAGCATACGGCCGCATGGCGAGAGGAGCTCGGCTTGTCCTGATCGCAGCGGCCCTCGCGCCGCTGCCGCTGCTTGCAGGCGTAGCCTCGAGCGGGAGCGCGGCAGCGGCGCGCGGGCTGCCTGATCTCGTCGTCTCCTCGCGCGACGGCGATCTCTATGTCGGTGAGCACGCGATCACGACGGCGGGGACCGACAGCGAGCCGGACTGGTCGCCCGACCGGCGTCGGATCGTGTTCGTGCGCCAGGATCGGGGCAAGACCTCGTCGAGTGTCTACGTCGTCCGTCGCGACGGCGGCGACCTGCGGCGGCTGACGCCTGGCGACCAGGTCGTCGCCATGCCGGCGTGGCGCGGCGACGGGCTGCTGCTCGCCTACGCCGCGAGCCCGCTCGCCGGCGGCAGCTTCGACATCTGGACGATCGACCCGGCCGGCGGGAAGCCTCGGCGAGTCGCCGCCGGCCCGACCGAGCAGATCTCGCCGGCCTTCAGGCGCGACGGCACCGTCGCGTTCCAGACGCTGGAGCCGGGCGAACCGTTCCCCGAGAAGGCGAGCGACTCGGGGACACCGGTCATTGGGCCGCGCGAGCTGCTGCCCGACCTCGACCAGCGCGCCCCGTTCCGGCTCAGCATTTCCGGTACCAGGCTCGGCTTCGCCTCCGCGACCGACAACATCGGCGACGGGCCCGTGTGGGTTCGCGGCAGCCGCCCCACACCGGTGGGCGCGATGCAAGCGCAGCAGCTCGTCCGCATGTCGGACGGGACGGTGCGCACCTACGCCGACGCCGGCCGCCTCCGCTACACGCCCTCGCCCAATCACACGCACTGGCACCTGCTCGACTTCCAGCGCTACGAGCTCCGCACGCTCGACGGCGAGCTGATCGTGCGGGACCGGAAGAGCGGCTTCTGCCTGGCCGACCACTACGGTCTCGCCAAGCGGCGGGTCACGGCTTTCACCGGTGTGCACTTCCTGGGCAACTGCGCCGCCTCGAACCCCCGCGCGCTCTCCGTCGAGCAGGGCACCTCGGTCGGCTTCACCGACCTCTACCCCGCCTACTTCCACGGCCAGAACCTCGAGCTCCAGGGTGTGCCCGCCGGGACGTACCTGCTCATCCACCGTGCAAACCCCACCCAGCAGCTTGAGGAGGTCGACTACACGAACAACGACGCCGCGCTCCGGATCCGGCTCACGTGGCAGGGCGGGGTGCCGCGGGTCAAGACCCTGCGCCGCTGCGAGAGCTCAGCGGACTGCTAGCCCGAGGGCGGCCGGGAGCGCGAAGAGATCGGGCAGGCGGTCCGGCTCGTCGAGCCGTCGACCGTCGCGGTCGAGCAGGAACGCCTTCATCCCGAGCGCCCGGGCTCCCTCGATGTCGTCCTCGTAGGAGTCGCCGATCATCGCCGCCTCCTCGGGTCGCACGTCGAGGAGCGCCAGCGCGTGCAGGAAGATGTCCGGATGCGGCTTCGTGCGCCCGAACGCCCGGGAGCCGACGACGCAGTCGGCGTCCAGGCCGTGGTGGGTGACGAACTCGTCGAGATCGCGGCTGCCGTTGGAAATCAGGCCGATCTTGAGGCCGTGCCCGCGTAGCTCCGCAAGGGCCGGCAGCGCATCCTCGTAGAGCGTGAAGCGCTCGTGGCGCTCCCACGCCCGGACGAGCTCCTCGGCGCACGCGCGGGCCCCATCGGCCTCGCCGCCCATGCCTTGCACGATCGCTTCGGTGAACGCGATCCAGAGCTCGTCGTCGTGGACGTGGTCCGGATGGCGTTGCAGCGACTCGATCGCGGCGAGGCGTGAGTCCTCGTACCGCTCGGGGTCGAGCGTCAGGCCGTGCCGCTCACCTACCTTCCGGTAGCCCTCGGCGCCCAGCTCGGGGCCGGGCCGGGCGAGCGTGAAGTCGACGTCGAAGATCACCGCCCGCAGCATCGAGCGAGGATAGCCGCGGTAAGATCCAACGATGGAGTACGGCCTGCTGCTGCTCCGGCTCGTTGTCGGCCTCGCGTTCGCGGGACATGGCGCGCAGAAGCTCTTCGGCTGGTTCGGAGGCGGCGGCCCGCAGGGCGCCGCCGGCTTCTTCGCCTCGCTCGGCTACCGCATGCCGGCGGCGATGGCGATTCTCGCCGGGCTCTCCGAGCTCGGTGGCGGCCTGCTGCTCGGGCTCGGGCTGCTGACGCCGCTCGCCGCGCTCGTGCTCTCGACGGTGATGCTGAACGCGATCGCGACGGTGAAGTGGCAGCGGGGCTTCATCGGCGGCTGGGAGCTCGACTCGACCTTCATGGCGGTCGCGGTCGCGGTGACGATCACCGGCCCAGGCAGGCTCTCGCTCGATCACGCGCTCGGCTGGGCGGACAACATCACCGGCCCCGCCTGGGGCTCGCTCGCGTTCGCGGCCGCGATCGTCGCGTCGCTCCTCACGACGACACTCGGCCGCGCCCGCGCGGATCTCGACGAGATCCCGGGCTAGGCGCACCCTCCATGCGTCGGGGCCTTTGGGCCGCGAAGCGGCCCCTTCAGGGATCTCGCGCGGTGAGCATCTGCTCCCGCAGATGCTCACCTTGCGCAATCAATCGGGGTGCGGAGATTTGAACTCCGGACCTCTCCGACCCGAACGGAGCGCGCTACCAGGCTGCGCCACACCCCGAGCGCGCAAAGGGTAGCGATAATCGGCCGATGGCTCATCGTGACGAGATCGTCGACTACGCCAACGAGCTGCTGGAGACGCACCGCTTTCCCGAGTACGGGAGACCCGGGCTCCAGGTGCTGGGCTCGGACGAAGTCGACAAGATCGCCTGCGGCGTGTCGGCCTCGTTGGAGCTGTTCCACCGAGCGGCCGCGACGGGAGCGCAGCTGGTGATCGTCCACCACGGGATGTTCTGGCGGAACGAGCCGCTCTGGATCGACCGGCGCCAGCGGGGCCGGCTCGAGGCGCTCTTCGCCGCGGATCTGACGCTCCTCGCTTACCACCTCCCACTCGACGCTCACCCGGTGATCGGCAACAACGCCCTCCTCGCAGACGCCCTCGGCGTCGAGGTCGAGCGCCCGTTCGGAGAGGTCGGCCAGGGGGGCCGCCTCCGCGAGCCCGCGGGCATCGACGAGGTCGTCACCCTGATCCGTGAGGCCGTGAGCGGGCGTGAGCCGCTCGTCTTCGCGCACGGGCCGGAGCGGATCGAGCGGATCGCGATCTGCTCGGGCGGCTCCGGCGGCGAGTTGATCAACGCCGCTCACGAAGGCTATGACCTCTACTTCACCGGCGAGCCCGAGGAGCCGAGCCTGCAGACCGCCCGTGAGCTCGGGATCCACTTCGTCGCCGCCGGTCACGACGCCACCGAGCGGCTTGGGGTACAGGCGCTCGCGCGGGAGCTCGCCGAGCGCTTCGCGCTCGAGTGGGAGTTCATCGAGATCGAGAACCCGGTCTGATGGCCATCCTCCACAATCCGCCGCTCGAGCCGCTCGACGAGAGCGACCCGGACGACTACCGGCCACGCTCGGTCTGGAGCGGTCCGCTCGTCGACCCGGTGTCGCCGGGCGGCTATGTCCGCGATATGTCGGTCATCCTCGAGCTGATCGCCCCGGGCGACCGGATCCCCCTGCACCGTCACCAGGTCGACGAGACCATCGTCGTCCAGTCGGGCGAGGTGGAGCTCCGACTTGGTGAGGAGACGTGCGCCGTCACCGGCCAGTCGGTCGTCTTCGTCCCCGCGGGCACGGCCCACGGCGCCCAGAACATCGGCTCCGAGCCCGCCAGTTACCTGGCCGTCTTCCCGACGACCGCGATCGACATCGAGTACCTGGAGCGGAACCCCGCACCGGGAACCGAAACCGATCCGCCGCAGCCGCCGGTCGTCTACGACGCGCGCGCGACCTAGAGAGACGTGCGCATGCGCACGAACCCCTCGGCTCAGCCGAGCGCGCCGACGACGCGGCCGTCGTGCTGGGGCCGCAGCTCGATCACAGCGCGCTCAACTCCGCGAGCGCGTCCAGGACCGCGCCCGGACGCTCCACGATCACGAGATGCCCGCAGTCGGCGACCAGCCTGAGCCTGGCACCGAGCCGGCGCGCATACTCGAAGGCGTCGTCGACCGGCAACTGAATGTCGCGTGCGCCCCAGAGGATGAGGGCGGGACACGAGACCCCCCCGAGGTCGCGGCGCGGATCGTCGGCGTGGATCGCGCGCGCGGCGGTCTTCGTATCCCCGTGCTCGCGCTGTGCGTCGAGCAGTCCGCGGGTCGCCAGGGGCGTCAGCGCGACGGCGTCGGACACGAACCACGGCCGGAAGAGCGCGCGGCGATACCAGGTGCGTTCGGCGTAGCGATGGCGGAATGGCGCGACCATCCGGCCCGGACGAACGGTCGCCGAGGCGAGCATGAGCACCTGTGCCGACCGCGTGCGCGTCGCGATCCCCGCCGGGGCGACGAGCAGGAGCCCGCGGACCAGCTCGGGCCGGCTTCGAGCGAGCCGAATGGCGACGAGGCCGCCGAACGAGTGACCAACGACGAGCGCGGGGCCGAGCCCTTCCTGCTCCAGCACCGCCGCGGCGACTTCGGCGAAGTCGGTCGTCGACGCACCGCGCGGCAAGCGTCCGGAGCCTGCATGGCCCGGCAGATCGACCGCCACGACTCGGTGGCGCTGCAGCAGGTCGGGTAACACCTCGACCCAGTTTCGGGTGGAACCCGCCAGGCCGTGGAGCAGGAGCAGCGGCTCCCCCGAGCCGCCCGTGAAATACCGCACCGAACCGGCCGTGCGCGGCTCCCAGTCCGTTGCAGCTGTCATCCGGGCACAGTATCCTTCGAGAATCATGTCGAACTTGGGGGCGCGGGCCCGTTGATTCCCGCGAACAACGAGCGAGCGATGTCCCGGCCCGCCTGAGCGCAGTTCTTTTGCGCCAGCGGGCTTTTTCATTGCCGCGATACCGAAGGAGGCACCAGAGATGGCGAACCACCTGACGCCCGACGAGCTATCGAAAGAGCTCGGGATCGACCGGCAGGAAGTGATCCGCGTGTGCATCGAGGAAGGCGTGCCCATCTACCAGGGCAAGATCGACAAGACGCTCTTCCAGGCGCAGCTCGAAGCGTTGGACGCAATGCCCCAGGCGCACTAGCGCCGTTTTCTGAATCTCTAGCGCGCGGCTGACTTGCGCCGTGCTGCGGCCTTTGGTGCCGGCTTCTTCTTCGCGGCCGGCTGCTTGGCCTGCTGCGCGTCGGCAACGCTGCGGCGAAGAGCTTCCATCAGGTCGATCTCGGGCGTCTCGGCGACCGGCTGCGGCGCCTCGATCACCTCGCCAGCCAGCTTGGCCTCGAGCAGCGTGCGCAGGTCGTGCCGATAGTCGCTCTGGAGATCGGACGGGTCGAAGTCGCCCGAAAGGCTCGCGATCACCTGACGGGCGAGCGCGAGCTCCGGCTTCTTCACCGTCGTGTCGTCGACCGCCTCCTCGATCTCGGCCTGCGAGTACACGTCCGCCGAGACGAAGAGCGTCTCCAGCACGAGCGCGTCGCCCTTCGGCCGGATCAGGCAGAGCTTCTCGCGGCCCTGCTGGACGAACCTGCCCATCGCGGCCATCCCCGTCTCGCGCATCGCGTTCAGCAGGAGCACGTACGGCCGGCGCGCAGCCGTCGCCTGAGCGGGGACGAGGAAGTAGGTGCGGTCGAAGAAGACCGGGTCGACCTGCGCGGCGTCGACGAAGCGCGAAATCTCGATCGACCGAGAGTCGTCCTGCATCGTCAGCGCCTCGATCTCCTCCTCCTCCACGATCACGAACTGGCCCTTGGCGACCTCCCAGCCCTTGACGATCTCGTCCGGACCGAGGTCGCGCTCGTGCACCGGGCAGTAGCGCTTCTGCTTGATCGGTGTCCCGCACTCGCGGTGGAGCATGCGGAACGAGATATCCGACGCGCGTGCGGCAGGCTTGGTCGCCGGAGCGAGCCCAACCGGGATCGAGACGAGTCCGAAGCTGATCGAGCCGTTCCAGGTCGTACGCATATCCGCCTTCAGTGTAGAGGGACCGAACCGATTCGCCCTTCCGCACGGAACCCCTTCTCCATAGAGTCTGACGCGTGAGCACGAAGCGCACAATCGAGCGGCTCTGGCGCGACGCCGTCGCAGCCGGCCGGGAGACGCCCGCCTATCTCGTCCAGCGCGCAGACGAGTGGCGACCGCTCTCCTGGACCGAGGCGGCCGAGCGTGTCGAGGGGTACGCGAACGGGTTGCTCTCGCTGGGAGTCCGCAAGGGCGACGCCTTCGCGATTCTCGGCACGAACAGCGTCGATTGGGCGCTCTTCGACTTCGCGCTGGGGTCGATCGGCGCGATCGGCGCGCCAATCTATGCGAATAGCTCGACCAAGGACGCCGGCTACATCCTCGAGCACTCGGAGTCGGTCGGCGTGCTCTGCGAGGACGACGTCCAGCGCGCAAAGGTCGAGGACGTGCGCGGCGCGATCCCACGCCTGCACCACGTCCTGACGTACGCCGACCTCGACGATCTGGCCGCCCGGGGCCGCGCTTTCGCGGCCGAGCACCCGCAGGCGCTGCGGGAGGCCGGCGAGGCGATCGAGGAGGGCGACCTCTTCACCTACATCTACACCTCCGGCACGACCGGCCCGCCCAAGGCCTGCATGATCTCTCACCTCAACTACTACGCGATGGTCGCGGTCGTCGACGACCTGCCGAGCTTCACGGGCCCCGACGACACGATGCTCCTCTACCTCCCGCTCGCGCACAACTTCGGTCGCCTGATGCACCTCTCGGGAGCGTATGTCGGCTACGGAATCGCCTTCCTGCCCGACCCGCTCCAGGTGGCGGCGGCGCTGACGTCGGTAAAGCCCACCGTCTTCCCGAGCGTGCCGCGTGTCTACGAGAAGATCCACACAGCGGTCGTCGCCCGCTTCGACGAGGCGTCGGGACCACGCCGCAAGCTCGTGGACTGGGCGCTCGGGATCGGCCGGCGCGTCAGCGCACTGCGCCGCGCCGGCCAACCCGTGCCACCACTCCTCGCTGCCCAGTACACGCTCGCCGACCGGCTCGTCTACAAGAAGGTGAAGGAGCGCCTCGGCGGCAGGCTGCGCATGGCGATCTCCGGCGGCGCGCCGCTCTCGCTCGAGATCGCGGAGTTCTTCCATGCGATCGACATCCTGCTCGTCGAGGGTTACGGGCTCACCGAATGCACGACGGCCGCGTCGACGAACACGCACGAGGCCTTCCGCTTCGGCACCGTCGGGCGTCCTCTCCCGGGCACCGAGGCCAAGCTGGCCGAGGATGGGGAGCTGCGGATCCGCAGCGAGACGGTCTTCCAGGGCTACTACAAGGACCCGGACGCGACAGCCGAAGTTCTCGGCGCCGACGGCTGGCTCCTCACCGGAGACATCGCCGAGATCGACGGCGACGGCTTCATCACGATCACCGATCGCAAGAAGGACATCATCGTCACGGCCGGTGGCAAGAACGTGGCGCCGCAGAACCTCGAGAACGACCTGAAGGCGTCGAAGTACGTCTCCCAGGCGATGGTCGTGGGCGACCGGCAGCCGTATATCGCGGCCTTGATCACGCTCGACCCCGAGGTGCTGCCGAAGTGGGCGATCGAACACGGGCTCGAAGGCGACGTGGCGAGGCTCGCAGACAACGAGCAGGTGCACAAGCTGATCCAGGGCGTGGTCGACGGTGTCAACGCCGAGCGCTCACGGTACGAGCAGATCAAGCGCTTCGCGATCCTCCCACGCGACTTCACGATGGAGGACGACGAGCTGACTCCGACCCTGAAGCTGAAGCGCCGCGTCGTCTCGGAGCACTTCCCGGACGAGCTCGAGGAGCTCTACGTCGGCTCGACGCTGAACGAGGCCGCGGGCGTATGAGCGCCGTCCAGGGCCTCGAGCAGGCTGCAATCCGTACTGGTTGATCAGATTCAGACGGTGAAGATCGGTTTCGACGTCGAACAGGCGGGATGCGAGTCGTGCGCCGACCGCGTGCGCGGCGCGCTGGCGCCACTTGGTGACGTCGAGGCAGTCGAGATCGACGAACAGGCGGACCTGGCGGCGGTGGTGCTCGTGTCGACGGTCGAGCCAAATCTGGCGGAGGTGGATGAAGCTCTGTCCAAAGCGTCAGCCGGCGCCGGCCATCTCTATCGGGTGCGGCCCGGTTCGTGGGGGATGCAGTAGGCCGACGGCTTCCACGTTGTGGCGGGGTGACAAGGGTCAGTGCGTGTGGGACACTCGCCCGCGATCAAACGACGAGGGGAGAGAGTCATGGTTCGCTCTAGTTTCGCTGCTCTGACGGCCGCCGCCTTCATGCTGTTGGCCGTAGGCGCCGCTGCCGGCCATACCGGCCAGCACGGCCCGCTCACGGGACACCTGCTCGGGCCGGGCGCGTGGGGAAACCTGCAGTTCGTCTCGAAGCTGCGCGTCCACGACGCCGAGCCGGACGTGATCGCCGACCTGACCATCTTCAAGAACTACGCTTTTATCTCCCGGTGGGGAGGCTCGGACTGCGCAGGGCCGGAAACGGGAGGCCAGAATTCCCCCGACGGCGGCGCGTACGTCGTCGACATCTCGAATCTCGCGAGCCCCCGCGAAGTTGGCTTCATCGCGACCTCGCAGGACACGCTCGTGGGCGAGGGGATGCAGGCACTGACCATCACGACGTCGTCGTTCTCCGGCGACGTGCTGGTGATGAACCACGAGCAGTGCGGCAAGAACGGCAAGGGCGGTTTCTCGCTCTGGAACATTTCGAACCCGCTCAAGCCCGTGAAACTCGCAGAGCACGCCGGGGACGTCACGACTGCGGGCGTGCACAACACGCCGCATGACAAGAACCAGTACCACAGCGCGTTCGCGTGGCAGGCCGGAGACCGGGCCTACCTCGTCGCCAGCGACGACGACGAAGCAGTCGATGTCGACATCTTCGACATCACCAACCCGAAGAAGCCGACTCTCGCCAGCGAGACCGATCTGAACAAGTACGACGTCTCGCAGCCCGAGCTCGCACTGACCGATTCGTTCCTCCACGACATGGTCGTGAAGCGGTTCGGCAACCGCTTCATCATGCTTGCGTCGTACTGGGACGGAGGCTACGTGCTGCTCGACGTGACGAATCCAGCGAGTCCCGTCTTCCTCAGCGACACCGACTATCCGGCCATCGACCCCGAGGTGCGAACGAGCTCACCGGAAGGGAATGGCCACCAGGGCGAGTTCACGCTCGACAGCCGCTTCGCGATCACGACCGATGAGGACTTCAGCCCCTTCAGGCTCAACGTGATTACGGCCGACGGCTCGTTCCGCGGCGCGCCGGGTACGCAGACCTCCATTGCACAGGCGGCGGCGGTCGATGGAACGACGACGTGGGTCGGCCGGGCATGTCCTGGAGATCCAGCCGTTCCGGCCGCGCCAACCGGGCCGGGGAAGCAGATCGCCGTCGTCGAGCGAGGGCTCTGCTTCTTCGAGGACAAGGCTCAGAGCGTGCTCGCCGCCGGTGGCTACGAGGCGATGATCATCGTCAATCGTGAGGGAGCGGACGCCTGCACGGGCGTGTTCACGCCCTCCCTGGCAGCCGCGATTCCAACGATCTTCGTCGGACGCGACACGGGTTTCCGCATGTTCAACATCCCCTACAACCAAGCCGCCTGCGCAGATGCCACCGCTGAGCAGGCTCCGATCGCGATCGGGACGGCCGGCGACCCGGTGCTCGACGTTTCCTCGCAATTCGACGGCTGGGGATACGTGCACCTGTACGGCGTCGACGTCGACGCGAGCTCCGGGACGCTCACTTCCCTGGACACCTTCGCGATTCCGGAGGCGACGAACCCCGCATATGCCGAGGGGTTCGGCGCGTTGTCGGTGCACGAGGTGGCAACGGACAAGACGGACGCAAGCCGTGCGTATCTCTCGTACTACAGCGGCGGGATCCGCTCGATGCAGATCCAGTGCTCCAAGCCGAACGATCGAGGAACGTGCCGCCTCGTCGAAGTCGGCGGCTATCTCGATCCTCTCGGCAACAACTTCTGGGGGATCGAGACCTTCACGCGAGGAGGGGCCACGTATGTCGCCGGCAGCGACATGGACTACGGGATGTGGATCCTCAAGCGGACGCCGTAAACGTCTCGGCCGAATGAACGCTCAGGAGGGAGCGGCCGCGTGGGCCGCTCCCTCCCCGGAGGACCGCCCGTATCATCTTCTAGTACGATCCGGCGCGTGATTCGGCTTCGCCAGTCAATCGAGGCCGGGCTGCGGCATCCGGTCCTGGGTCCGTTGCTCCTACTCGCGCTCGCACTCATGCTCGCCTTCGTGGTTCTCCACACGGTCGAGCATGGCGTCGTAGGCCTGCTCTTCTCGTGCGCGATCCTTGCCGCGGTGGGCTTGCGGCTCGTGGTGGTGTTGGGTCGCACGTGGCGTGCGACGACCGAGCCGCGGATCCTGGTCGGCCGTGGGCCGCCCAGGCGCACCCGTTATCTTCTCCCGGCAAGCCTGGTTACCACCGTCCTCACTGCTCTTCCTCTTCGGCTCTGACGCGCGAGCGCCGCTAAGGCGCTGCTGTTCGTCTGTTGTCGATGAGGAGGGACGAGCTTGCGTTTCGGTCAAAGAAGGACTGCACGTTGGGAAAACAGAGTCGGCGTTTCGCTCGCGGCCATGGCCGCGGCTACCACCGTGCTGTTCGGCGCCGCGTCGGCGGGTGCGGAGCCCTCAATCCAGGATCAGCGTCGCCAGGCGCAACTGATCCTCGCTCAAGTGCAGGAGCTCGACGCCGAAGTTGGTGCTGCGGCCGAGCGCTTCAACGGCGCGAACTACAAGCTCGGCGTGCTGACTGAGCGCCTCCGGCAGACACGGGCGGATCTGAACCGAGCGCGGAGGCAACTGGGAATCGCTCGCAGACGGGCAAGTGAACGGCTCGTCCAGCTGTACGTGGACGGATCGGGACCGTCGACGCTGGAGGTGATGCTCGGCTCCCAGAGCCTGAGCGACCTGCTCGACCAGCTCGAGGTCGGCCAGCGCGTCCTCGAGCAGGACACGCGGATCGCCTCCGACCTGAAAGTCATGGCCGTTCGGACGAAACAGCGTGAAAGTGAGCTGGCAGCTTCGCGCGGGCGCCAGGCTGGCCTCGTTCGCCAGCGGGAGTCCGAGCGCAACGCGATCGCGGCGAAGCTAAGGGAGCGACGGGAGCTACTGAGCTCGGTCCAGGCGGAGGTTGCTCGGCTCGAGGCGCAAGAGCGTGCTCGGCAGGTGGAGTTGCGGCGCCGCGCCGAGGCGGAGCTTTCGCGGCAGCGCGCTCTGGCGGCCGCCCGGCAACGCCGGACCGTCGAAGCTCCCATGTCGCAGGAACCCGCTACGCCCGGCGCGACGGCGGAACCGCTGGTCGAGGCGCCGAGCGCACCCGAGCCCGCGCCGGCTCCTGCCCCGCCGGCCGATGCAGGCCGCGGCGCCCAGGTCGTTGCGATCGCGATGCGATATCTCGGCGTCCCGTACAAGTGGGGCGGAGCCTCCCCCGCGACCGGATTCGACTGTTCCGGGCTGACGATGTACGTGTTCGCCCAGATCGGGGTATCGCTTCCGCACTACGCGGCCGCGCAGTACGGCCTCGGCCGGGCCGTCTCCAGAAGCGAGCTCCAGGCCGGCGACCTCGTCTTCTTCCGCGGGCTCGGTCACATGGGCATGTACATCGGCGGCGGCAACTTCATCCACGCGCCGCAGACGGGCGACGTCGTCAAGATCTCGAGCCTGAGCGAGCCGTACCGGGTCGCGAACTGGGTCGGAGCGAGGAGGGTGCTGTGAGACGCGTCGCGTCGGCAGCGACGGTCCTCTCGCTGACCCTTCTGTTCGGCGGCTGCGGAGGAAGCGGCGGCGAGGCAGCGCCTGCAACGTTCACCGGCATTTCGCCCGAGCTCCAAGATCCGGGTCCCGTGCACGTGCACGGGCTGGGCTACGACCAGCAACACAAGGTCCTCTACCTCGCCACCCACACAGGAATGTTCGAGCTCCCGGCCGACGCCGCCAAGGCCACACGGATCGGGGACAGCCACCAGGACACGATGGGCTTCACCCTCTTGAGGCCGGATCTCTTCCTCGGCTCGGGTCACCCGGACGCCAGAGCGCAGCTGCCTCCGTACCTGGGCCTGATCAGGTCAAGCGACCGCGCCCGCAGTTGGCGACAGGTCTCGCTGCTCGGGGAGGCCGACTTCCACATCCTGCGCGCTCGCGGGACGGCGGTCTACGGTTTCGACTCCGGCAACCGGCGCCTCCTCGGGAGCAAGGACTCGGGCAGGACCTGGAAGAAGCTCCGGGCCCCGGAGGCGCTTCTCGACCTCGCGATCGATCCAGGGGACCCAGAGCACCTGCTCGCCTCCGGCGGGGCCGTGCTCTACCGCTCGCAGGACGGCGGACGTACGTGGCACGCGCTTGCAAGCGGCATCGCCGGCTACCTGGCCTGGCCGAGCACGAGCCGACCTTTCGTCGTCACACTCGACGGCTCGTTCCTGACCGCAAAGGGGGCGACCGGATCCTGGCGTCGCGTCGGCAGCGTCGGCGCACCGCCGGCGGCCCTGCTGGCGGTCGGTGAGCGAACGTTTTTCGCCGCGCTCCACGACGGCGTGATCAAGCAGTCCAACGACGGAGGCGTGACCTGGAAGGTTCGCGCGAGCCCGTGATCAACCCATCCCACATCTCGCTGACAGGAGACTCGACCCGATGAAGCTCACCACCACCCGTTCAATTGCCGGCCTCGCTCTCAGCATCGTCGTCCTGCTACTCACCGCCTGCGGTTGGAGCACCGACGACTCTGCAACCAGCAGCGCACCAACAGGCGCCAACTTCGATCGTGCGTTCATCGACGCGATGGTTCCGCACCACCAAGCAGCAATCGAGATGGCGAAAGCCGCCAAGGAAGCCGGCCTCAGCCAGCCCGACCTCGTCAAGGTCGCGAACGACATCCTCGCCACGCAGCAGGACGAGATCGGCAAGATGAAGAACTGGCGCGGCGAGTGGTTCGGCTCCAGTGTGATCGATCCCAACGGTGCTTCTGCTCTCGGGTTGAGCGAGTCGGAGATGGGGATGGACATGGGGCACGACGTCGGGATTCTCGAGAACTCAACCCAGATCGACACCGACTTTGCCCAGGCGATGATCACGCACCACCAAGGGGCCATCCTGATGGCCAAGCTGGCAGGCGACCGAGCCGAGCACGATCAGCTGAAGGATCTCGCGAAAGCGATCATCAGCGCCCAGGAGCGCGAGATCAAGGTGATGAGCCCGCACGCGAGCGGAATGAACCACGGCTAGCGGAGCGCCTTTGACGAACGGACCACCGAATCGATCCTCGGTCGTTGCTCGCGGTGCAGCCCTTGCTGCAGCGCTGCTGTCACTCGCCCTGGTCACGGTTGCGACCGACCGTGCCGCCGGCCAGAGCAGTCGAAATCTCGCACATCAGGCCGAGGAGGCGAAGACCAGGGCGGCCGAGGCGCGGGCACAGGAGCAGGCTCTGGCCGGGGACATCGCCACCCAGAGCGAGCGGATCGACGCGGTCGAAGGCCAAGTCGGCGCCCTACGGAGCGAGCTCGCGCAGCTCGAAGCCGAGCTCGATCGCTCGAGGTCGGTGCTCCGCGCGCTCGAGGGCGAGCTCGCAGAGAAGACGCGCACGCTTGCGCGAGCCCGGCGCGAGATCGGCGCGGCGCAACAGCAGCTCAGCCGGCGCGTCGTCGAGATCTACACATCTGATGAACCGGACGCGGTCGCGGTTGCTCTGGGGGCGAAGTCGCTTGACGACCTGATCGACATCCTCGAGGTGCGTTCGCGCGTGGTCGAGCAGGACGCCAACCTCGTGCAAGAGATGACCGCATTGCGAGCTCGAGTCACTCGCGAGCGCGCCCGGACACGCACGCTGAGGCAGAAGCGGGTCGCCGAGACCGCTCGCATCGAGAGCCACACCGACGATCGGCGCTCCGCTCTGGCGATGCTGATCGCGCGTCGCGACTCGCTGACCGACCTGCGCTCTGCAAGGCAACAGTCGTTGGCATCTGTGCAGGTTCAGCGGCGCGACTGGGAGGCACAGGCAGACGCCCTGCAGGCCGAGAGCGCTCGGCTCTCGTCCATCATCGCCGTCGCTCCTCCTCCGGGCTCGGACCAGCACGTTCAGACACCGGCCACGTCCCCGTCCGGCGGGTTCGTGTGGCCTGTCCGCGGAACGCTCGTTTCGCCGTTCGGGCAGAGGTGGGGTCGACTGCACAGCGGCATCGACATCGCCGCCCCCGCCGGAACGGCGATCGCAGCGTCGGCAGCGGGGCAGGTCGTCTACGCAGGCTCGATGAGCGGGTACGGGCTGATGGTCGTCATCCAGCATGCAGGAGGCATCGCAACCGCGTACGCACACAACTCCAGCCTCTCGGTCGGGGTCGGGCAGTCGGTGAGCCAAGGACAGACGATCGCCGCCGTTGGATGCACCGGCCATTGCTTCGGCAACCACGTCCATTTCGAGGTGCGAGCCGGGGGAACCCCGGTCGACCCGATGGGCTACCTGTGATCCCTAGCTTGCTTGACATATACCCCCTAGGGGTATAAGCTCCGATGGAGATGAACCTCAACCGCATCGCACTCAGCGCGACGATCCACTGCCTGACCGGCTGCGCCATCGGCGAAGTCGCGGGCATGGTGGTCGGAACCGGGCTCGGCTGGAGCAACGCCCAGACGATCGCCCTCTCGATCGTGCTCGCCTTCTTCTTCGGCTACTCGCTGACGATGCTGCCGCTACTGCGCGGCGGGCTCGCCCTGGCGGCGGCCCTGCCGCTCGCACTGGCCTCGGACACGCTCTCGATCGCCGTGATGGAGATCGTCGACAACGCGATCATGGTGCTGATCCCCGGCGCAATGGATGCCGGTCTGGCGAACCTGCTCTTCTGGGGCAGCCTCACGGCCTCGCTCCTGATCGCCGGCGCCGTCGCGTTTCCGGTCAACCGCTGGCTGATCGCACGTGGCAAGGGCCACGCCGTGGTGCACGCGCATCACGGCCACGCGTAGCTCCAGGCTTGACACGCCCCCGACGGTTGTCGGACACTCCGGCTCTGCGGTCCGTATCCAACGACCGAATCGGGGGTCCATCTTGAGGAAACACCTGCTGGTGCTCGCCGTCGCGGTGATCGCGGCCGGCACGCTGCTCGCTCTGCCCGCGCAGGCGAGTCACTCGTGGAACGGCTACCACTGGGCGCGGACGGCGAATCCGTTCACGCTCAAGGTCGTCGACAGCAACACGCCCGACTGGGACGACAATCTCGCCCGGGCGCTTTCCGACTGGTCGCGCTCGAACGTTATGGACCTGACCACGGCCGGCGCGGACGACTCGACCCGGACGCGAAAGCAGTGCCGGATGGTGCCGGGCCAGATCCGTTCGTGCAACGCTGCCTACGGGAACAACGGCTGGCTTGGCCTCGCGTCGATCAACGTCAGCGGCGGCCACATCACCCAGGGCACGGCGAAGATGAACGACAGCTACTTCGCGTCGACCTCGTACAACGAGACGGCACGCCAGCAGGTGATGTGCCAGGAGATCGGGCACGACTTCGGCCTGGATCACCAGGACGTGTCGGGTGCCGACCTGAACACGTGCATGGACTACTCGAACGCGCTCGACAACCCAAGCCCGAACGCGCACGACTACGAGGAGCTGGGGTTGATCTACGCCCATCTGGACAGCTCGACCACGATCACGTCCTCGGTCGACACGCTGCCGGACCCCGTGCCGTCATGGGCGCCCGCGACGCAGCGGTCTCGCTCGGTCTACGTCGACAAGCTCGCGGACGGAAGCGAGCTCGTCACGTTCGTGCTCTGGGCGAACCCGATCCAGGGCTGGCGCTAGGCACAAGCCTTCCTGCCCGGCGTGGAGGCGTCTCCACGCCGGGCAGGATGAGTCACCGCACGATGCGCGCCACGTAGCTTGCAGAGCCTGCGGCGCCCCGGGCCTCGACGACGATGAGTCCGGAGCCGCGAACGCGCCAATGGGTGTCGCGCGCGGCGACGAGCGAATACGACCGGCCGGTCTCGAGCACTCGTACTCGCACCGATTTCGGCACGAAGCGCAGGTGGATCCCGATCGTCACACCAGCTTGGGCGCGGAGCTTCGGCACGTCCGTCCGCCGCGAAGGCGGGATGAAGTCGACGCACGCGGTCTGCCAACAGAAGCTTCCGTAGGCGAGCCAACCGTCCCCTCCCTGCGCACTCGCCCACGCCGGCGGCGGCTCGTACGTCGTGCCCTTCACGTCGGGCGGCGGAGTTCCGGGTTTCGCGGACGCAACGGCGGCGCCGAGGACGAGCAGTCCCAACATCGCGGCTGCTGCGCTGCGGAAGAGTTTCACGTTGTATCTACGCCGCCGAGCCCGTCCCCGTCACAGACGCCCGGCCGCTAGAGCCGGCGGGCGCCGACCCAGGTAGCTGCGTACCAGGAGTCGGAGAGGCTCGAGATCTTGACGACGTCGCCGCTGTGGGGCGCGTGGATGAACTGGCCGCCGCCGATGTAGATGCCCATGTGACCGAGACCGTTGAAGAACACCAGGTCTCCGGCCTGGAGTTGATCCTTGGAAACCGGCGTACCCATGCCGTACTGGGAGGCCGCATGATGCGGCAGCGAGACGCCCATCGCGGCGTAGACGTACATAGTGAAACCCGAACAGTCGAAGCCGGATGGGCTGGCGCCGCCCCAGACGTACGGCACACCTAGGTACTGCATCGCGACTCCGACGACGCCGCCGTATCGCGCGGCCGGGGCCGGCGCGAGAGGCGACTCGACTGCCGGAGCGGCGAGCGCTGCGACCTGCTGTTCGGGAACCAAGGCCTGACTCTGCGCCGACTGAGCTGCGAGGCGGGCCTGGGCCTGCTGCTCGAGGCGCCGCTGCCGGAGCTGCTCGGCGGCCTGGAGGCTGGCGATCTCGCTCT
>JANMJY010000189.1:0-3569 GCA_031371615.1 Actinomycetes bacterium | reverse complement strand
GTGATGCAGACGAGGGCGTTCCGCGGCAGCCGGACGTCGATGTCCTTGAGGTTGTGCTCGCGGGCCCCGTGGACGATCAGCTCGTCGGCAGCCATGTCGCGGCCATTCTAGCGTGCGAACGTGTGTTCGTCCAGAAGGTCCGCTGTAGCTTCTGCTCATGTCCCCGCGGTCTATAGCCCGCGCGACCGAGGTCGCCGTCGCAGCCGTGTTCGCGGCGTCGGCCGCCACGCTCTTCGTGCTCGGCGACGAGCGCGACGGCTCGCTCCCGTTCTTCCTCACCTGGCTCGCGGTGCATCTGCTCTTCGGGCTCGCCAGCGGTTCGTTCTGGTCGCTCCTGATCGTCGTCACGTGCCCGCCCCTGTTCGTCGCGACGAGCTCGGGCGGCAGCGGCGACACGCCGCTCTGGCTGCAGGCGTTCTTTGTCGGGGGGTTCTATGGAGTGCCGTTCGCGTTCGTGGGCGTGATTGCGCGCCGGATCTGGCGAATCCGTCGCCGTCCGGAGTTACCGGCGGAGCCCGGCCGGGAAGAGTCTGCGGAATGAAGGAGACCGCCAAGAAAGCCGCCATCGCCACCCTCGTCGTCGGCGGCATCGTCACCCTCGCCCTCGCGCTCTGGCAGCTGAAGCTCCTCGCCGCGCTCCTCTTTTTCGCCTTCATCCTCGCGGCGGCGATGCGGCCGACCGTCGAGCGGCTCGCGCAGCGCGGCATCCCGCGCGCCGCGGGGATCGGCCTGCACTACCTCGTCCTGATCGGCCTAATCGCTGGCTTTCTCTGGCTCGTCGTCCCCCGGGCAATCGACCAGGTCGACCAGGCGATCAAGAACCTGCCGCAGACCCGATCCGACCTGGGCGAGCAGGCTCGTACCGAAACGGGGATCAGGCACGACATCCTGCTCGGCTTGCAGCGCCGGCTCCAGGACTTGCCCTCGGGAGAGCGCCTCGTCAACCCGGCCCTCACCGTGACCCTGACGGTGTTCGAGGTGGCTCTCGGAATCTTCTTCGTGCTGGCGAGTGCCGCGTACTGGATCTTCGAGCGCGATCGTGCCGAGGATCTGCTCTGCTCGCTCCTGCCGCGCCCGAAGCGCAAGAAAGTCCGGGACACGTGGGAGCTGATCGACGCCAAGCTCGGAGCCTATGTCCGCGGCCAGGCGCTACTGATCGTGGTCGTGGGGGTGGTGCTCTCGCTCGCGTTCTGGGCGATCGGCCTGCCGTACTGGATCCTCGTGGGGGCATTCGCCGGCCTGGTCGAGCTGATCCCCGTCGTCGGCCCGTTCGCCGCCGGAGCGCTCGCAGTCGGGGTCGGGCTGACGATCTCCTGGCACACCGCGCTCGCCGCCGGCCTCGCCGTGTTCGTCGTGCGGCTGCTCGAGGACTACGTCGTCATCCCGCGCGTCCTCGGCGACGCCGTCGGACTGACCCCGCTCGTCGTCCTCGTGGCGGTGACCGGTTGCGGCCTGCTGTTCGGCGGCTTCGCAGTGATCCTCGCGATTCCGCTCGCCGCGGTCCTCGCAACGCTGATCGACGTGATCGTGCGCGACAAGGATCCGGCCGAGGAAGAGGTGCCGGCGGTGATCTTCGCCGCCAAGGATGCCGAGACGGCCGGCTAGCCTCTGACGGCTCCTGGCCGGGGAGCGAGGGCCGTCAGGCCTTGCGCCAGCGGCCGAAGATCAAGCCGCCGAGGGTGAAGCCGAGCCCGAAGGTGCCGAGGGCGAAGGCGCCGACGGCGATCGTCTTGCGGCCAAACGAGAGCCGGCTCCAGCGACCGAGCACCTCCTGCTCCTCGGTTGTGAGCGGCTCGCCGCGGCGCTGCTTCCGCAACGCCCCTCCTGCCCTCAAACCGAGGTAGAGGTCGTCGAAGATCTCGGGTGACTCGTCCGTCACGGCACGCAGTGTATAGCCGTAATCGGCGGTTCCCATGCCGTTATGGTGCTGCACCCATGCCGACTCGCGTCCTTCACCTCTCCGATCTCCACTTCGGCCGTAACGACAAGCCAGAGTCGATCGAGGCGCTCGGCCGGCTCGTCGAAGAGCTGAGCCCGGAGCTCGTGATCGCAAGCGGCGACCTCACCCACCGCGGCCTCCGGACGCAGCACGAGACGGCAGCCGCGTTCCTGCGTGGGCTCGGCCTGCCGCTGCTGGCGATCCCTGGCAACCACGACATCCCCTATTCCTTCCCGAAACGGTTCACGAGCCCGTGGCAGGAGTTCGAGCGGCTCTGGGAGACGACCGAGCCGGTCTACCAATCGAAGGGCCTCGTCGTCGTGGGACTCAACTCGGTGCGTCCGTGGCGCCACCAGTCGGGCCGGCTACGAGACGCTCAGCTGAGAGCGATGATCGACGCATTCGAGGGCGCACCGGAAGGCGCTTACCGGATCGTCACGTTCCATCACCACCTGCTCGGTGCCCCCTGGCGCTCCCGCAAGAAGCCCGTGGCGAAGCGCAACCATGTGCTCGCCGGGCTCGTCGAGGCCGGCGCCGACCTCGTGCTCGCCGGGCACATCCACCAGAGCACCGTCGCCGAGCGGCGCGAGTTCGAGCTCTCGTCACCGGAGGGGGAGCACGCGGTGGTGGTCTCGATCGCGCCCGGGTTCGGCCAGCCGCGGCCGAACCGACGCGGCGAGGCGCGAGGACTCCACGTCTACGAGATCGGAGACGTGGCGGTGCGCATCCTCACCTACATCTGGCGCGAGGACGGCTGGGGGCTCACGGCCAGCCGCACGTTCCCGCGCGGGCGCGAGCCGCTCGTGTTCGAGCCTGCCGGGTAGGGGCTCCTAGACCTCGAACGCCTGGATCAGGGCCTCGGAGATCAGCTTCATCGTGCGGCCCGAGGTCTGGCTCGCGTTGCGCAGGCGCCGGAAGGCTTCCTGCTCGGTCAGACCCTCCTTGTCCATCAGGATGCCCTTCGCGCGCTCGATCGACTTCCGCGCATCCAGCGCCTCGGCCAGCGAGTCGGCCTCCTCGCGCACCGCGTGGAAGTCCGCGAACCGCGCGCGGGCGGTCTGGATCGCCGTCAGCAGATCCTGCTCGCGAAACGGCTTCGCGAGGTAGGCGAAGACGCCGGCTTCGATCGCCCGCGTCACGAGGTCCTGCTCGTCGTAGGCGGTCAGCATCACGATCGGGATCGGGTGCTCGTCGAGGATCCGGCGGGCGGCGTCGATGCCGTCGAGTCGCGGCATCTTCACGTCGAGGATCGCGAGGTCCGGCCGCTCGGAGCGAGCGAGCTCGATCGCCTCTTCCCCGTCCCGCGCGGCCGCGCAGACCTCGAAGCCCGCGGCCTCGAGCAGCGCCTGCAGGTCGAGCCTGATCAGCGTCTCGTCTTCGGCAATCATCACTCTCATCGGTTCACCCCCGTCTCGGACCATCAAAAAAGCCCCCGCGTGCTCGAGAGAGCACCGGAGGCAGCTGCGCCTGCGTCGGTCACGTTCGTTCGTGCCCGACGGTTGCGATCTTACCTGGCGGTGGGCGCGCCGGCAGGAGGGGCGGGGCCCCCCCCCCAAGAGCCACCCGGGCGCGCGGAACCCCCCCCCCCCCCAACCCGGCGGGGTTATAGACACAGAAAAGAAAACCCACC
>JANMJY010000186.1:0-9989 GCA_031371615.1 Actinomycetes bacterium | reverse complement strand
CCGCTGGATGTCGCGGGCGGTGATGTCGTTGAAGATCACGTAGCCGCCGACGTAGTCCATCGCCTCCTCGGGCGGGAACCACTTCCCGCTCTTCTTCAGGATGACGGCGAGCTCCAGCTCGTAGTCGAGCTCCTCGGTCAGGTGCTCCGGGTAGACGACGGGCTCGTCCGGGCCGACGATCGCGTCGACGTTCTGGAAGAAGACGATCCAGGGGGCGATCTCGTGCGTCCAGCCGACGACCTTGGACTCCTCCTCGTGCTCGCGGAAGTTGCCGGCCGTGTGGAAGAACTTCTTCGGCACGATCGGAGCGCGCAGCCGGGCGTCCGCTAACGGCACGCGTTCGCCAGTCTCGTCGGCGCCGCCGCGCTCGAACCACTCGCGCATCGTCGGCACGTCGAGCACGACGATCTCGTCGCCGTCGAGTCGCCCGACGCGGCCCTCGCCGAAGGTGACGAGCTTCATCCGCAGATCCTCTCAGCGGCGCGCGCATAGACCTCGGCGATCTTCACGAGCCCGTCGATCTCGAGGTTCTCGCCGTACTCGGGGTCGGGGAGACCGGACGAGGTGCCGTAGTTCACGGTGGCGATTCCGTAGCGGCTGAGCACGGACGCGTCCGAGAACCAGCGCGTGACGTTGCGCTCGGGCACGGCGCCGAAGACCTCCTCGTGAGCGGCCTCCAACGCACCGACGAGCGGGTGCGACTCCTCGAGCTCGGCGCCGGGGGCGGTCACGTAGACCTCGGCCTCCACCCCATCGAGCGTCCGCGCGAACTCGAGGGCCTTCCGCCGCGCCTCGGCCATCTCGACGTCCGGCGGCACGCGCAGGTCGAGGAAGAGATCGGTGCGGTGCGGTGTCCGGGAGACGCGCCAGCCGAAGCCGCCCTGGATCGCGCCGACGTTCGCGACGCCGCGGACGTCGCCGTAGCTCATCTCCTTCTCCCAGCTCGGCAGCCACTGGAGCACCCGATCGAGCACGCCGCGCATCCGGACGATCGAGTTCTCTTCGAGTCGGCCCGACGAGAAAGCGGTGTGGATGAAGGGACCCGTCGTCGAGAGGCGGAGCCAGAGCGTTCCGAAGTGCGCCAGCACGAGCTTCTGCTCGGTGGGCTCGCCGAGGATGCACATGTCAGCCGCGCCGCCGTGCCCGACGAGGTGCCGTGAGCCCGCCGCGTAGCCGCGGAACTCGGCCCCCTGCGCGTCGCCTTGCTGCGTCTTCTCGATCTCGCCTGCGACACCCGCAATCATCAGGTCGCCCTTGAGTGGCCGATCGCCGAGCGCCCGAACCGCCGCAAGATAGGCGACGAGCGCGCCCTTCATGTTCGAGATCCCGAGGCCATAGATACGCCCGTCGCGTTCGAACCCCTGCGGCTGGAAGCCCGGGATCCCGGCCAGCCAGGGCTCGCGGCCGGAGTACGAGGTGTCCATATGCCCGTTGAACATCAGCGTCGGCCCGCCGCCGGTTCCGGCGCGGGTCGCCAGCACGTTCGCGCGTCCGTCCTCGACCTGCTGCCACTGAACGGCGAGCCCGAGCTCCCGGCACTGGCCGGCCATCCACGCGGCCATCGCCTCCTCGGAGCCCGTGAAGCTCGGGATCCCGACGGCCGCCAGCGCGTCGGCGACTAGACGGTCGCGATCGATCATCGCCAGTCGATCATCGAAAGTGCGGCAGGACCTTCTCCCCGAAGAGGCGGATCTGGCCGTGCCGGTCGTCGCCCCATAGCTCGAGCATGACATGGGTGCAGCCGGCGTCGCGGTACTCCTCGATTGCGGCGATGCAGTCGGCCGGCGTGCCGGCGATCGGCTTGCACTTGTCGAGGATCTCGTCGGTCACCTGTGCCTTGGCCGCCAGCCGGCCGCCCTGCTCCATCGCCTCCGCGACCGGCCGGATCTCGTCCTGCTCGAGGCCCGCGAGATCGAGCAACGTGTCGGCGGCGCCCTGGATGTTCTGCACCTTGTTGGCGAGATACATCCCCGCGATCTCGCGCGCGCCGTCGCGGCCCCTGCCGCGGTCCTCGTCGATCGAGGCGACGACCGTGCAGCCGACGTCGATCTCCGAGCCGACGAGCTCGCGCGTGTGGCGGACGAACGCCGGAGTCGTGATCGACGGCGTCAGGCAACCGTCGGCCAGCTCTGCGGCGAGGCCCATCATCTTCGGCGCGGTCGCGGCCACGTAGACCGGCGGCACCTCGCGGGGCGCATGCGCCTCGGGCGAGAGTGCGGGCACCGACGCGCTCCACGTGTCGCCCTCGTACTCGAACGCCTCGCCGCCGAGGACGCCGCGGACGATCTTGACCGCGTCCCGCATCGGCCCAAGCGTCTTCTTCGTCTGCATCTGCGCGTTGTTGAGGAAGATCTTCGACGTCCCGAAGCCGAGGATGAACCTTCCCGGCCCGGCCGCCTCCTGGACGACGCGCGCGTCCATCGCCACCTGCACCGGGTGTCGCGTGAAGGGCGAGATGATTCCCCAGCCGATGGTCAGCCGCTCCGTCTCGCGAGCCATCAGCGCCGAGACAACTGTGGAGCCGCGCGCCTCCATCTGGTGCTTGCGCCACCACGGGTACGCCTCGGCGAGCCAGACCGTATCCATGCCGGCCTCGTCCATGACGCGCGCGGACGCGAGCATCTCGTCGAGCGGCTCCATCGTGAGCTGCATCACGCCGATGCGAAACGGGACCGTCACGGCGAGGTCAGCTCTGCTGCTCGGCGGATCCGGCAGCGGCGGCCTCCGAGACCTGCTTCTCGAGCGCCCCGAGCACGTTCCCGACCTGCTGGTTGATGATCGGCTGCAGCACGCGCTGTCCCATCGCACCAACGGGCCCCGCAATCTTCACGTCGGCCTCCCAGCGCATCGACGTTCCGGCGCCCGACTCGGAGAGGTGGAACTGCGTCTGCATGTTCATGATCGCGCCGACGCCGTTGCCCTTCGCGTTCAGCTGCGCGAACTCCGGCGGGCGCTCCTCGACCTTGTGGAAGTCGATCGTCATCCGCAGGCCGCCGAGGCCGAGCGGGATCTTCACCTTGGCCTGCCAGTTGCGGTCGTCCTTGATCTCGAATCCCTCGACGCCCGGCATCAGCTTCGCCATCTGCGCCGGATCGTTCAGCACCTTCCACACGACGTCGCGCGGCGCGGACAACTCCTTCACCCCCTCGACCTTCATGCGGGTGCCACCGAGACGTTCGAACGCGTCGACTCCGGGTCCTGCAGCATCGACCAGACTCGGTGGTAGGGGTTGCAGCTGTCGTAGACGATCGGCCGGCCGGCGGGCCGGAGGGCGTCCTGGATCGCCGAGCAGATGCAGTGGATCCCGCCGCCGCCGCCCTCGCCCATCCCCTTGGAGCCGAGCGGCGTGAACGGAGACGGTGACTCGATCGCGCCCGTCTTCAGAGCGGGGACGTCGAGCGCGTGCGGCACGTGGTAGTCGTAGAAGTTCGAGGTCAGCAGCTGGCCGTCCTCGTCGTAGACGAAGTCCTCGAAGAGCGCTGCGCCGATCGCGTGTGCGGTGGCGCCGTGCACCTGGCCCTCGACGATCTGCGGGTGGATGCGGACGCCGCAGTCGTCCACGGCCGCGTAGTCGACGATCTCGACGACGCCGGTCTCGCGGTCGATCTCGACGACGCAGGCGTGGATCTGGGTCGCGTAGGTCAGCGTCAGCTGCCCGGTCTTCTTCTCCGTGTCCACCATCCCGAAGTAGGGTTTGTAGACGAAGCGGTGGTTCAGCGTCGGGTTGAAGTCGGCCGGCAGGAAGGCGTTGTTGGCGTTCACGATCGCGCCGAGCGCCATGAACGGCAGCGCCGCCTCGGGCGGGCCGTCCTTGATCCGCGCGAAGCCGTCGGCAAGCTCGATCGCCTCCTCCGGCGCCTGCAGGACCGCGGCCGCGAGCTGGATCATCTCGGCGCGCAGCAGGTCGGCCGCGCCCTTGACGGCTCCGAGCCCCGTGACCGCGAACTGGCTCGCGTAGGTGCCCGAGAAGCCGGCATTCGAGTTGAAGAACGTGTCGTGGCCCTGGCGCACGTTCACCTGGTCGGGCGAGCAGCCGAGGATGTCCGCGACCACCTGGGACGCGGTCGTCTCGTGACCCTGCCCCTGCGGGACGGTGCCGAGCGTGACCACGATCTCCCCGAAGATGTCGAGCTTGACCGTCGCCGCCTCGTTGTTGCCCGAGAATTGGAGCTCGGGGTTCAGGAGCTGCGACTGGCCGAAGTTGTTCGTCCCGGAGTCGAGCGTCGAGCCGATCCCGATGCCGAGCAGCTTGCCGCGCCCCGTCGCCTCCAGCTTCCGCTCCTGGATCGTGTCGTAGCCGATCAGATCGAGCGCGATGTCGAGGCAGCGCGCATAGTCGCCGGAGTCGTAGACGCAGCCGTTCGGCGTCTCGTAGGGCATCTGCTCGGTCTTGACGTAGTTGCGCTTCCGCATCTCGACCGGGTCGAGCTCGAGCTCGGCACCGACGATGTCGACGATCCGCTCGGTCAACCAGAGGTGTTGCATCCGCGAGTAGCCGCGGTTCGGCGAGACCGGCGCCTTGTTCGTCGTCACCTGCGTGAAGTCGACGCGGACGTTGCGCCAGGCGTAGCACCCCGCCGCCACCTGGGCCCAGATGATGCAGCCGAGCGGCTCGTAGCGCGGGAACGCGCCGCAGTCGTCGAGCGCCTTGACGTTGAAGCCGAGCAGCGTCCCGTCGTCCTTGACCGCGACCTCGACGTCGTGGAACCAGCGCTCGTTCCCGTGCGCGTTCGCCGTGTGTTGATCCGTGCGCCACTCGGTCCAGTTGACCGGCCGGTTCAGCTTCCGCGCCAGCAGGCAGAGCGTGACGTAGTACGGGTGCAGGCAGATCTTGTTGCCGAAGCCGCCGCCGATGTCGCGCGTGACGAAGCGAAGCTTGTCGATTCCGGTGCGGAGCGCGGGCGCCATCCAGATCGCGCCGACGCCGGGCATATGGTGGTTGCAGTGGAGCGTCCACTGGCCGCTCGCCCGCTCGTACTCGACGAGGGCGCCGGAGCACTCGAGCGGAGTCGAGCTGAAGCGGTGGAAGTGCAGCTCGTCGATGGTCACGATCCGGTCGGCCTCGGCCTTCGCCGCCTCCCAGTCGCCCCAGTCGAAGACGCCGCTCCAGACGACGTTCGAGCCCGCATCGTCGTGCAACACGGTCTCGTTCTTGACCGCCTTGCGCGCGTCCACGAGCACGTCGAGCGGCTCGTACTCGACCTCCACCAGCTCGGCGGCGTCGCGCGCGAGCTCCCGCGTCCTCGCGCAGACAGCGGCGACCGGCTCGCCCATGAAACGCACCTTGCCGACGGCGAGCGCGTAGTCCTTGATGTTCGCGCCCGGCGGCGTCGACATCTCGAAGAACGGATCGGTCTGGATCGCGACCTCGTCGCCGGTCAGCGTCCCGTAGACGCCGTCGAGCGCCAGCGCGGCGGCCACATCGATCGAGACGATCTTGGCGTGCGCGTGCGGGGAACGGACGAAGTGGACGTAGCCCATCCCGTGCCGCCGAACGTCGTCGAAGAAGATCCCCTGGCCCTGGACGAGCCGCTTGTCCTCCTTGCGAGGGATCGATTGGCCGATGTGGCCCTTCTGCAGCTCGACCGGCGCGGTGACGATGTCAGTGTCGGTCGTGCTCACTTGCCGACACTCACGATCGCCTCGACGATGTTCACATAGCCGGTGCAGCGGCAGATATTGCCCTGGATCGCCGTCCGCGCCTCGTCCTCGCTCGGATGCGGGTTCTGCTCGAGCAGCGCCGACGCGCTCATCAGCATCCCCGGCGTGCAGTAGCCGCACTGGAGGGCGTGGTGGGCCGAGAACGACTGCTGCAGCGGGCTCAGCTCGCCATCGACGGGGGCGAGGCCCTCGACCGTGCCGATCTTGGCGCCGTCCGCCTGCACCGCGAGCAGCATGCAGCTCTTGACCGCCTGACCGTCGAGATGGATCGTGCAGGCGCCGCAGTTGCCGGTGTCGCAGCCAATATGCGTGCCGGTGAGGTCGATGTCGTCCCGGATGAAGTGGACGAGCAGCCGGCGCGCGTCGACCTCGCGCTCGTAGACCTCGCCGTTGACCTCGACCGAGATCGTGCGGCTCCTCGCGGGCTCTTCCACGGTCACCGTCCTCTCTCCGCGGCCTGTTGGACCGCCCGGACCGCGCAGACCGTCGCGAGATGGCGCCGATACTCGGCCGCTGCGTGCACGTCCGACGGGGGCTCCAGTCCCGCGCCCGCAACGGCCTCGCGGATGGCGGCTTCGTCGGCTCCTGCGGGGGTCACCAGGACCGGCACGGCGTCGACGCAGCCGAGCGCAATGCGCGGCGCGCCGCGGGCGAGGCTCGCCGCTGCGCTCGCGATGCACGTGCCGTCGCGCCCGATCGTGATCGACGCGAAGCCGTCCGCAGCTTTGGCGGCCGCGGGAACGGAGACCGACAGCAGCAGCTCGCCCTCGCCGACCGCGGTCAGGTAGACCCCGAGGAAGAATTCCTCAGCCGACACCGTCCGCTCCCCCTCCGCACCGCGGATCGTCATCGACGCTCCGAGCGCGACGAGCAGCGGCGGCAGGTGGTTGGTGGGGTCGTTCGAGCAGATGTTCCCGCCGATCGTGCCCCGATTGCGCACCTGGACATCCGCGATCTGCGCCGCCACCTCGGCGAGGATCGGCCGCGAGACCTCGACCTCGGATGACGCCATGATCTGCGTGTACGTCGCCATGGCGCCGAGGTGGAGCGTGTCCCCCGACACGGTGATCGAACGCAGCCCCTCGAGCCGGCTCAGGTCGACGAGGACGTCGGGCGACGCCGCGCGCGCCTTCATCACGTTGACGAGCGTCTGGCCGCCGGCGAGGGCGCGTGCGCCTTCGTGCGACGCCAGGAGCCGAACGGCCTCGTCCACCGAGGACGGGCGCGCATACTCGACCTCACGCAGAAGCATCGGGAGAATCTAACGCAGATTCGCCCGTGACATGTCAAGCAGTAGAGTCGCGCGATGGCGGGATTCGACGCGGTCTTCATTGGCAGCGGGATCAACTCGCTCGCGGGCGCCGCGCTCCTCGCGAAAGACGGCTGGCGCGTCTGCGTGCTCGAGCGGAACGACTGGCTCGGCGGCGCGATCAAGACGGTCGACGGCCTGACCGCGGCGGGCTTCACGCACGAGGTCTTCTCCTCCTGGCACCCACTCTGGGTCGGCTCGCCGGCCTATGCCGAGCTGAAGCCGGACCTGAACCGCCTCGGGCTCGAGTACCTGAACACCGACCTCCCGACCGCAGCGGCATTCCCGGACGGCTCGAGCGCGCACCTCTCGACCGACGGCTCCGCCAATGTCGCGGAGCTCGGTGAAGCGTGGCAGCACCAGTTCGACCAGTTCATGGCCGGAGCCGACGTCGCCTTCGGGATGCTCGGAACCGAGCTCTGGTCGGGACAGGGCCTGTCGCTCGGCCGCAAGGCGTACAGGCAGTACGGGCGGCGCGGTCTCGTCGAGTTCGCCGGCCACTCACTGCTCTCCGCCCGGGACTGGCTCACGGACACGTTCGACCGCGAGCAGGCACGCGGCTTGCTCGCCCCCTGGGTGCTCCACACCGGGCTCGGTCCCGACCAGGCGGTCTCGGGGTTCATGACGCAGGTGATCGCCTGCGCGCTTCAGCTCGGCGGGCTGCCGGTCCCGCGCGGAGGCGGCGTGAAGCTCGTCGACGGACTCGCAGCGATCGTGCGCGAAGCCGGCGGCGAGCTCCGGACCGAGGCGGACGTCGAGCGAATCGTCGTCTCGGACGGGAAAGCCACGGCGGTGCGGCTCGGCGGCGGCGAGACGATCCCGGCTTCCCGGGCCGTGCTCGCGTGCGTGACGCCGACACAGCTGTACGGGCGGCTGCTGGGCGAGTCCGACGCGCCGGCGCACGTCCGCGATGCCGCCGCCCGCTTCCGCTACGGACGCGGCGAGATGCAGATCCACATTGCGATGAACGAGCTGCCCCGCTGGCGCGGTGACGAGCGTCTCGCCCGCACGCCGCTCCTGCACCTCACGCCCGGCCTCGACGGCGTCTCGCGAGCCGTCAACGAGGCAGACCGCGGCCTGCTGCCGGCCGAATCGACGATCGCGCTCGGCCAGCCGATGGCCGTCGACCCCTCCCGCGCCCCTGAGGGCTCCTGGGTGATCTGGGTCCAGCTCCAGGAGCTTCCGCAGACGTTGAAGGGCGACGCGGCCGGCGAGCTCGACACCTCCGCGGGCTGGACCGAGGAGCTGCGCGAAGCGTACGCCGACCGGATCGTCGAGCGCATCGGCCGGCACATCGAGAACCTCGACTCGGCGACGATCGCGCGCGTCGTCATGTCGCCGGTGGACATGGAGGCGGCAAACCCGAACTGGGTGGGCGGCGACATCTACGCGGGCTCCTGCTCGCTCGACCAGAACCTGCTCTTCCGCCCCACGCCCGCCTCCCCCGGCCACGGCACACCGGTGGAGCGGCTCTGGCACATCGGCGCGAGCACGCACCCCGGGCCTGGTCTCGGCGCGGGCTCCGGCTACCTCGCCGCGAAGCAGCTGACGAAGCCCGCGCTGGCGCGCCGGCTGCTCGCGAAGGTGCCGGGCCTGCCGTAGGAGCTCTAGAGCGGCCGGCCGGTCAGCGCGAGCACGTTTGCGACGAAGACCTTCGTCTCGTCGTAGAGCCCGACCTCGCGCGTGGCCTTCTCACCCTGGTACCAGGCCGCGAGCGCGAGCCGTCGATCGCCGTTGAAGCGCTTGAGCAGGTGGTTCAGGAGCGCCATGCCGACCTCGACGCCGCCCTCGCCCGTCTTCGGAACGGAGTGGCCGAGCAGCATCGTCTCGACGAACGCCCACGTAGAAGGAATCACCTGCATCGGGCCCCACGCGCCGACGGACGAGGTGACGTTCGTCTGGAATCCCGACTCCTGCCACGCGAGCGCCCGCGCGAGGCTGGCGGGGATGCCGTAGTGCGCGGCCCAGCGGTCGAGCTCCGCGCGCACGGTGGAGCTGTTCAGCTCCTCGGCCGGACCGCTTGCCGCCGCGCCGGGGAGACGGAGCGTCGCACCCTCGACGACGAAGTTGATCGACTTCAAGTCGTTCGCCTTAGCCAGCGCTCGCACGGTCGTCTTGTGCTTCTGGGCGATCGCGGTCAGTGTGTCGCCGGGGCGCACCACGTACGAGATGGCCGCTGCCGTGGGCGTGGCCTGGGTCAGGACGGGAGTGCGACGCCCGTGGCCGAACGCCGTCAGCGTCGCCGGCCCGGCGACTCCGTCGACCGCCAAGCCGCGGGTGCGCTGAAAGCGGACGAGAGCAGCCTTTGTCGAGGCGCCGAAGTGCCCGTCGACATCGAGCAGGCGCAGATGGCCGGCCCGGGCGAGCAGGAACTGGAGCGACGAGACATCCCAGCCGTACGTTCCCTGGCCGAGCACGCGGCGCGCCACGAGCGGACGGCCGAGCGCACCGAGCTCGGCGCGCGTGCGGGCGCTCAACTCACCGGTGATCGGGATGTGGGCGGCGCGCTGGAACGAGCGCAGCCCCTTCGCCGTCATCGGTCCCGCGAGACCGTCGATGGTGCCGAAGTACATCCCCTTCGAGCGCAGCGCCACCTGCAGTCCCGCGATCTCGGTATCAGGCCCCGCCGCAAGAGCGGGAGACGCGACGGCCAGGCCGACCACGATGGTGGCGAGAAGGATGCGATAGCGCACGGGACGGATACTTTTTCCGCCCCTGCCGCGCCTCCTGCAATTCTTTACAAATCGAAAACAGGAGAGCGACGCGCCGGCGCCCGCGTCTCACCCGTCGTGAGGGATGCCGTTGGTGACGTTACCCCCTATTGAGGGGTCAATCAGGTGAGTCGCGGCGTCGATGACTCCTCAGCCACAGCACGGCTTGACGTCCCCTTGGAAGGAGACACCTACATGCTTACAGCGCTGCGCAAGCGCCTTGACGCGAAGGGCGAGCAGGGTTTCACCCTGATCGAGCTCCTCGTCGTCATCATCATCATCGGCATTCTGCTCGCGATCGCGGTCCC
>JANMJY010000133.1:0-1806 GCA_031371615.1 Actinomycetes bacterium | reverse complement strand
CAATGGAGCCTCCTAGTCGAGTAGGTGCGCGGCAACGACTTCGCGCTGCTTGGCCGCGTGGCCGCCGAACGCGTCGATCCACTGCGCGCGCTTGTAGTAGCGGTGCAGGACGTGCTCCCACGTGAAGCCGATCCCGCCGTGCACCTGGATCGAGCGCTCGCAGGCGGCGACCGCCGTCTCCGCGGCCTGCGCCTTGGCGGCGGCAACGGCGACGGGCGCCTGCTCGTCGTCCTCCGCCACGCACCAGGCGGCCCAGTACGCGAGCGAGCGGGCGAGCTCCGTCTCGACGTAGGTGTCGGCGATCGGGTGCGAGACGGCCTGGTAGGTGCCGATCTTCTTGCCGAACTGCTCCCGGGCCGAGACATACTCGACGCCGAGCTCGAGCGCCTTCTGGGCGACGCCGACGGCCTCGAGCGCAAGGGCCGCCAGCAGTCGCAGGCGAACCGCTTCGAAGTCGCCCTCGACGCTCTTGCCGTCACCCGCGGAGAGCCGTCCGAGCGGCCGCGTCTCGTCCATCGTCTCGAGCGTCTCGCCCTCGGCCGCGACGGCCGTCATGTCCTCCCGGAGCACCCTGTCGACGGCGTCGAGGTGCGGGACGAGTCCGTCGAGCTCGACCGACCAGGCGTTGTCGTCGACCTGCGGCAAGGCAGGCAGGACGACCGCGGTGGTGAGGAACGGTCCGCTGTAGAGCGCGCGCCCCGCTTCCTCGAACAGGATCGCTTCGTCGACGAACGAGAGCCCGCCGCCGCCGCGCTCCTCGGGAACCGAGACTCCGAGCCAGCCGAGCTCGCGCAGGTCGGCGAGCGGGGCGTCGGCGTTCGACTCGAGGAACGAGCGCGCCTCGCGGCGCAGCTCCTCCTGCTCCTGACTGAAGGCGAACTCCATCTACCTCGACCTCGGCAGCCCGAGCACCCGCTCGGCGATGATGTTGCGCAGGATCTCGGAGGTCCCGGCCTCGATCGTGTTGCCGCGCGAGCGCAGCTGCTGGTGCTGCCAGTAGCCGGGCTGCTTGTTCCCGTTCGAGCTCAGCAGCTGCGCCTCCGGGCCGAGCAGCTCGAGCGCGAGCTTCGTCACTCGCTGGTTGGCCTCCGACCACCAGAGCTTGGCGCCCGACCCTTCCGGCCCGGGTATGCCCGTCTTCATCAGCGTCGTCAGCGAGCGGTAGTTCGTGTAGCGAACCGCCTGCAGGCCGATCCACTCGCGTGCGATCGCATCGCGCTGCACCGCGGTTGCGCCCCGCTCTTTCGCGAGCGCGATCAGCTTCCGGATCTGGCTCTCGAGCCCGGCAGTCAACGCAAAACCCAGGGTGCCGCGCTCGTGCAGGAGCGTCGTCATCGCGACCTGCCAGCCGCCGCCGACGTCGCCGACGACGTTCTCGACCGGCACCTTCACGTCGGTGAAGAAGATCTCGTTGAACTCCGGCTCGCCGGTGATCTGGCGGAGCGGGCGCACGTCCACGCCGGGCGCGTGCATGTCGACGAGCAGGTAGGTCAGCCCCGCGTGCCGCTCGCTGTCCGGGTCGCTGCGAGTGACGAGGATGCACCAGTCGGCGATGTGTGCGAACGACGACCAGACCTTCTGACCGTCGACGACGAAGTGGTCACCCTCGAGCGCAAGCCGCGCCGATGTGCGCACTGCGGAGAGGTCGGAGCCTGCGCCCGGCTCGGAGAAGCCCTGGCACCAGATCTCCTCGGTCGAGAGGATCTTCTCGAGGTGCTTCTGCTTCTGGGCGTCGGTGCCGTGGGCGATGATCGTCGGGCCGGCCATGCCGAGCCCGATCACGCCGAGGTGGGGCGGCGCCTCGGC
>JANMJY010000100.1:0-3130 GCA_031371615.1 Actinomycetes bacterium | reverse complement strand
CCGCTGTATGATCGGCGCGCTCTCGCCCAATAACCGTCCAAGGAGTCGATTTGGCAGCGTCGCGTGAAGAAGTCTTCGAGCGGGTCAAGGAAGTGCTCACCGAGCAGCTCGGCGTCGACGACGCCGAGATCACCGAGGAGGCGTCGTTCCAGGAGGATCTGGATGCCGACTCGCTCGATCTCGTCGAGCTGATCATGGAGCTGGAGGATCAGTTCGGGATCAAGATCTCGGACGAGGACGCGCAGAAGATCACGACTGTCGGGCAGGCCGTCGACTACGTTTCCACGCACGCGTAGCGCCACGCCGACCGGCGACCCGGCGGAGCTCGGGCGTCTGATCGACGCTCTTCCGCGAGAGCGGCTCGAGCACGTCTTCACGCACACCTCCTGGGCGCCCGACCGCGCGTCGTCGTACGAGCGGATGGAGTTCCTGGGCGACAGCGTCCTGGAGCTCGCGATCGCCAAGGAGCTGTACGACCGCTACCCGGACGCGTCCGAGGGGCGGCTGGCGAAGATCCGCTCGCACGTCGTCTCCCGCCAGAGCTGCGCCGCGGTCGCGCGCGAGCTGAGGCTGGGCGAACGGCTCGGCGAAGCCGCGGGCGAGGCGCTCGCGGGCGACGAGCTGAGCCGGATCGTCAAGAGCCGCAATGTGACGGCGGCGTTGCTCGAAGCCGCGATCGCAGCGCTCTTTCTCGAGCACGGCTACCAGCCGATCGAGCCCGCGATCGTCGCCGCGTTCTCGGACCGGATCGAGTACGCCCGCACGACGCACGTCGACCACAAGACGGAGCTGCAGGAGGCGCTCGCGAAATCGGGTCGGAGCGTCACCTACGTCGTGCTCGACGTGGAGGGGCCGGCCCACGACCGCCACTTCTCCTGCGCGGCTCAGATCGACGGCGAGGAGCTCGGCACGGGCACGGGCCGTACGAAGAAGGAAGCGGAGCAGGCGGCTGCGAAACAGGCGCTGTCCGCGATCGGCGCTGCGCAGCCGAGCCGCTGAGCGCGTTGACAGCCGCCGGACGTCCGTGAGATAGTCGCGAGTCGATACCTGAATCGGGTCTCAGGTTCTCTCGACGAGGAGGTCACATGGGCAAGGCTCGGTGGGTTCTGGCCGGCGCAGCGATGCTGGCTGCGGCGGGCGCGGCATCGGCGACCGGAGCGCAGCAGACGACGGCGGCCACCACCGTCGGCACCTCCTTCCCCGCCGGCTTCCCGGCGATCGTCGACTCCTCGCTCGGAAAGCCCGTGCTCGGCTTCGGCGCCGCGGGACGTGTGAAGCGGACCCCGGTGATCTTCCTCCACGGCAACAACGACACACCCTTCGCAACCGCCTGCAACGGGCTCGGCAAGATCCACGATCTCGCACAGTCGTTCGTCGACCGCCGCTACTCGCCGAGCGAGATCTGGGGGCTCGGGTACCAGGGTGACCAGTGCGATCTCGCGACGTCGCCGACGAACCGGTCCGCGGCAGCGCACACGACGGCCGTGAACGTGGACGACCTGGCGCGCTTCGTGAAGGCAGTGCTCAGGTACACCGGCGCCAAGCGGGTCGACATCGTCGGCCACAGCCTCGGTGGGACGCTCGCGCGGGAGTGGATGCGCCGCGACGATGCCTACCACCTCGTGCGGCATCTCGTCACGATCGCCTCGCCGCACCACGGCATCATCGATTGCTCGCCCTCGCCGCTGAACTACTTCGCGCTGGACGCGCTCGGTGGGTTCAACCCAGGGAGCGCCATCTGCGTCGAGCTCGGGGCGTCCGACACGCCGTTCCTGACGCGGCTGAACCGCAACGAGACGCCTGGGCCGACGAAGTACCTGGCGATCAGGAACGCGGACGCCGATTTCGTCTACATCTCCGCCCAGGACGGGCCGTTCTTCCCAGCCGTCCCGGCGCAGGACCGGAACGGGATCCCGCACGACTTCTCGGCCAGCCCCGCGCTCTCGGGTAAGCGGGCGACGAACGTCTCGCTGACCGGCCAGGGCGCATACGACGCTTTCGGCGCGGCGCACCTCGGAATCCTCGCGTCGCCGCAGACGGCGCAGCTGACGTACGACTTCATCGCCCGCGAGGGCGACGACGAGAACGACGACGACTGAGCACTGACCCGGCAGGGCGCCGTCGGACCCCGTCCGCGGCGCCCGCTAGGTTCCCACCCGTGCACCTGCGCTCTCTCCGCCTGCGCGGCTTCAAGTCGTTTCCGGACACGCTGGAGCTGAAGCTCGAGCCCGGCGTTGCCGTCGTCGTCGGCCCCAACGGGTCCGGCAAGTCCAACGTCGCCGACGCGATCGTGTGGGCCGCCGGCTCCCTGACCCCGTCCGAGCTCCGCGCCGAGAAGCCCGACGACGTCCTCTTCAACGGCGCCGAGGGCCGCACGCCCGCGGAGAGCTGCGAGGTCGAGCTCGTGTTCGACAACGAGAGCGGCGGCTTCGGCGATCTCGACTTCTCCGAGGTGTCGATCGCGAGGCGCCTGCACCGTGGCGGCGAGGGCCAGTACCTCGTCAACAAGGCGCAGGTGCGCCGCACCGACCTCGTGGAGCTGCTCGCGGACGTCGGGCTCAGCGGCTCGATGCACTCGATCGTCAGCCAGGGCAAGGTCGAGGCAGTGCTCGCCTTGAAGCCGGAGGAGCGGCGCGAGCTCGTCGAGGAAGCGGCGGGGCTCGGGAAGTTCAAGCGCCGTCGCCACCGCGCGGAGCTCAAGCTCGCGCGCGTTGCGATTCAGGTCGAGCGGGCTCAGGACGTCGAGGCCGAGGTTCGCAAACGGTTGCGCCCACTGGCGTTGCAGGCGACCGCGGCCGAGCGCGCCGAGAAGCTCGTCGACGAGATCGCTGCGTTGCGCGCTCGCATAGCGCAGCTCGATCTCGAGGCTGCGGACGCCCGCCGCGAGGCAGCGGGGGAGCGGAAGACCGCCGCCGGGATCGCCCGCCGCAGCGCCCACGAGAAGCTGCAGGCGCTGCTCACTGAACGGCAGGCGGCCGAGGACGAGCTCGCTGACGCAGCGGGCAGGCGCGAGTCCGCGATCAAGGCGCTCTACCGCCTCCAGGGCGCGGCGGAGCGAATTGCGCTCCGTCAGGAGGGCGCCGAGGAGTTGCTCCAGCGCCTGCGCGCCGATCTCGGCGAGGCTGAGGCC
>JANMJY010000018.1:0-32331 GCA_031371615.1 Actinomycetes bacterium | reverse complement strand
AACGGCTCCTCCGGGACGTTCTTGCCGTGGCTGAACCAGTCGTGCACCTCGAACTGGAGCCAGGCGCCGGCGAGTACGTTGACGATCGTCGCGGGCGTGAACTTCTCGCGCGTGAGCAGCTCCCGGCTGACGAGCCGCGGGTTGGGCTCGAGCAGCTGCGGCAGCGACTCCGGATACGTGCGATCGACCGGGACGTTGCGGCCGAACCGTGCCCCGATCATCCCCATCGCCGGCCGCTCGAGGTCGTTGTAGCTGCCGTCGAAGGTCCGGGTGTCGTGCGGGCCTCCGTTCGGCGCTGCCTTGGCGCCGCCGGCGCCGGTGTCGTACAGGTTTTTCTCCCGCAGGCGCGTGCGGAGGCCGACGAGCGTCAGCACGCCGAGCGGGCGGGGCAGCTTGTCCCAGCCGTAGCGCCGGTCGAGCGCGGCCGCCGCCGTGGTGAGCAGCTTCGAGAGCCCGAAGGCCATGCCGTCCTCCTTCCGCTGTCCTCAGACAGCGCTCAGCCTCGCCGCAGGCGTCCCGGGATGGGAAGGGGCTGGGGCGATGAAAGCATCGCCCGAAGGCGGAAGTCAACCGCGGATCAGCCGAGCCAGCGTCGCCGCTTCGGCCGCAGCCCGGCGTCCTCGCCGAGCGATCGAGCCGATTCGATGAGATCGTCCGCCTCCAGCGTGGTCACTTCGGTGCGGTCGAGCTCCGCCAGCGCCTTCCCTTCGACTCGCGCGAGCCGCAGCGCCTGGCGGTTCAGAGCCTGTTCGAAGATCGTGCGGGCATAGCGCGCGTTACCGAAGCCTTCGCCGCGCTCGGCGCCGCCGAAGATCCGCTCGAGAGCGTCGTCCGCGCCCGGGCCGAGCTCGTACTCGTGCTCTGCGGCCAGCCGGCGGGTGATCTCGAGCAGGTCGAGGGTCGAGTAGTCGGGGAAGGAGAGCTCGCGTGCGAAGCGGGAACGCAGGCCCGGGTTCGAGTCGAGGAAGCCGCGCATCAGGCGGGGATAGCCGGCCACGATCACCACGAGCCGGTGGCGGAAGTCCTCCATCCGCTTCAACAGCGTCTCGACCGCCTCGGCCCCGAAATCGAGCCGACCGTCGCCGCCACCGGGCGTGAGGGCGTAGGCCTCGTCGATGAAGAGGACGCCGTCGAGGGCACGCCGGATCGCCCGGTCGGTCTTGATCGCCGTCTGGCCGACGTATTGGCCGACGAGCGAGGCGCGGTCGACTTCGACGAGATGACCCTTCTCGAGCAGCCCCATCGCGCCGTACATCTCGGCGAGCAGCCGCGCGACGGTCGTCTTGCCGGTGCCGGGGTTGCCGAGGAAGACGAGGTGCTGGCTCGTCGCCACCTCGGGCAGGTCGTGCTCCTTGCGGCGCGCCTGCACCTGGAGGAACGCGACGAGCGAGTGCACCTGCTCCTTGACGGTCTCCAGGCCGACCAGGCCGTCGAGCTCGGCCTGCAGCTCGGCCAGCGGCCGCGGCGGCTCTGGACGTGGCGCCAGCAGGCTCTCGAGCTCCGGCCCGGCCGTCCGGCGGATCTGGTCGCCGAGCTGGCGGGCCGCGTCGCGCAGGTTCTCGATCGGATTCGGGGGCACGAGTGGGGTCGTACCCGGATTCAGCGTTCCTCTAGCGTCCGTTGTAGCTCGGCGACCTGCTCCTCGAGCCGCGCGACGCGCTCCTCGAGCGGATTTTGTGTCTGATAGACACTTTCGACGGCTGTCGAACGCTCGGGCTCGCCGACGCTTCCCGACCCGCCGCCGAGCAGCTGGACGTAGCGGTCCTGACTCTGCCCCGGCCGGCGCGGCAGCCGCTCCACGAGCTCGTGCTCGGCGAGCGTGTCGAGCGTCTTCTGAACGTCCTCGAGCGACCCATATGGGTAGATCCGCTCGACGCGAGTTTTCAGCTCGCCGGGTGTCTGCTCGCCGCGCAGCATCAGCACTCCGAGGAGCGCGATCTGAGATGGAACCCGGCCGAGCGCGTCGTCGAGCAGGTGGCGGTACTTGGCGACGCGGCCTCCGGGGCCGCTCGCAAGCCGGATCCAGCCCCGCCGCGAGAGCTTGTCGATCGCTGTGCGAATCGTCGCCTCGTCGTAGTCGACGACGGGGTCACGGTTCGTCGCCTGGTTGCACGCGAGCCGGAGCGCGTTCAGCGAGAGCGGGTACTGGTCGGGCGTCGTGCGCTGCTTCTCGATCAGGCAGCCGAGCACCCGGATCTCGACGGGATCCGCGTCCATCCCTGGAACGCTAACGCCGCGCCTCGGCGGGCGCGAGCCGCTGCCGCAACGGGTGTGTTCCGATCGACACCGCGATCGCGGCGGCAACGAGCGCCGCTGCCGCGCTGAGTGCGAACGTGATCGTGAACGCCGACTCGGCGGGAACCGAGGTGCCGCCGATCGTGCGTGCCGTCAGCAGGGTGGCCGCGACCTGGCCGCCGATCACCGATCCGACCATCCGGACGACGGTGTTCATCCCGCTCGCCACGCCCATTTCGAGCGCGTCGACGTTCTCCGCGATCAGCGCGGCCATCGCCGCGAACGCAGCGCCGACGCCGACCCCGAGCAGCGCACTCGCGACCAGCACGGGTAGGGCGTCGTCGTGCTCGGTGGCGAAGAGCAGTGCTGCGACGCTGACGATCAGCATCCCGCCGGCGAGCGGCCATTTCGAGCCGAAGTGACGGCCGATCGTGCCCGCGAGCGGTCCCGCGAAGAGCATCGCGACCGAGCTCGGCAGCAGGAAGAGGCCGGCCTTCGTCGCGCTCGCGCTGAACCCATACCCGTGGGCGGACGCCGTCTCGACGAAAGTCGGCACGAGCACGAAGCAGCTGAAGAGCGCGAACCCGGAGATGATCGTCGCGACGTTCGTCAACAGAACCGGGCGGTGCGCGAGCATCTTCATGTCGACCATCGGCGAGCTCGAACGCAGCTCGACCAGCCCCCAGAGGACGAAGAACGCCGCAGAGGCTGCGGCGAGACCGAGCAGGCGTCCGGAGCCCCAACCCCAGCTCTCGCCTTCGGTCAGCGCCACCATCAACGAGAGCAAGGCGCCGGAGAGCAGCAGGGCGCCCGGGACGTCGACGCGAGACGGAGACCGGATCGGCGACTCCGGCACGTACCGGTGGACGAGCGCGATCGAGAGGGCGACGGGAATCGAGCCGAGGAGGAAGAGCAGGCGCCACGAGAAGTGGTCGACGATCACGCCCGAGAGGACGATCCCGAAGCCGCCGCCGACACCGAACACCGCGGACAGCAGGCCGATCCCGACCTTTACCTTCTCCGGCGGGAACTCGTCGCGGATGATCGCGAAGCTGAGCGGGAAGAGCGCGCCGCCGGCCCCGGAGACGACCCGGAAGGCGATCAGCGACCAGATGTTCCAGGCGCAGGCGGCGCCGAGGCAGCCCGCGAGGAACAGCCCCAGCGCGATCAGCAGCAGCCGTTCCTTCCCGAACTGGTCGCCGAGCTTGCCGAGGATCGGCGTCAGCACCGCGCCGGAGACGAGGAAGCCGGTCAGCACCCAGGTCGTCCAGGCCGTGCTCGCGCCGAACTCCTCCCGGAACGTGGCGAGTGCCGGGAAGACCATCGTCTGCTGCAGCGAGAACGCCGTGCCCGCGAGCGTGAGGATGCCGAGCGTGACGTTGTAGTGCTGCCGGGTCGGTTCGAGGTGCCTAGGCACGGACGAGCGGCTTGTACTTGATCCGGTGCGGCTCGAGCGCCTCGGCGCCGCGCGTCTCCTTGACCCACGCCGCGTACTCCTCGTAGCTGCCCTCGAACCATGTCACCTGGCTGTCGCCCTCGAAAGCGAGGATGTGCGTCGCGATCCGGTCCAGGAACCAGCGATCATGGCTGATCACGACGGCGCAGCCCGCGAAGTCGAGCAGCGCGTCCTCGAGCGCGCGCAGGGTGTCGACGTCGAGGTCGTTGGTCGGCTCGTCGAGCAGGAGCACGTTGCCGCCGCTGCGCAGCAGCTTCGCGAGGTGGACGCGGTTGCGCTCGCCGCCGGAGAGGTCGGTCACCCGCTTCTGCTGGTCCGAGCCCCGGAAGTTGAACCAGGAGACGTACTGGCGCGAGTTCACTTCCTTCTTGCCGAGCTCGATGATGTCGTGGTTGCCGGAGATCTCCTTCCAGACCGTGTTCTCCGGGTTGAGATCGGCGCGTGCCTGGTCGACGTACGCGAGCTCGACCGTGTCTCCGACCCGCAGCGTTCCCGAGTCGGGTTGCTCCTCGCCGGCGATCATCCGGAAGAGCGTCGTCTTGCCGGCGCCGTTCGGCCCGATCACGCCGACGATCCCGCCGGGCGGCAGGGAGAAGGTCATGTCCTCGACGAGCAGCCGGTCGCCGAAGCCCTTCGCGATGTGGTCGGCGTCGACGACGACGTCACCGAGCCGCGGCCCTGACGGAATGTGGATCTCGACCTTGTCGAGCTTCACGTTCTGCTCCTCGGCGAACAGCTTCTCGTACGCGGTCACGCGCGCCTTCGCCTTGGCGTGCCGCGCCGTCGGGCTCATCCGCACCCACTCGAGCTCGCGCGCGAGCGTGCGCCGGCGCGCCGACTCGGTCTTCTCCTCGATCGCGAGTCGCGCCTGCTTCTGCTCGAGCCACGACGAGTAGTTGCCCTCGAACGGCAGCCCCTTGCCGCGGTCGAGCTCGAGGATCCAGCCCGCCACGTTGTCCAGGAAGTACCGGTCATGGGTGACGGCCACGACGGTGCCCTTGTACTGCTCGAGGAAGCGCTCGAGCCAGGCGACCGACTCGGCGTCGAGATGGTTCGTCGGCTCGTCGAGCAGGAGCAGGTCGGGGGACGAGAGGAGCAGGCGGCAGAGCGCGACACGCCGCCGCTCGCCGCCCGAGAGCGTCGCCACGTCGCGGTCGCCTTCCGGCAGGCGCAGAGCGTCCATCGCGCGGTCGAGCGTCGCCTCGAGCGACCAGGCGTCGTGCCGGTCGACGAGCTCCTGCACCTTGGACTGCTCTTCGAGCAGCGCGTCGAAGTCCGCGTCGGGCTCGGCGAACCGGGCCGAGACGGCGTTGAAGCGGTCGAGCAGGTCGCGGAGCTCCCGCACCCCGTCCTCGACGTTCTCGCGCACGGTCTTCTCAGGGTCGAGCTCCGGCTCTTGCGAGAGCATGCCGACGGTGGCGCCCGGCGCCAGCTCGGCGACGCCGCTCGACGGTTCGTCGAGCCCCGCCATGATCCGCAGCAGCGTCGACTTGCCGGCGCCGTTCGGGCCGAGCACGCCGATCTTCGCGCCCGGGAGGAAGGACAGCGAGATGTTCGCCAGGACCTGCCGGTCGGAGCCGTAGAACTTGTCCGCTCTGTACATCGTGAAGACGTAATCGCTCACGCTCCGCTCCGGCACCGGCAAAGCCGGCGCTTCCGCTCCTGGCCGGCTCCGTCGAGCCTACGCCGGCTGACCGCTGCGTTTCCGGGTTCCATGGGAGGTCACGATAGCCATAGGCTGCGGGCATGCCCGACCGGTACTTCGAGGATTTCGAGTCGGGCCAGGTGCTCGAGCTCGGCAGCCGGACCGTGACCGTGGAGGAGATCGTCGAGTTCGCGCGGCAGTTCGACCCGCAGCCGTTCCACGTCGATCCGGCCGCCGCTGCCGAGTCCGTCTTCGGCGGCCTGATCGCGAGCGGCTGGCACACGGGCGCCATGTGGATGCGCCTCTACGTCGACACCGTGCTCGGCTCTGTCTCAGCTCAGGGCTCGCCCGGGATCGAGGAGCTCCGCTGGCTCGCGCCGGTCCGGCCGGGCGACACGCTGCACGGGCGGCTGACGGTGCTGGAGGCGACTCCGTCCGAGCGGCGTCCGGATCGCGGCACGGTCCGGATCCGCGGTGAGATGGTCAACCAGGACGGTGTCACGGTGATGTCGATGACCTCACGCGGCCACTTCGGCCGGCGACCGCCCGCGTAAGCTTCCGGGCATGAGCGAGCTCGGCCTCTTTCCGCTCGGGATCGTCCTCCTGCCGTCGGAGCAGATCCCGCTGCACATCTTCGAGGACCGCTACCAGGAGCTGATCGCCGAGTGCCTCGACGAGGAGCGCGAGTTCGGGCTGATCTACGCCGACGACGACGGCTTACGCGAGATCGGCACGCTCGCGGCCGTCACCGAGGTGCTCGAGCGCTTCGACGACGGCCGGCTCAACGTCGTCGTCGAGGGGCGGGAGCGGTTCCGCCTGCTGGAGCTGACAGACGGACGCTCGTTTCAGACAGGCCTCGTCGAGCCGATCGAGGACGAGCACGACGTCGCCGACCCTGAGGATTCCGAGCATGCGCTCGAGCTCTTCCACCGCCTCGTCGAGCTGACGGGAGCCGAGGTCGAGGAGCCGCGGCTTTCCGCGGAGCAGCTCTCGTTCGAGCTCGCCGGCCGGTTCGAGTTCGCGCCGGAGCTGAAGCAGAGGCTTCTCCAGCTCACCTCCGAGCGCCAGCGCATGCATCTGCTCGCCGAGCTGCTCGCCGGAGCGGCGACCGCCGTCGAGCGCGAGCGCGAGATCGCCGACCGCGCCCACGGGAACGGCAAAGTAGACCCCCGCGCCTGACGTACCATGAGGGCATGGCAGTAACCGCCACGCAGAAGCTGGATGTCGAGCGCATTCGCGCGGACTTCCCCTACCTGGAGCAGCTCCAGGATGGCAAGCAGGTCGCGTTCCTCGACTCCGCCGCTTCGACTCAGAAGCCGCGCCAGGTGCTCGACGCGATGACGCGCTTCTACGAGACCTCGTACGCGAACGTCCACCGGGGTGTCTACCGGCTCGCCGAACGGGCGACGGAGGAGCTCGAGGGCGCACGCGAGAAGGTGCGTGCGCTGCTGAACGCGTCCAGCGCCCGCGAGATCATCTTCGTCCGGAACGCGACCGAGGCGATCAACGTCGTCGCGTACTCGTGGGGCCTGAACGAGCTCGGCCCGGGCGATCTCGTCCTCGTCACCGAGCTCGAGCACCACTCGAACTTCGTCCCGTGGCAGTACATCGCCAACCGCGTCGGCGCCTCCTTCCGGATGCTGCCACTCGACGAGCAGGGGGAGCTCCGGATGGACCTGCTCGACGAGGTCGCCGGCGGCGATGCCGTCAAGGTCGTCGCTGCGGGGCTGACCTCGAACTCGCTCGGGACGAACAACCCGATCGAGCAGCTCGCGGCCTGGGCTCACGAGCGCGGCGCGATCGTCGTCGGCGACGCGGCGCAGGCGGCACCGCATCGCGCCCTCGACGTCCAGACGCTCGGCTGCGACTTCCTCGCCGTGTCTGGGCACAAGATGTGCGGCCCGAGCGGCGCCGGAGTGCTCTGGGGACGCGCCGAGCTGCTCGAGCGGATGGAGCCCTTCCTGCTCGGCGGCCACATGATCCGCGCCGTCGGCGACGAGGCGACGACCTGGGGAGCGCTGCCGCACAAGTTCGAGGCGGGCACGGCGCCGATGGCCGAGGCGGTCGGGTTCGGGGCCGCGATCGACTACTTGAACGGGGTCGGCTTCGACGCGATCGAGCAGCACGAGCACCAGCTCGTCGCCTACGCGCTCGATGCTCTCGGCGAGCTGCCCTGGGTGACCACCTACGGCCCGCCGGCGGGGCGTCGCGCCGGGATCATCTCCTTCAACGTCGACGAGATCCATCCGCACGACGTCGCCCAGATCCTCGACATGGACGCCGTTGCGATTCGGGCCGGTCATCACTGCTGCCAGCCGCTGATGCGCAACCTCGGCGTCGTCGCGACGAACCGCGCCAGCTTCTACCTCTACACGACGATCGAGGAGATCGACCGGCTCGTCGCCGGCCTGCACCGGGCGAGGCACGTGTTCGCGTGAGCGAGTTCGACCAGCTGTACCGGGAGGTCATCCTCGACCACTACAAGAACCCCCGCGGGCACGGGCTGCTGGACGCTCCCGACGGTGTCGCCGAGGGGCAGAATCCGCTCTGCGGAGACGAGATCACGGTCTCCGTCCGCTTCGACGGCGATGTGATCGCCGACGTCGGCTTCGAGGGTCGCGGCTGCGCGATCTCGCAGGCCGCGACCTCAATGCTGACCGAGCTCGTCGTCGGGCGGAGCGCCGACGAGGTCGCCCGGATGCCGAAGGAAGAGCTGCTCGACGAGATCGGGATCCCGCTCAGCCCGGTTCGGCTCAAGTGCGCGATCCTCGGCTTCGGCACGCTCAAGGTGGCGCTGCACAAGTCGAAGGGCACGCCGCTGCCGGACGAGTGGAGCGGCGGCGACGACCTGACGATCTCCTAGTGGGTCAGTAGTGCCTGTGACCGTCGACGTCTGCCCGGCCGAGGAGCTGCCGCCGGGCCACGTCAAGATCGTCTGGTCGGGTCCGATCGCAATCGGCGTCTACAACTGCGGTGGCAAACTCTACGCGCTCGAGGATCGCTGCTCTCACGACGACGGCCCGCTCTGCGAAGGCGAGTGGGACGAGGACGAGTGCATCGCGATCTGTCCACGGCACGGGGCGCGTTTCGACATCACCACGGGTGCCGCGCTGACCCTCCCTGCCTACGAGCCGGTCGCGAGCTATCCAGCCCGGATCGAGGACGGCTGGGTCCGGGTCGACGTCTGAGTATCCGCCGTCAAGGGCGCCTGCTACATTCCGGTTATCCGCGGAAAGGAGGTGGTCCGGCAGTGGAGATTTCCAGTACGGGCAGTGGAGGTGCCAGCCGGTAGAGACGTGCCCCTAGAACCTGCAAGGGGAATCGTCTAGCCAGCGTAGGGGGCTTCGCGGAAGGTGTCCGGGAACGGATGCAACACGCGCCGCTTCGGCAGGAAACGTCTCTGCTAATACAAGCTGGTACCGAGGACTGAAGGGCCGCGAAAGCGGCCCTTCGTCCGTTCTCAGGCCTCTTTGGCGGTGCCGCGGCGGAGTTGCTCGTCGAGCGGTACGAGCGGGAGGCCGAACGTGTCCACCGCGTCGGAGTTCGTCACGACGTTGTCGCCCGCCGCGAGCATCTTCAGCTGGTCGCGGGTGACGGGGGGCTTGGGGAGCTTTTCGAGCACAGCCGCCTGCATACGCATCAGCCCGAACGGCACGTGCACGCTCGGCCGGTGGGCGCCCTGCGCCTGCTTGAGCTGTGACCAGAATTCGTTCCAGGTGACGACGTCCGGCCCGCCGAGCTCGAACGTGCGGTTCGCGGCCTCGGGCTTCACCACGCCCGCCGCGAAGTACGCGGCGACGTCGTCGACCCAGATCGGCTGGATCCTCTGCGTGCCCGGCCCGACGATCGGCGTCACCGGCGACAGCTTCGCGATCCGCCTGAACTGCTCCAGCGCGCCCCCGCCACGGCCGAAGACGAAGCTCGGCCGGAAGATCACATGCTCCAGGCCTGACGCCTTCACGTCCTGCTCCATCTGCCACTTGGCGTGGTAGTAGGGCACGAGATCCTTGGTCTGCTCGCTCGTGCCGAGCGCCGACATGAGCACGAACCGCTGCACACCGGCTTCGCGAGCTGCCGCGATCAGGTCGCGCGTGCCCTCCTCCATCACCCGCCGAAAGGTCTCGGCGCGGGCCGCGAGAAGCGCGACGAGGTGGACGACCACCTCCTGGCTCTCGGCCGCCTGCCGCAGGCTTGCCGCATCGGTCATCTCGCCCCGGACCGCCTCCTGGTTCGGCGACGCGGCGCTGCTGCCGGCACTGCGCTCGAGCACGCGGACCGTGTGCCCGTCGTCGACGAGTCGCTGGACGATGTGCGGCCCGACGAAGCCGGTGCCGCCTGTGACGAGAACTCTCATGACTCGAAGTTCTTCCAGTAACGGCTCGGCGTCGGCCCCTGCTGGCCCTGGTACTTGGAGCCGAGCGAACCGGCGCCGTAGGGCGTTTCGGCCGCCTCCGTCATCTGCACGAACGAGATCTGGCCGATCTTCATCCCGAAGTAGATCGTGATCGGGAGATTGGCCACGTTCGAGAGCTCGAGCGTCACGTGACCGTCCCAGCCCGGGTCGATAAAGCCGGCGGTGGAGTGGATCAGGAGACCGAGGCGGCCGAGCGAGCTCTTGCCCTCGAGCCGGGCAACCAGGTCGTCCGGAAGCCGGATCCGCTCGAGCGTGGAGCCGAGCACGAACTCGCCCGGGTGGAGGATGAACGGCGTCTCGTCGTCGATCTCGACGAGCTCGGTCAGCTCCTCCTGCTCCTGCTTGACGTCGATGTAGGGGTAGCGAGAGTTCCGGAAGACGCGGAACCAGCGGTCGACGCGCACGTCGACGCTGGACGGCTGGACGAGCGCGTCGTCATACGGATCGATGCCGATCCGGCCCTCGCCGAGCAGCTGCCTGATCGTCCGGTCGGAGAGGATCACCAGGCGATTGTACGGTCCTCTTGCAAAAGAGACGTTTTCCACATACCGTTCGCGCGCCCGTGTCGATGCTGTTCGAGCAGATGGAGCCGAACGAGCGCTTTCGGGCGCGGCGTGAAGACGCGCGCCGGAGGCGCCGCCGCCGCCGCGCCGTGGCTTTCAGCTTCCTGCTCGTCGTGACGGCCAGCCTGGCCGCCGGAGCGAGATTCGTGGTCCAGGACGACACGGCCGCCGTCGCCGGCGCGAAGAAGTCGCCGGCCGCTGCGCAGCCGGCCGAGCAGCCCGCCGCGCCCGTGAAGGCGCCGAGGAAGTATCCGGAGGAGGTGCGCGGGATCCACGTGACGATGGCGCTCGCCTCGCTCGACGGGAAGCTCGCCGAATACCTGAAGCTCGTCAGCGCCGGGATGAACACGATCGAGCTCGACGTCAAGGACGAGAACGGCGAGGTCGGCTTCGTCACCTCGGCGGTGCCGCTCGCCCGCGAGATCGGGGCCGCGCGCCCGTACTACCGGCCGCGCGAGGCCGCTCGGGCGATCCACGCCAAGGGCGTCTACCTGATCGGCCGCGTCGTCGTCTTCGAAGACCCCCACCTGTCGGGCGGCCGCCCGGAGCTCGCGATCAAGAACCCGGACGGCTCCGTCTGGCGCAACCAAGCCGGCCTGGGCTGGACGAACCCATACGACAAGCGCGTCTGGGACTACAACGTCTCGCTGGCCGAAGTCGCGGCGCGCGCTGGCTTCGACGAGATCCAGTTCGACTACGTCCGCTTCCCCACCGACGGCGACGTCGAGTCGATCGTCTTCCCGAACAAGACGTCCACACCCCCGGGCTGGGTGATCGCCGAGTTCGCGCACTACGCGTCGAAGCGCCTGAAGCCGCTCGGCGTTCGCATCTCGACGGATGTCTTCGGCCTCTCCGCCACGCGCGACCTCGGCATCGGCCAGATCCCGAAGCGGATCTCCAAGTACGTCGACGCGGTCTACCCGATGGTCTACCCGTCGCACTTCGGCCCCGGCGAGTACGGGCTCGAGGATCCGAACGGCTCTCCCGGCCCGACGGTCGAGTGGTCGCTCTCGGACTTCCGGCGCGAGCTGAAGCGCAGCGACGCCGCCCTGATCCCGTGGCTGCAGGACTTCTCCTACGGGCGCACGTACGGGCTCGCGGACGTCCGGGCCCAGATCGATGCGGCCCGTCTGATGGGCGCGCGCGGCTATCTGCTGTGGAACCCGCTCGGCATCTACACGCCCGGCGCGCTCGCACCGGCGTAGCCCAACTGCGTAACAGTCGTTACACTCTCCAGGCATGGCGATCGGTGACGTCATGAAGACGCGAGTGGTCACGGTGAACACCGACGACTCCGCCCGGCTGGCCGTCCTCCGCATGCTCGAGGAGGGTGTCGGCGCCGTCGCGGTCTGCGACGTCGGGAGGCTGGTCGGGATCTTCACCGAGCGTGACGTCCTTGCTCTGTCCGGTGACGGGACCGACCTCGACACCGTACTGGTCGGCGATGTGATGACCCGGGCGCCGTTCACGATCGACGTCGGCGCAGCAGTGCTCGATGCCGCGAGGCTGATGGGAGAGAAGAAGATCCGGCATCTCCCGGTCGTCGAGGGCGAGCACCTGCTTGGGATGGTCGGCATCCGCGACGTGCTCGGGAGCCTGGTCGAGCGGCTCTGGCAGGCGCACGACACTGCCGCGCACGAGACGGCCCGGGCGCTCTTCAAGAGCTAGGGGGCGAGCCGCTCCCGCTTCCAGGCGTCCCCGTCGCGCTCGTAGCGAACGCGGTCGTGGAGCCGGTTGTCGGCGTGCTCCCAGAACTCATACCTGTCGGCGACGAGCCGGAAGCCGCCCCAGTGCGGCGGCCGCGGCACGTCGTCACCGGGGAAGCGGGCTGCGGCGCCGGCGTACAGGCTCTCCAGCTTGTCGCGGCCGGCGACCGGTCGGCTCTGGGGCGAGGCCCACGCAGCGATGCGGCTGCCGAGCGGCCGGGTGCGGTAGTAGTCCTCGGACTCCTTCGCCGAGATGCGCTCGACCTCGCCCTCGACGCGAACCTGTCGTCTCAGCAGCTGCCAGTAGAAGAGGAGCGCCGCGTGAGGGTTCGCCGCCAGCTCGCCGCCCTTTCGGCTCTCGTAGTTCGTGTGGAAGACGAAGCCGTCGTCGCCGGCGTGCTTCAGCAGCACCATCCGCGCGGACGGACGTCCGTCCCGCGCCGCGGTCGCGAGCGTCATCGACTCCGGCGTCGCGACCCCCGCGTCACGCGCCTCGTCGAACCAGCGCTGAAACTGCCGCAGCGGGTCGGAATCGAGGTCGCGCTCCTCCATCGTGCGAAGCGTATTCAGCCCGGCACGAGTCCGGTCGGTAGAGCCGGTCGGTGAGCTAGGCTGGGCCTATGGCGACGACGAAGACGATCGACATACGTACCGCGATCCCGGGCCCGCGCTCGGCTGAGATCTTGGCGCGCAAGCAGCGCGTGATCGCGAACGCCAAGTCGATCGTCCTGCCGATCGTGGCGCAGGAAGGCCGCGGCGCCACGCTGACCGACGTCGACGGCAACGTCTTCATCGACTTCACGGGCGGCGTCGGCTGCCTCAACGTCGGCCACGCGCACCCGCGCGTGATCGAGGCCGTCACCGAGCAGATGGGGCGCTTCGCCCACACGGATTTCACGGTCGTTCCCTACGAGGCCTACGTCGAGCTCGCCGAGCGCCTGCTCGAGCGCGCGCCGTTCCGCGGGCCCGCGAAGGCTGTCTTCTTCAACGCCGGCACCGAGGCGGTCGAGAACGCCGTCAAGTTCGCGCGCCTCTACACCAAGCGCCCTGCCGTGATCGCGTTCGAGGGCGCCTTCCACGGCCGCACGTTGCTCGCAATGACGCTCACGTCGCGTCCGCACCCGTACAAGGCCGGAATGGGGCCGCTCGCGCCCGAGGTCTACCGGGCACCCTTCCCGCAGGACTACCGCGGGCCGGACGCCCGCACCGCGCTCGCCGAGCTGCGCCAGCTCTTCCTCACGCAGGTGGCGGCCGAGCAGGTGGCGGCGATCATCGTCGAGCCCGTCCAGGGTGAGGGCGGCTTCCTGCCGGCCGGCGAGGAGTTCATGGAGGGGCTGCGCTCGATCTGCGACGAGCACGGGATCTGCCTGATCGCCGACGAGGTGCAGACCGGCTTCGCGCGCACCGGCAAGCTGTTTGCGATCGAGCACTACGGCGTCGAGCCCGACCTGATCACCGTCGCCAAGTCGATCGCGGCCGGCCTGCCGCTGTCGGGCGTGCTCGGCAAGGCCGAGATCATGGACGCGGCGCACGACGGGGCAGTCGGCGGCACGTTCGTCGGCAACCCCGTGGCACAGGCCGCCGCGCTCGCCGTCCTCGACGTGATCGACGAGGAGGGGCTCTGCGAGCGGGCCGTCGCGATCGGCGACACGCTGCGCGGCCGCATGCTCGCCTGGCAGGAGCGCTTCCCCGCCATCGGCGAGGTACGCGGCCTTGGCGCGATGCTCGCGATCGAGCTCGTCGCCGACCGCGCGACCAAGCAGCCCGCGCCCGAGCTCGCCCAGGCTGTGATCGACGCCGCCATGCAGGGAGGGCTGCTGCTGCTCAAGGCCGGTGTCTACGGCAACTCGATCCGTGTGCTCTGTCCCCTCGTGCTCACCGACGCCGAGCTCGACGAGGCGCTCGGCGCCTGGGAAGCCGCGCTCGGCCACGTGCTCGGCTAGTTCGGTTTTCCGGGCGTAGGGAACGATAGGTTTCTGTGGCTTTGCAGGAATTGATCGCGGACCGGTACGAGCTGAAGGAGACCGTTGGCTCCGGCGGCATGTCCACGGTCTACTGCGCCTTCGACACGCTCCTCGAGCGGAACGTGGCCCTCAAGATCCTGCACGAGCAGTTCGGACGCGACGAGGAGCACGTCGAGCGCTTCCGCCGCGAGGCGCGCGCCGTCGCGCAGCTCTCGCATCCGCACATCGTTACGGTGATCGACCGCGGCGAGGAGGACGGCAGGCAGTTCATCGTCTTCGAGCTGATCGACGGCGAGAACCTGAAGGAGCTCGTCGTGCGCGGCGGCCCGCTTCCCGTCCGGCGCGTGCTCGAGCTCGGCCTCGAGGTCGGCCGGGCGCTCTCCTTCGCGCACACGCAGGGGCTCGTCCACCGCGACGTGAAGCCGCAGAACGTGCTCCTGAACGGCGAGGGCCTCGCCAAGGTGACTGACTTCGGGATCGTCCGCACGCTCGACGCCGTCGGGCAGACCGAGACCGGCACCGTGCTCGGAACGAGCCACTACATCGCGCCCGAGCAGGCCCGCGGCGAGCGCGTCGACGCGCAGACGGACGTCTACTCGTTCGGCGTCGTCCTCTACGAGCTGCTGGCCGGGGAAGTGCCCTATCCCGGCGACAACTTCCTCACCGTCGCGATGAAGCACGTGAACGATCCCGTGCCGAGCGTGCTCGACCGCCGTCCCGACACGCCGCTGCGGCTCGCCTCGCTGATCGAGCGGTCTATGGCGAAGCTTCCGACCGAGCGTCCGGCCTCGATGGACGATGTCGTGAGCGAGCTCGAATCGGTGCGGGCCGAGCTCGACGGCAAAGAGGGCGGCGAGGCGACGATGATCATCAAGGCCAAGCCCGCGCCGCCGCCGCAACGGGCGCCGCGCCGGCGAGCCAAGCGCAGGTCGTTTCCCGTCTGGCCCGTTCTCGTCGGCCTGCTGCTGCTGGCGGCGGTGATCGGCGGCATCCTGCTCGCGCGGCGCGACGGCGGCGGGACCCCCGGCACGGCCGCAGCCGGCACGGTGAAGCTCCAAGGGGTCGCATCGTTCGACCCGCAGGGAGACGGAGAAGAGCACAGCGAGCGCGTCCGGGACGCGACCGACCGCAACCCTGCGACCTACTGGACGACCGAGCGGTACAACTCGTTCGCGAAGCCTGGCGTCGGCCTGGTGCTGGATGCGGGTTCCGAGCGCCAGCTCTCGCAGATTGCAGTCACGACCGACACGCCGGGGTTCACCGCCGAGATCCGGGCCGGCACGTCCTCGCAGGGACCCTTCGACACCGTGGTCGGGTCCTCGCGGACGGTGACGGACAGCACGACCTGGGACCTCAACGGCGCGAAGTCCCGGTTCTACGTGATCTGGATCACCAAGCTTGACCGGGTGGCCCACATCAACGAGGCCAGGGCGAACTAGTACTCCAGGTTCGACCGGCGCTCGTGGCGCTCGAGCGCGAGCTGGATCAGGCGGTCGAGCAGGTCTGCGTAGGGAATCCCCGAGGCCTCGAACAGCCGCGCGTACACGCTCGTCGAGGTGAAGCCGGGAATCGTGTTGATCTCGTTCACCACCACTTCGCCGTCCTCGCGGACGAAGAAGTCGACACGGGCCATCCCTTCGCACTCCGTCGCGATGAACGAGTCGACGGCGAGCTCCTGGACGCGGGCCGCGGTCTCCTCCGGGATCCGGGCCGGGACGACGATGTCGGAGCCGCCCGCGTCGTATTTGGCGGCGTAGTCGTACCACTCGGCGTGCGGGACGATCTCCCCGACGACTGACGCGATCGGTGGCGGGCGCAGATTGCCGAGCACACCGCATTCGACTTCCGTCCCGGCGACGAACTCCTCCACCAGGACCTTCTCGTCGTGCCGGCGCGCCAGCGCCACGGCGGTCTCGAGCTCGGAGTCGTCGTGGGCCTTCGAGATCCCGACGGACGACCCGAGCCGCGCGGGCTTGACGAACACCGGGTAGCCGAACGGGTTCTCGATCTCGTCGCCCAGCCGAAGGGTCGCGTTGCGGGCGACCGGAATGCCGCGGTCTCGCAGCACGGCCTTGAACAGGTCCTTGTCCATGCAGAGCGCGGAGGCGGCGACGCCGGCCCCGACGTACGGGATCCCCGCGAGCTCGAGCAGCCCCTGGACGGTGCCGTCCTCGCCGAAGGGGCCGTGCAGCACGGGCAGCACGACGTCGACTGCGCCGAGCGCCTCGGCGGGCTTCGAGTCGGCGAGCACGGGGAGCGTCTCCGCAACGCTGCCTTGCAACAGGCTGTTACTTGGCGCTTCGAGCGCCCAGCGACCGTCGCGGCCGATTGCGATCTGCGTCACTTCGTAGTGCTCCGGGTCGAGTGCCTCCAGCACCGACCGGGCCGAGGCGAGCGAAATCTCGTGCTCGCTCGAGCGGCCGCCGGCGACGACGGCGACGCGGATCCGGTCGCTCACGGAGTGGTCGTCGTTGCCGTCGTCGTCGCGGCCGGGGGCGGTGCGGCCTGGAAGCGGCCGACGACGATCACCACCGACGTGCCCTGCTTGGCGTCGGTGCCGCCCTCCGGATCCTGCGAGAGCACTCTCCCGTCCAGGGTCTGGTCGTCGACGATCTCCTCCACGACCTGAGCGGTGAAGCCGGACGACTTCAGCTGCGCGCGTGCGTCGGCCTGGGTCTGGCTCGTGACGTCCGGGACCTGCGACGTCGCAGGTCCCTTCGAGACCTGGAGCGTGACGACCGAGCCCTTGCCCAGCTGGCCGCCGGCAGTCGGATTCTGGCCGACCACGATCCCGGCATCGGCGGCGTCCTCAACATCCTCGCGGGCGACGGCGAAGCCGACGCCCTGGAGCTGCGACTGGGCGGTCTCGAACGCGCTGCCGACGACGTTCGGGATCGTGATCGGTCGCGGCCCCTTCGAGACGTTGATCCGGACGGTCGAGTTGACGATCAGCTCCGTGCCCGGCTTCGGCGCCTGCGCGAGCACCTCGTTGACCGTCTTGAGCGAGTTCACGGTGACGACGTTCGCCTTCAGCTTGGCGCTGACGAGTTCCGCGACCGCCTCGTCGCGGCTCTTGCCGACGACGTTCGGGACGTGCGTCTTCGGCTTCCCTTCGGAGACGTAGATGGTGACGAAGTTGCCGCGGTCGGTTCTGTCGCCGGGCTGTGGGTCCTGCTTGAAGACGAGGCCCTTCTTCGCGTCCTCGTCTTCCTGGCGGACGATCAGCTCCTTCAGGTCGGCGTTGCGGATCTGACGGACTGCGAGCTGCTCGGGGACGCCGACGACATCCGGGACCGCGACCGGCTTCGCCTGGCTCAGCTGATCCTGGAAGCCCTGGTAGACGAACCAGCCGCCGACGAGCGCGCCCGCCACGAGCAGGATCGCCAGCAGCCACGGCCACACGGAGCGGTGTCGCGGCGGCTCGTCGTACTCGTAGTAGCGGCCTGGCGTGTACGTGGTGGTCGGCGGCGCGGCCGGGCCGATCGTCGTGGCCGCCTCTCCCACGTCCGTGCGGGAGAGCACCGACGTCGCAGCCTCGGCCGTCTCGGCGGAGACGCCGATCCCGCGCGCGATCCGCTCGAGGTCGGAGTCCATCTCCTCGGCGGAGTGGTAGCGCTGGGCCGGATCCTTGGCGAGCGCGCGGAGGACGACGTAGTCGAGGTCGCGTGGCACCTCGGGCCGGTGCGCGGACGGCGGCACGGGCGCCTGCGACAGGTGCTTCATGGCGATCTCGACGGGCGTCTCTCCCGTGAACGGCACGGCGCCGGTCAGCAGCTCATAGAGGACGATCCCGGTCGAGTAGAGGTCGGACGTCTGGTCGACAGGGGCGCCGCGCGCCTGCTCGGGTGAGAGGTATTGCGCTGTGCCGATGATCGACCCGGCCTCCGTCATCTGGCTCGCGGCGCCGGCGCGGGCGATCCCGAAGTCCATCACCTTCACCCGGCCCTCGCCGTCCACGATCACGTTGTGGGGCTTGATGTCGCGATGCACGATCCCGTTCCGGTGGGCGAAGCGCAGCGCCGAGAGGATCTGCCGCGTGTAGTCGATCGCGATCCCGAGCGGTGACGGGCCCCGCGCGACGATCAGCTCCTTCAGCGTCCGCCCCTCGACGTGCTCCATCGCGATGTAGTACGTGCCCTCCGAGTCGCCCCGGTCGTAGATCGAGACGATGTTCGGATGTGAGAGCCCGCCGGCGTTCTGGGCCTCGCGCCGGAACCGCTCCACGAACTGCTCGTCGCGAGCGTGGCGGTCGTCGAGGATCTTGATCGCGACGCGGCGTCCGAGTTCCTGATCCATGGCCAGGTAGACGTTCGCCATCCCGCCCGAGCCGAGCTTTCGGATAATCAGGTAGCGCCCGTCGAAGAGCGTGTCGATGAGATTGTCGCCGGACGCCATAGCGGTACAGGTTAGGAGTTCGCCGCGCCTGGCAGGAGTGCCTGCAGCACCTCGCGGGCGACCGGGGCGGCTGTCTCGCCGCCCGTCGAGTTCTGCTGCTCGACCACGACCGCCACCGCGACTTGCGGCTTGTCCTTGCCCGCGTAGCAAATGAACCAGGTCGTGTTCAGTCCCGCGATCCCCGTCTCAGCGGTTCCGGTCTTCCCGCCGACGATCAGCCCGGAGATCTTGGCGGCCGTGCCGGTACCGCCCTCGACGGCCCCCCTCATCATCTCGGCCACCTCCTTCGCCGTCTCGGTCTTGACCGCTCGGCCGAGATCCTGTGGCTTTGTCCGGATGACGGTCGAGCCGTCGGACCCCACGACCTGGTCGACCACGTAGGGCCGCATGACGACGCCGTCGTTGCCGATCGTCGCCGCGACCATCGCCATCTGCAGCGGCGTCACGAGCAAGCGCTCCTGGCCGAAGGCGAACCGGCCCGGGTCGACATCGGTGTCCTCCTTCGGGTCGAAGAGCGTCGTGCCCTTGAAGAGGCCGCTCGGCGCCCGCTCGTTCGACGGTGTCTCCAGCGGCGGCGTCGAGTAGAAGCCGAAGCGCTTCGCGTACTCGACCAGCTTCTTCGCCCCGAGTTCCTTGCCGATGTTGCAGAAGACCGAGTTGACCGAGTGCTTCAGCGCCGTCCGCAGGTCGAGCCGGCCGAAGGGCGACGACGTGTCGTAGTTGTTGACCCGCTTGCCGTAGACCTCGCAGTAGCCGGGGTCGACGAAGCTCGAGCTCGGGGTGAACCGCCCAGAGTCGATCGCGGCCGAAGCGGTCACGACCTTGAAGGTGGATCCGGGAGCGTAGAGGCCGGCGGTCGCGCGGTTGAGGAGCGCGTCCGGCCGCTTGCAGTCTGCGCGCGTTCCCGTCGCGCGGTCGAAGTTGCCCTCGACGTCGTTCGGGTCGTACGTGGGCGAGGAGGCCATCACGAGCACCTTCCCGGTCTTGGGCTCGAGGGCGACGACCGCGCCGCACCGGGTGCCGAGTGCCTGGAGCGCGACGCGCTGGGCGCGCGCGTTGAGCGTCAGCTTCAGTTCGTTCCCCTTGATCGTCGTGCCCTTGAGCCGGTCGAGGGTCGTGTCCAGCACTGTCGAGAGGTTCGCGTTCGCGCCTGTCAGGTAGTCGTTCATCGACCGCTCGAGCCCGGTACGGAAGCGAGACTGCGTCGAGTAGCCGACGACGTGGGCCGCGAGGCCGTGCGTGGGGTACGCCCGGAAGTAGAGCGTCCGCCCGCCGATTTTCTTCGCGACGTTCCGCGCCAGCACCGCACCCGGAGTCTTGATCTCGCCGCGCTTGATCGTGAACTGCGCTACCCGTTCGATCTGGTTGTCCTGGCGGTCGGCGAGGTCGCCTGCCGCCCAGGTCTGCCAGTAGGTCGTCGCGACGACGAGCGCCACGATCAGCCCGAGCCCGGCGAAGGCGAGCCGGGTGATCTGCCGGTTCACGCGCGCCGCCCCTGCGCGTTCGCGTTCGCGCGGTTCGAGACGAGCAGGAGCATTGCGAGCAGGACGAAGTTCGCCACGACGCTCGATCCGCCGTAGGAGACGAAGGGGAGGGTGATCCCCGTCAGCGGGATCACCCGGAGGACGCCGCCGACGATGATGAACGTCTGGAGCGCGAAGCCGAAGGTCAGGCCGGCGGCGAGGAGCTTCGAGAAGCCATCGTCGGCCATCAGCGCCACCCGCATCCCGCGCGCCACGAAGAGCATGAAGACGAGCAGCAGCCCCGCTGCGCCGACGAGGCCGAGCTCCTGCGCGATCGCGGAGTAGATGAAGTCGGTGTTGAGGAACGGGATGATCGGGTCGCCAGCGGTCGTCGTGAAGGTGCCCTTGCCGAGGCCGGTGCCGCCGAAGCCGCCGTTTGCGATCGAGTAGAGGCTCTTGACGAGCTGGAAGGAGCCGCAGTCCTGGCGGAGCGCGAGTTCGCCGGTCGAGGCGCAATAGACCGGCTGGTCGGTCCACGGATGGAGCCAGATCGTGACGCGATCGTGCACGTGGCCGACGAAGTGGTAGACGAACGCGGAGCCGGCGATGAAGAGCCCGAGTCCCGCCAGCGCGTAGGCGGCGCGGCCGGTGGCAACGTAGAGCATCGCGAGGAAGATCCCGAACTGAAGCAGCGCGCTACCGAGGTCGTTCGTCTGCAGCAGCACGAGCATCGCAGCCCCCCAGATCAGGAGCAGCGGCCCGAAGTCCTTGAGCCGCCCTTGCGCGAGCACCTCACGCTTGTCGCGCAGATAGCCGGCGAGGAAGATGATCAGGAAGATCTTCGCCAGCTCGCCCGGCTGGAATTGGAACGAGCCGACCTTCACCCAGAGGCGGGCGCCGTTGATCGTCTGCCCGATGCCCGGCAGCGCGGGCAGCATCAGCAGCACGATTGCCGAGATCCCGAACAGGTACTTGTACGACTCGACGCGCCGGTAGTCGTGCCTGAGCAGGAGGAGCGTCGATGCGAACAGGACGACGCCGATCACGACCCAGATGCTCTGACGGCCGGCGTCGGCGGGCTCGAGCCGATAGATCACGGTCACCCCGATGGCTGACAGCAGCGCCGCGAGCGCCAGCAGCACGGGGTCGGCGTAGGGCACCGTGAAGCGCGCGACCAGGTGTGCCGTGAGGTAGAGCGCCATGAAGATGCCCGCGTACGTGAGCGAGGCCGCGTTGACGTCCTCGGAGCGGGCGATGTACACGCTTGCAAAGCCAATCGCCGTGAGGAGGCTCACGGCGATCAGGTTCAGCAGCTCTCGATTGCGCACAGTCATGCGATCGGCGGACTCAGCGGGTCAGCCCCCAGTACGCGAGGACGCCGATGGCCGTGAGGAGCACGACGATCGCGATCAGCGGCGTGAGCCGCCGGCGCGGCTTCGCCTGCGTCGCGGGCACCGGCTCGGGCTCCGGCTCGAGCTGCCGTAGCTGCTCCTCCACCGCGTCGGGAGACATGACCGCGGTGTCGACGGCCGGGATTGCCTCGAGCCCGGAGAGGGTGTCCTCGTCGTCCACCGTTGCTTCCGGTTCCGGCTCGGGCAGGGTCACTGCCGGCGACGCCATCGTCACTTCCGAGCTGGCCGGGGAGCTGGCGGCCATCTGGAAGAGGACGACCGTGATGTTGTCCTCACCCCCGCCGGCGTTCGCTGCATCGACGAGGACGCGGGCCAGGGCGTCGAGGTCGTCGATCCGGTCGGCGAGCAGCGCCTCGAGCTCGCGCGAGGAAACCATGTCCGTGAGGCCGTCGGAGCAGATCAGGTAGATGTCTCCCGGCTCAGCCTCGACCGTGAAGGTGTCAACGTCCACGTCGGCCTCGGTCCCGAGGGCGCGGGTGATCACCGAGCGCTGCGGGTGCGACTCCGCCTCCTCGACCGACAGCCTGCCGCTGCGCACGAGCTCGCCGACGAGCGAGTGGTCGTCGGTCAACTGCTCGACCTTGCCGTCGCGGATGCGATACGCGCGCGAGTCGCCAACGTGGCCCCACGCGATCGTGTCGCCGTCCACGAGCGCAACCGTCATCGTCGTCCCCATCCCGGACGTGGCCGCGTCCTCGCTCGAGCGCTGGAACACCCGGCGGTTCGCCTCCTGGATCAGCGAGGCGACGCGCTCTTCGCCGCGTTCGACGATGCCCCCGTCCGGCGCCGCCTCGTTCAGCACGGCTGCGGCCAGACCGGACGCGACCTCTCCCGCCTGCGCGCCGCCCATCCCGTCCGCGACCGCGAAAAGCGGAGGCACGCAGACGTACTGGTCCTCGTTGTGCCTGCGCCGCCGCCCGGTGTCGGAGATGACTGCCGACCGGCCGAGCATCAGACGTCCACCCTGAAGTCGGTCTGGCCGACGCGGACGACGTCGCCCTTCGAGAGCCGCCGCGGCGTCGTCACGCGGGCGCCGTTCACGAATGTGCCGTTCGTCGAGCCGATGTCCTCGACCCAGAGGCCGTCGCGCTTGGATTCGAAGCGCGCATGCTGCGCGGAGGCGAAGTCGTCGCCTTCGAGAGGTATCTCGTTCTGGCCGCCGCGTCCGATCGCGACCGGCAGCGAGTCGACCGGCACCTCCTCGCCGGGGTCGAGCGCCGGGCTCTTCAGGACGACGAGCTTGGCGCGGGTCACCGGGGCGAGCCCGAGCGCGGCCGCGTCCGTCGGCGCCAGGATCACGCTTTCCGCTGCTGGCCCGACGCGGAAGTCACGGCTTGCGCTGCGGACGATCCGCCAGATGAAGAGGTAGAGCAGCACGATGAAGCCGACCTTGAGGATCAGCAGCGCTTCGTCGACGGCGATGTTCACGGCTGCGCAATCCTTTCGAAGACGAGATCGGTCGCGCCCAGGGTAATCGTGTCCCCGTCGTCGAGCCGCATTCGCTGCACCCGCTTGCCGTTCAGCTCGGTGCCGTTGGTCGAGTCGAGATCGACGAGCCACCAGGAGGAGCCTTCCCTGCGCAGCTCGGCGTGGCGCCTCGAGACGTTGGCGTCCTCGACCTGCACGTCGCAGTCCTTGGAGCGCCCGAGCACGACCTTGCCGCCTTCGACTGCGTGCTTGCGCCTGTTCATGGTCAGCGAGAACGACTCCTGCTCGACTCCGAGCTCGGCCGGGGAGACGGCCTCCGTCGGCTGCGGCGCCTTGGCCTTGTAGATCATCGTCGCGCCCGGCTCGACCTGAGCGGCCGGCTCGTCGAGGGCAGGGCCGCGCTTGCCCTCGGGCTGCACGACCCGTGTCGCGATCCCGAACTCGCCGATCGACAGGTCGGCGTCGGTCAGCATCAGCACCTTGGGTGGCGTCAGCAGTGCGTAGGTCTCGCGCCGCGCATGCTCGACGAGATAGTCCTGGAGCTCGCCGATCAGCGAGCCTTCGTAGCCCGAGAACTGGGCGCGGTCGCCTTCCGAGAGGTAGACGGAGTACTCGTTCGGGACGTAGACGCGGGAGACCGAGATGGTGCGGTGCTCGTCCATCTCCTTCGCGAGCTTCCGCGCGAGCTCCACCGGCTGAACGTGCGTCCTGAACGCACGGCCGAACATCCCCTCGAAGAGGCCTTCGATCTTCTGCTCGATGTTCCTGAGGACGCTCATCCGGTCGGGGAACACGTTCCCCCGACGACCGAGTCTAATGCTCGGACTTGAGCGCGAGCCCGGCGCACGTGAGCCAGACCGCCGCGACGAGCGGCAGTGCCGGTGCCGCCGGCGCGGCGAGGAGCAGGGCGGCGAGCGCACCTGCGCCGAGACCTGCGATCCGCCACGGTGTGCGAGCGTACGGGAGGGCGACGGTGAGCGCGGTGAGCGCGAGCGCTTCCAGTGCGAGGTCGCCCGGGACGGCCCCGACGAGCGTGGCGGCGGTGGCCGTGGGGCTGTCGACACCCGGGAGGTCGAGCGGTGGCACCGCGCCCTGCCGGAACGGAAGGTCCCAGCCGCGGAGCCCGGCGGTGACGGTCGCCGCCGTGACCGCCGCGACCACCTGCGCTGCACGTCGAGCGGCGCCGCGGCTCACTGCGACCACGGCCACCGGGGCGAGCGCCAGCAGGCCGAGCGGTGCGAGCAGCGGCCCCGCCAGGAAGGCGAGGCCGGCGCGCGCGTCCCGCCAGCAGAGTGCGAGCCAGGCGAGCGCGACCGCGCCGTAGGCGACGGCGAGGCCGAGCGAGACGTTGCCGAGGGGAAAGACCGGCGCTGCGAGCGCGAGCGCGAGACCGGCCCGAGGCGCTAGGAAAGCCGCCACCGCTGCGATGACGGCGATCGCCGGCGCGGCGCCGGTGGGGTAGAACGGCAGCATCGCCGCGCCGACGCCGGCGGCGAGTCCCGCCGAGGCCGCGGGCGCCAACCGGAGGAGACTTTGTGTCTGATAGACACGTTCGACCTTTGTCGCACGCTGCGCGCCGGTCAGCGCCGCCCGCAGCTCCTTTGCGAGTGCGGCCGCCGGTGGACGCCTGGCCGGGTCGCGGGCGAGCGCGTGGCCGAGCGCACTGAGCAGGCGCTTCGGCAGGTCGGGACGCTCCAGCTGGAGCGGTGGCGCTCCCACCTCGATCGTGGCGGCCATCTTCGACAGCGGCACACCCCAGAACGGATGCTTGCCCGCCAGGGCCTCCCAGAGCAGGATTCCCACTCCCCAGACGTCGCTGGCTGCGCCTGCTTCCTCGCCGCTCAGGCGCTCCGGCGAGATGTACGCGAGCGTTCCGGGGACGTCGCCGACCGCGGTCAGCGTCTCGGCCTCGTCGAACTGGGCGAGCCCGAAGTCCAGGAGGCGGACCGAGATGCCCTCGTCGTCCGCGAGCAGGACGTTCGACGGCTTGACGTCGCGATGAATGATCCCGCGGCTGTGCGCGTGTGCCAGACCATCGAGGATCTGCGCCGCCGCCTCGACTGCCTGGCCGTCGCGCAGCTCGCCGGCGCGCATCGCGTCCCGGAGCGTCCTGCCGCTGACGTACTCGTAGGCGATGTAGACGTGGCCGGAGTCGGAGCCGAACCCGTAGGAGCGGAGACAGCGCTCGTGCCGCAGGCGTGACGCCGCTTCGGCTTCCCGCTCGGCGCGGTCGGCGGCCTTCCCCTCTCGCGGGATGATCTTCAGCGCCACGTCCAGCCCGGTCTGCTCGTCGCGCGCGAGCCAGACCGACCCGGAGCCGCCGCTGCCGAGCGGCCTCAGCGGGCGGTAGCGGTCGAGGACGAGCTCCCGGCGAGGGAGCGCATGTGCGGCAGCAGACACGGCTTCAGCTGGGTTGGCCGCCGCAGGAGCGAATCCTTCCGCGCGAGAACGGCCGGAGCAACGGTTACAGTGGCGCCGATCGACCGGTTCCAGCCATGAGCGACCGCGAATCAGACTTCGAGTTCGACTTCTTCGAGGAGCCCGAGACCCGGGAGGCTGCCGGACGTGAGCGCACCCTCCGTCGTCCGCTGGGCCGCCCCCTGGGAGGACGGGGGCCCCGGACGCCGCGCGGCCCGATCCGTCCGCGCGCCGGATTCACGCCGCTCCTGCGCCTACTCGGCCTGATCGCCTTTGCGATCCTGATCGTCGTGCTGCTCCTGGTCTGGGCGCAGAGCTGCCAGGAGAACAAGAAGCGAGACGCGTACGACACCTACATGACGGACATGTCGGCCGTGGCGCGCGACTCGGATCGCGTCGGGCGCGAGCTCAGCGACGTCCTGACGACGCCAGGGATCAAGCCGGCCGACCTCCAGAAGCAGCTCGCCGGCCTCGTCACGCAGCAGCAGATCGGCGTCACGCGCGCCGGCAAGCTCGATCCGCCCGGACGGCTGCGCGATGCTCACGATGCGGCCGTCGAGGCGCTCTCGTTCCGCGCCGACGGGCTGGCCGGTCTTGCCGAGGCCTTCCGGCGGACGCAGGGCTCGAAGGACGCGGCCGCCGCCGGCGTGCTGCTGGCCTCGCAGGCCGAGCGGCTCGTCGCGAGCGACGTCGTCTGGCAGGACCTCTTCAAGTTGCCGTCCGTGACCTTGCTCCAGCAGGACGCGAAGCTTCGCGGCATTCAGGTTCCGGACTCGAAGTTCGTCCAGACCCCGGACCTCGCGAGCACACGCTCGATGGTGCCGATCTGGGAGCGGATCAACGGCTCTGCCGCCTCGGGGACCGGTGGGACAAGTGGCTTGCACGGCACGAACATCGAGTCGGTGAAGGTGGTTCCCGGCGGCCAGCAGCTCTCGGCCTCGACCGAGAACACCGTCGAGGCATCCACCGACCTGGCCTTCGCCGTCGCCGTCGCGGACAGCGGCGACAACCAGGAGGTCAAGGTCCAGGTGACGCTGACGATTCAGCAGAGCCCGACGCCGATCGTGAAGAAACAGACGATCGACATCATCAATCCCGGCGAGACGAAGACCGTCGTCTTCCGCGACTTCCCCTCGGTCGACTTCGGCGAGCGGCGGATCATGCGGATCGACGTCGATCCGGTGCCCGGGGAGGAGAACACCGGCAACAACTCGGCCGAGTACCCGGTCATCTTCTCGCTGGGAGCGTGACCACCGCCCTGATCGTCGCCATTGCCGCGGCTTCGGCTGCGGCGATCGCGCTCGGAACGTGCTTCTGGCTCTGGGTCCGCGTCCGGCGGCTCCGGAACGCCCAGCGCGTCCTGCTCGGCGGCGGCCGCGCCGACCTCGTCGAGTTCGCCGTGTCGCTTCAGGGCCGCATCGACGATCTGCACCGGGCCGTCGACGAGATCGCGGCGGGCCTCTCCCGCGTCGACCAGCGCGTGGACGGCTCGCTGACGAACACCGCCGTCGTCCGCTATGACGCGTACGCGGGCACCGGCGGCCACCAGTCGGCGTCGTTCGCCTTTCTCGATTCGAACCGCACCGGGACCGTGGTGACCGCGATCCAGGGCCGCGACTACGCCCGTCTGTACGTCAAGGAGCTCGATCGCGGCCGCGCGCCGATCGCGCTGTCTCCCGAGGAGCTCGAAGCCGTAGAACGCGCCATGGCTCGTTAGCCGGCTGGACGCAAAGCGGGCCTTTCAGGGGTCTTGCGCGGTGCTAATTTGTGAGCGGTGCAACAGGTCCTCGTCCTGAATGCAAGCTACGAGCCGCTGAACGTTTGCTCGGTGCGGCGCGCGCACGTGCTCGTCTGGAAAGGGAAGGCCGAGATCCTGGAGAGCCTGCCCAAGGGCCTCCGTTCGGCGACCGACACCTACGCCTGGCCGCACGTGATCCGGCTCGTCCAGTACGTGCGAGTGCCGCGTGCGATCCAGCGGAAGATCTCACGGCGGGCGCTGTTCGCCCGTGACGGCTGGCGCTGCGTCTACTGCGGCACCACCTCCGGCCGGCTGACGCTCGACCACGTCGTGCCGCGCTCGAAGGGCGGCGAGTCGATCTGGGAGAACGTCGTCACTGCGTGCGCGCCGTGCAACCTGCGCAAGGGCGACCGTCTGCTCGAGGACTCGGGCCTGCACCTGCGGCGCCTGCCGCGCCCGCCCGCGCCGGTGCTCTTCATCCATCTGGCGACCCCGACGATCCCGCAGGTCTGGCAGCAGTACCTGCCCGGCGCGGCGTAGTGAGCTTCACCTGCGACGTCTGTGGAGAGACGCACGCGGGCGAGACGCGTGACATCCGCATGGGCCTGCCGCAGCCGATCTTCCTGCTCGACGAGGACGAGCGGGAGCGCCGCTGTCTGGTCAGTGATGATTCGGCCGTCCTGCACGCCGAAGCCGGCGACCGCTACTTCGTCCGGGCGCTGCTCGAGCTGCCGATCGCAGGCGGACCCGGCTATTTCGGGTACGGCGCCTGGATCGAGGTGAGCGAGCCAGACTTCGCAGCGCTTAGTGAGCTCTGGGACGACGTCGACGGCTGGCGGAGCGATCCCGTCGCGGGGACGCTCGCCAACGAGCTCAGCCCTTACGCGTTCACGGAGGGGCTGTCGCTGCAGATCAGGTTGCGCGACGTCGAGCTGCTGCCGCTCGTCGAGCTCGAGGACGGTGCGCACGAGCTCGTGCGGGCGCAGCGCTACGGCATCTCGCCGCACCGGGCGCACCAGCTCGCAGCCACAGTCACTTAGAGGGGAATCGTGCTGTTGGGCCGCGAAGCGTCCCTTTAGGGATCTTCGCGCGATGAGCATCCGCTTCCGCGGATGCTCATCTTGCGCAAGGAATCAGCCGCGCTCGACCGGCCCGAGCGCGTACCACTCGCTGAACGAGCCCGGATAGAGGCGCGCGTCCTCGCGGCCGGCGAGGAAGAGCTCGTGCAGTACGGCGCAGGCGGTCACGCCCGAACCGCAGTAGACGACGAGCTCCTCGGCCTCGAGCAGCTCCGTGGGCAGCGGCGTCTCGTCGAGGAAGAAGCGGTTGCGCGCTCCGGGAATCCGGCCTGCGACCGGATCGATCGGCTCCACCTCACCGCGCCAGCGCTCGGGTGCTCGAGCGTCGACGAGCGTCAGGCGGGCGTCGCCGAGCCGGCCGAGCAGCTCGTCCGCAGCCGCGATGTCGTCTTCGCGTGGCCGCGGGACGAACTCGGCCGGCTGGTGCTGCTCCGTTCCCGGCCGCAGCGGGCCATGCCAGGCAGCGAAGTCGATCACCGCCGCGTCGTCGTGCCCCAAGTGGCGCAGCAGCCACCACAGTCGTGCGGCCCAGCCCGTGCCCTCGTCGTAGCCGACGACGAGCGTGGCGAGGCCGATCCCGGCGGCCGAGGCCCAGGCCGCGAACGACGCTGCGGCCGGGAGCGGGTGACGACCGCCTCCGACCGTCCCCGTCAGGTCGGCCTCCGGGTCGGCGTGCGCCGCGCCCGGGATGTGGCCGGCGAGGTACGCCTCGCGGGGACGGCAGTCGACGAAGCGAGCGTCCACGCACTCAGCCTACCGTTTGCATGAAATGCGTTATATCTGCATACTATGCAAATGAGCAAGATTGCTGTGGTCGCCTTTTCGGGCGGTCTCGACACGAGCTGCATCGTCAGCTGGCTGAAGGAGGACTGGTACGGCTACGACGAGGTTGTCGCCGTGCTCGTCGACGTCGGCCAGGAGTTCGACCTCGAGGAGTCGATCGCCCGCGGCCGGGCCGCAGGTGCCGACGACGTCGTCCTCCTCGACCGCAAGGCCGAGTTCGCCGAGGAGCAGTGCGCGCAGGCGATCAAGGTCAACGCGCTCTACGAGGGCAAGTATCCGCTCGTCTCGGCCCTCTCGCGCCCGGTGATCGCGCAGGCGGTCGCCGACCTGGCCGGAGAGCTCGGCGCCGAGGCGGTCGTGCACGGCTGCACCGGCAAGGGCAACGATCAGCTTCGCTTCGAGCTCTCCTTCAAGGCGCAGAATCCTGGCCTGCGCGTGATCGCGCCGCTCCGCGACCGGATCTGGACCCGCGACGAGGAGATCGACTACGCGCTCGCCAAGGGCATTCAGGTCGCCGCAACCCGCGAGGCGCCGTTCTCCATCGACGAGAACCTGTTCGGCCGCGCGATCGAGGCGGGCGTGCTCGAGGACCCGTGGGCCGCTCCGCCGGAGGAGCCGTACGCCCTCACCGGCAATCCGGCCTCGGCGCCGCCGCCCACGGAGGTGACGATCGGGTTCGAGGCTGGCGTGCCGGTCTCGCTCGACGGCGAGGAGCTGGCGCTTGCGGAGCTGATCGCGAAGCTCAATGCGCTCGCCGGTCCGTACGGGATCGGGCGGCTCGACATGATCGAGAACCGTGCCGTCGGGATCAAGAGCCGCGAGGTCTACGAGGCGCCGGCCGCGCTCGTCTTGATCCAGGCGCACTCGGCGCTCGAGGACGTCGTGCTGACGAAGGACGAGGGGCGGATCAAGCGAGGCCTCGAGCAGCGCTGGACCGAGCTCGTCTACGAAGGGCTCTGGTTCAGCCCGGCGCGCGAGGCGATCGACGCCTTCGTCGACAAGACGCAGGAGCTCGTCGACGGCGACGTGCGCGTCGAGCTGCGGCCGAACGCCTCCGTCGTCACCGGCCGGCGCTCGCCGAACATGCTGTATGCGGAAAAGCTCGCGTCCTACGGCACGGGCGAGACGTTCCCGCACGCGGCTGCCGAGGGATTCATCAAGATCTCCTCCTTGGAGGTCGAGCTGGCAGCCGCCCGTGCGCGGGCCAAGACCAAGGCATGAGCCTCTGGGCCGGGCGGGTCGGGCGTGAGCTCGATCCGGCCGTCGCGGCTTTTCTGCGCGCCGACGACGCAGAGCTGCTCCCCTACGACTGCGAGGCGACGGCGATCCACGCACGCCGACTGCATGCGGCCGGGATCCTGGACGACGCCGAGCTCGCCGAAGTCGAGTCGCGGTTGCGAGAGATCGCGACCGGAGGCGGAATCGAGCCCGAGGACGAGGACGTGCACAGCGCGATCGAGCGGCTGCTCGGCGAGGTCGGGCGAAAGATCCACGCGGGGCGCTCACGGAACGACCAGGTCGCGGCCGCGTTTCGCCTCTATGTCGTCGGCGCGTGCGGCGAAGCGCGCGCCGGGATCGCCGCACTCGCGGCGGCGTTGCTCGACCGCGCCGAGGCCGATGCGGAGACCCCGATGCCGGGCTACACCCATCTCCAGCGTGCCCAGCCGATCACGGTCGGGCACCACTTGCTCGCGTGGGTGGAGATGCTCGAGCGCGACCTGATTCGCTTCGCCGCAGCTGCGGCTGCGGCCGCACCGAGCCCGCTCGGGGCAGGTGCGCTCGCCGGCTCGACGCTGCCGCTACCTGCACCTGCGAACCAGTTGCGCAACTCGCTCGACGCCGTCGCCGACCGCGACTTCGCGCTCGACTATCTCTACGCAGCCGCGGTTTGCGTCGTCCACCTCTCCAGGATCGGCGAGGAGCTCGTTCTCTGGACGTCGGCTGAGTTCGGCTTCGCCCGCCTCGGCGAGGACGCCGCCACGGGGTCGTCGATGATGCCGCAGAAGCTGAACCCGGATGTGGCCGAGCTCGCGCGCGGCAAGGCGGGCACGGCGATCGGGCGGCTGACCGGGTTGCTCGCGACGGTGAAGGGCCTGCCGCTCGCCTACAACCGAGACCTGCAGGAGGACAAGTCTCCCGCCTTCGCCGCGCGGTCGGATCTCGCGGGCGCGCTCGGAGCTCTCGCCGTTCTCGTCCGCGGGCTGGAGCTCGACCGCGACCGGCTCGCCGCCGCCGCCTCCGATCCGCTCCTGCTCGCGACGGATGCCGCCGAGGCGCTCGTGCAGCAGGGTGTGCCCTTCCGCGACGCGCACGAGCACGTCGCGGAGTCGGTGCGGGACGCGACGTTCGAACCGCCTGCGCCCGCCCTTCGGGCCGCTCCGGGGCCGGGCGGCGTGCGCGCGGCGATCGCGTCCGCACGAAATCGTCTCGAAGGCGTGTGACGTCGGCGCCTCGGGCGGCGTATCCACGGTATGAAAATACGACTCCTCCTCGCAGCAGCACCACTCGTTCTCGCCGCCGTGCTCGCGGCCGCGACCTTGCCCGGCTCGGCCTCGAGCGCCGCAGCCGAAGCCGGGGGCATCACCGTGGTCGGCAACGCCGCCATCTCCTCCGTCCCCGACCGTGCCGAGCTGTCGTTCGGCGTCGAAAGCCAGGCCAAGACCGCGAAGGCTGTGATCGCCGCGAATGCAACCGAGATGCGGAAGGTGATCGCGGCCGTCAAGGCGGCCGGCGGCACCGACGTCAAGACCCAGTCCGTCTCGCTCTCTCCTCGCTACGACGAGCACAGCGACGTGCAGGGGTTCAGTGCCGTGAACACGGTGTCGGCCGCGATCAAGGACGTCGCCAGAGCGGGAGCCCTGATCGACGCCGCCGTGACGGCCGGCGCCAACCAGGTCTACGGGCCGTCGCTCTCGAGCGGCGATCAGACCGCGCTCTACCGGGACGCGCTCAAGGCCGCCGTCGCGGACGCCCGCGCCAACGCGCAGGTGCTTGCAGCGGCCGCGAACCTCTCGCTCGGCCGCGTCACCGCGATCGTCGAGGGCGGCGGCGTTTCGCCTCAGCCCTATGCGATCGCCGGCAAGGCGATGGACGCCGGCTCGACGCCGATCGAGCCCGGGACGCAGCAGACCACCGCCTCGGTCACCGTCACGTTCGCGGCGTCGTGACGCCGTTCGACGCAGCGGCCGGATAAGAGCCGAACACGCGCAGCTCGCGGGTCAGCCCTCGCAATTCGGCGAGGGCGCCCGCGATCTCCGCGTTCAGCGGGTGCCCGCCGAGGACAGCGTCGAAGCGGTAGCGCCACGTCGAGTGCGGAATCGGCCGCGAGACGAGCTGTACGAGGTCGACGGAGTGCCGGGCGAACGGCTCCAGTGCACGGTAGAGCGCTCCGGGCTGGTGGTCGGTGACGAACGAGAAGGCCGTGCGCCAGGTTCCCGTGTCCTGATCGAGGCGCGTGTAGGGCGCCACGGACACGAAGCGCGTGTAGGCCTCGGGGTGGTCGCCGACGTTGTCCTCGATGATCTCGAGCCCGTAGAGGCGCGCGGCGCGCTCGCTCGCGATCGCGGCGACCGACGGATCTCGGAGCTTTGCGACTGCAGCCGCGGCATCGGCCGTGGTTCCCGCGGCGACGG
>JANMJY010000297.1:0-1798 GCA_031371615.1 Actinomycetes bacterium | reverse complement strand
CGGATAGCGGTACGCAAATGCCTCCAGCGCCTTCGCGCCCTTGTCGCGCGCTTCGCCGATCGCTGCGAGGAAGAGCGACTGCTCGACCCACGGCGTCGCGCTCGAGACGACGTAGACGCACGTGACGAGCACCGCGTCGTCGGAGGGCGGGCCGGCGGGAAGCTCGGCGGCGCGCGGGAAGAGCTGCGCGTGGCCGTACTGGATCGAGCCGAGCAGCCGCCCGTCGTCGTCGCGGTAGAGCGCCCCCCACGCGCCCCACTCGTCCTCCGTCTTCTCGATCCAGCGATCCTTGGCGACCGTGCGGCCGGGCCGCGACTGCCACCACACACAGGTCTGGCAGACCGCCGGCGCGTGCTCCAGCGTCGCGCCGGTCAGCCCTATGACGCGCTGTGCCACTCGTCCACGACCACATCGACGGTCTCGGGACGAACATCGGCCATCCGGACGAGGCAGTCGGCAACGACAGTCTGGAGCTCGGCTCCGACGGCCCCGGCGCTCGCGCCCCAGTCGAGCGCCACGTGCAGCTCCACTCCGACCTTTCCCTCCTCGCGCGAGATCTTGACGCCCTCGTGCCGGTGCAGGGCGCTCCCGACGAGGTCGTGGACGCCTGAGACCTCGCGGGCCGCGTCGGCCGCGTAGCTCGCAAGCACGTCCGCGGAGATGACGGCATGACCCTCCATCAGGCAGATCTTCGCAGAACGAGCTCGGTGACCTCCGGCCGCGCGAAGAACCGGAACGGCACGAACGTCGTGCCGAGGCCCGGCGAGACGTGCAGCGCGACCGGGCCGAAGCGATAGAGACCCTCGGTGATGACGGCTCCGAGGTGGGCGAGGCGCAGCTTGCCACCCGGGTAGGGAATCACGATCTGGCCCGCGTGCATGTGCCCGGCGAGGACGAGCGGATACTCCTTCCCTCCGAGCCGCGGGTAATGGCTCAGCAGGATGCGAAGCTCCGCGTCGCGGTCCGGCTCGGGCGGCGCGCCGAAGGACAGCGGCCGCGTGCCTGCGATCTGCACCCGCACGCCGCGCAGCTCGACGATGCGCGAGTCGTCGGCCAGCAGGGTCGCAGCCAGATCGCTCAGATCGGCGGGGCTGGAGAAGGGATCGCGCCTGACCCCGACGTCGTGGTTCCCCAGGACGACGAACGCGTCGAGGCCCGCCAGCGCCTCGTCGAGCCGCCGCCGGCCTCGCGGGTGCGAGAGGAGGTCGCCGGTGACGGCGACCAGCTCGGGTCGCCGCTCGCGCACCCAGGCCGCCGCTCGTAGCGTCGCGACGCGACCGCGCCCCGGCAGTCCGAGGTGGAAGTCGGAGAGGTGGGCGATCCGAAGCCCGTCCAGACGTTCCGGCAGGCCTTCGAGCGGCACCTCGAGCACGCGCGTGCGCAACCAACCCGCCTCGAACCAGCCGTAGGCCATGGCCAGCGCTGCCACAACGCCGGCCACGACCACGATCCAGAGAATGTTCAGGGCCGGCGCCCCCCAGGATCACCGGCCCCGAAACCGCCCCTCCAGTCATCAAGACGTCGGAGCGGCCGGAACCTTGCGCTCAAACGCTGAGCTTCTCGAGCACCGGGTCGACCGAGACGATGTGGCGCTTGAACTTGAGCTCCGCATCGGTCAAGCCCGCGGCGACGCCGATCAGCTGCGAGAGGTGCAGGATCGGCATCTGGAAGTCCTTGCCGGTCGTCTTCTTGAGCTTCGTCTGCCACGCATCCAGCGAGAGGTGGCAGAGCGGGCAGGGCGTCACCATCGCATCGGCTCCGGCCTCCTTGGCCTGCTCGATCGGCTGGATCAGCTCCT
>JANMJY010000231.1:0-7054 GCA_031371615.1 Actinomycetes bacterium | reverse complement strand
GCAGATCCGACCGGTTCGTCGCGCGCGAGCAGCACGAGCTCCGCCGCGAGCTGCTGATCGAGCCGCTGGCCGAGCTCGGCCTCGTCGCGATGAACGGCCCGAACGACCCCGAGCCGTCGCTCACGATCGAGGACGGCCGCGGCGTCGAGCTCGACGGCCGACGCGAAGCGGACTGGGATGCGCTCGACCATTTCGTCGTCCGCTACGGGCTCGACCTCGACGTCGTGCGCGATGCGGCCGCGCTCGACGACGCCGAAATCGCGCGGATGCTCGTCGACGTCGACGTGCCGCGCTCGGAGCTGGTGCGCCTCTCGCGCGGGCTGACGCCGGCACGGCTCGCGCGGGTGATCGCGATGCTCGATCCGGTCGAGCTGATGTTCGCGCTGAAGAAGCTGCGGGCGCGACGCGCGCCCGCGAATCAGGCGCACGTGACGAACCTCAAGGAGAACCCGGCGCTACTCGCAGCCGATGCCGCCGAAGCCGCGGCGCGAGGCTTCGCGGAGATCGAGACCACCGTCGGCGTCTCCCGCTACGCGCCGCTGAACGCGATCGCGATCCTTGTCGGCTCGCAAACGGGGCGGCCCGGCGTGCTCACGCAGTGCGCGGTCGAAGAGCGCCTCAACCTGCGCCTCGCGATCCAGGGTCTCGTCACCTACGCCGAGACGCTCTCCGTCTACGGCACCGAGTCCGTCTTCGTCGACGGCGACGACACGCCGTGGTCGAAGGCGTTCCTCGCCTCCGCGTACGCCTCGCGCGGCGTCAAGGTGCGCTTCACGTCGGGCGGCGGCTCCGAGGCGCTGATGGGCGAGTCGGAGGGCAAGTCGATGCTCTATCTCGAGGCGCGGTGTCTTTCACTCGTGCGCGCCGCAGGTTCGCAAGGGGTCCAGAACGGTTCCATCTCCTGCGTCGCGCTCGTGCTCGCCGTGCCGGGAGGGACGCGGGAGATCCTCGCCGAGAACGTGCTCGCGGCCTGGCTCGACCTCGAGGTGGCGTCTGGGAACGATGCGATCTCGAGCCACTCGGCGATCCGCAAGACGGCGAAGCTGATGGGCCAGTTTCTGCCGGGGACCGACTTCGTCACCTCCGGCTACTCGGCGATGCCGCGCTACGACAACATGTTCGGCGGCGGCAACTACGACTCCGACGACCTGGACGAGTGGCTGACGATCCAGCGCGACTGGCAGGTGGACGCGGGCATCGAGCCGCTCGACGAGGGGAGCGCGCTCGCCGTGCGGGAGCGCGGCGCGCGAGCGATCCAGGCCGTCTTCGATGCGTTCGGCTTCCCGCCGATCACCGAGGACGAGGTACGGCTCGCGACGACGTGCATCGACTCGCGTGACCTGCCCGACCGCGATCGCGCCGCCGACGTCGTCGCCGCCGACCGCGTTCTCGTCGAGGGTCTGAGCGCGCTCGACGTCGCGCGCGCGCTCGACGACCGGGGCTTCGGCGACGTCGCCGCGGCCGTCTTCGACATGCAGCGCCACCGGGTTGCGGCGGACTACCTCCAGACCTCGGCCGTGATCGGGCCGGACGGCGCGGTCGTCTCGGCGGTGAACGACGGGAACGCCTACACAGGTCCCGGGACGGGCTACCGGCTGGAGGGCGAGCGCTGGGAGCGCCTCCAGCGGCTCCCGTACGCGATCGACGCGCGCCTGCTCGGCGCGGCACAGGGGACGACGACCACCGTCGAGGAGCTCGGCCCCGCCGAACGCGGCGAGCGGGCCGACGAGGTCGTGATCGCGGTCGGCCCCGCCTTCGGCGACGCGCTCTCGGAGACGATCAACGGGCTCAGCCACGCCGACGTGCTCGCTGAGCTCGTCGCAGGCGTCGCCGAGGAGAGTGCGGTACCGCGCATCATCCGGATCAGGCGCACCTCCGATGTCGCCTTCATCGGCCACGACGGGGCGCGGCTGTCCGGCTCCGGCATCGCGGTCGGCCTCCAGTCCAAGGGCACCGCCCTGATCCACCGCGCCGACCTCGAGCCGCTCGACAACCTCGAGCTCTTCGGCATGGCGCCGTCGCTGACGCTCGAGTCCTACCGCCAGATCGGCCGGAACGCGGCCGGTTACGCCCTCGGGCGCGCGGTCGCTCCCGTGCCGACGGTGATGGACAACTTCGCGCGCGCGAAGCTGATCGTGCGCACGACCCTGCTGCACGCGCGCGAGACCGCCGAGGTCGTGCGCGGCGCCGCTCCGGTCGAGCTCCAGGTCACCCAGCCCGCGGTGGGCGTCGAGGAGGCTGGGCGAGTCAGCGGCTGAGCCGCCGGGGGCCGCGGCAGCACTCGCACGTTCGACTCTCCGGCGTGATACTCGACTTGTGCGCGGCCTGTTCTTCCTCCTGGTCGTCGCAGCCCTCGGCGGTTGCGGCGGCAGCAGCACCTCCACAGACCCCTCGCCCGAGAGCATCGTCGAGCGCACCACGACCGAGACCGGGGCGCAGAAGAGCTTCCACTTCAAGCTGGAGGTCGAGAACCCGGCGCCAAGCAGCTCGGGCCTCAGCCTGACCTTCGCCGACGGCGACATCGTCGTCCCCGACCGGCTGCAGGCGAAGGTCGCCGGGACGTTCAACGGCATTCCGATCACGACGCAGATCGTCTTCGCGGGCCCGATGCAGTATCTCCTGAACCCGCTCTCGAAGGACTGGCAGAGCTTCAGCACGGACACGAGCCCGATCGCGTTCTTCTCGCCGGCGAAGGGCGTCCTGGCGGCGGTGAAGGGCGCGACCGACCTCGAGCTGGCCGGAACGCGTACCGTCGGGGGTGTCGAGAGCTACCGCCTGGTCGGAAAGCTCAAGGCGCGCTACGTCTCCGACTTCCTCGGGAACGAGCCGAGCGAACGCGAGGCGGACGCCGAAATCGACGTCGGCAAGGACGACGGGCTGGTGCGGGAGCTGACTCTCTCGGGGCCGATCGCCGCTGACGAGCCGGACAATGCGAAGCGCACGCTCACGCTGTCGAGGTTCAACGAGCAGGTCACGATCGAGGCGCCTGCTGCGGGATAGCCGCTGGGGTCTCGCGGCGCTCGCGGCGGCGGTCTTCCTCGCCGGGCTCGACCAGACCGTCGTCGTCTCGGTGCTGCCGCGGATCATCACCGACCTGCACGTCTCGATCGGTGACCTCGACCAGGCTGCGTGGCTCGTGACGGCCTACCTGCTCGGTTTCACCGCGGCGATGCCGCTCGTCGGCCGGCTGGCCGACGCGCACGGGCTGCAACGAGCGTTCGCCGGCTGTGCGGCGCTCTTCGCCGCGGGGTCGCTCTGGGGAGCGCTTGCGCCCGACCTGTGGCAGCTCGTCGCGGCACGCGGAGTCCAGGCGGTCGGGGGCGGCGGCATGGTGCCGATCGCGCTCGCGGCGGTGCCCGCGCGGCGGCGGCTGCTCGGCCTCGGAGTCGTCCTTGCAGCGGCAGAGGCCGGCTCCGTGCTCGGCCCGCTCTACGGAGCGCTGATGGTGCACACGTACGGCTGGCGCTCGGTCTTTTGGATCAACCTGCCTCTCACCGGGCTGCTCCTCTTCGGCCTCGTCACTCTGAGCTCACACGGCGCAGGAGGCCGCGGGTACGTTCGCCCCGTCCTCGCCGGGGTGACGCTCGGGGCGCTTGCCGTGGGGCTCGCTGCCGATCTCTCCTGGCGAGCCCGCGCGCCCGCGCTCGCCGTGGCAGCAGCGCTCGCGCTCCAGGCGCGTCGGCTTCGTCCGTCCCCAGGCGTCGCCGCGAACTTCTTCGTCGGCGCGGCGCTGATCGTCGCGCTCGTGATCCTGCCCGTCCACGCGAACGTCGTCCGGCACGTCGACGCGACTCACGGCGCGCTGACGCTCGTGCAGCTCACCGCGCTCATCCCGGTCGGTGCACTGCTCGGCGCGCGCTTCCCGCAGCTCGCGCCGGCGGGGATGCTGCTCGCCGCGGCAGGCTTCGTCTGGCTTTCTCAGACCGACCGGCTGCTCGCGCTCGACCTCGGCCTCACGGGCCTCGGCTTCGGCCTGGTGCTGGCGCCCGTCGCCGCAGCGGCGATCGAGCGGGCGCGCGGCAGCGAAGCGGCGGCAGCAGCGGCGCTGACCGTCGGGCGGATGGTCGGGATGATGGTCGGCCTCGCCTCGCTGACGACCTGGGGTCTGCAGGAGTTCAACCGCCGCGCGGGCCGTTATCGCTTGCCGACGACCGCGGCCGAGCGCGAGCCGTACGAGCGCCACCTGACCGATGCGGCTCTCTACGTCTTCGGCCGGCTCTATCTGATCGCGGCTGCGCTCTGCGTCGCCGGCGCGCTGGCCGTAGTGCTCGACCGTCGCGAGCGGTGACGTGCCCGTCGCCGATCACGTCACTGACTGACTGGCTGCCTCGCCCCAGGGTTTCGCGTTGCGACTAGCCCTGCGCCTTGCCGGCGACGCCCCAGTGCTTGGGCGAGACGCCCTGGACGACCACCTGGATGTGCTCGCGGGCGGCTCCTGAGGACTCGGCGAGCGCCGCCGTCATCGCCTCGATGATCTTCGGCACCGACTCCTCGGTGACGCGCTTGTCGTAGAGCTTCACTTCGACGAACGGCATGTCAGCTCCCTCCTTCGTCCCACGGTTTCGCATTGCGACCCCAGCGATGGGCGTCGTGGCCCTCGACGATCACCCAGGTGTGCTCCTTCAGCTCCGGCGCTTCGAGCACCTCGAGCAGCGTCTCGGTCATCCGCTCGATCAGCTTCGACTCGAGCTCGGGCGTCAGCCGGCGCTCGAACAGCTCGACGCGGACGAGCGGCATCAGTGCCCCTTCAGGTGATGTTGCCACGCTTCTGGGGCGCGAGCACCAAGCGATGCAAGGACGCAGGGAGCCCCGATAGTCCAACTATCGGGGCGACTGAGGACGCCGCAGCGCGCCGCGTGCTCGCGTTCCAGAAGCCTGGAGGACGTTGCCTGAAGGGGCACTTACTTCGCCACGTGACGGGCGCCGCCGTCCGGGCCGAGAACGAGGTCGAGCCCCTGGTCGGGGACGTGATCGAGCGGAACGGGCGCCAGCGCCTCCATGAAGGTCACCCCGTTCTCCGAGTAGACCTTGTGGTTCTGCCCGCGGTTGACGACAACGACGTCACCGGGGCCGAGCGCCTTCGTCTCCTCCTCGATCGTCATCTCGATCCCGCCGTCGAGGATGAACATCACCTGCTCGGTGTCCTCGTGCGCGTGCCACGGCACCTGCTTGCCGGGCTCGTACTGGACGCGGCAGAGCAGCACCTGCTCGCCGCCGATCGCGTGGATCCGGACGCCGTCGACGAACTCCCAGGAGTCGCGCCCGTTCCAGGTGCGGAACGGGGTCACGTCAAGCATCGACGCCGAAGAAGCCCGCGCCTTCGTTCGACGAGAGCGACTTCACGGAGATGTGCTCGTCGAAGATGACGCGCTTGCCGTCCCGGCGGGCCTCGCGCTTCAGCTCGAGCGCTTCGAGCACCCGATCGGGCGTCGCCGGCATTTCCGTGACCCACACCCCGACTGCATCGAAGATCGCGTTCGTGATCGCCGGCGGCTGCGCGTTGTTCGCCATCTCGCCGATCGCCTTGGCGCCGAACGGCCCGTCCTCGGACGGGTTCTCGAGGATGATGTTGTCGAGCTCTGGCAGGTCCTCCATCGCCGGGCCCAGGTAGGCCCCGAACTCGCCGCCGCGGTGCTCGGGCGACGGGTAGTGCGGATAGCTGTTTTCGGTCAGGCTGAGCCCCAGGCCCATGATTGCGCCCCCTTCGATCTGCCCCTCGACGAGCGTCGGGTTGATCGCGCGGCCGACGTCGTACACCTGCACCATCTTCAGCACGACCACCTCGCCCGTCTCGTCATCCACCTCGACGTCCGCGACGCACGCGGCGTAGGAGATCGCGGAGTGCGGCTCGATCTCGACCTGCCCGGTCGCGTCGTCGACGTCGGCGAACGGCTTCAGGGCGGTCGACGACCCGCTGATCAGCTCGCCGTAGTTGTAGGTCGCAGCGCCGGCCACGTCGGCGACGTTGATCGTCTTCTGCGGCGCGCCCTTCGCCGTCACCTCGCCGTTCGCGATCTCCAGGTCGCTCGCGTCGATCTCGAGCTCCTTCGAGGCGATGTCGAGGATGCGCTCGCGGACGCGCTCGGCGGCGAGTCGCACCGCGTTGCCGCCGATGAACGTCCCGCGCGACGCGAACGTGCCCGTGCAGACCGCGGACGAGTCGGTGTTCGAGTTGTCCATCGTCACCCAGTCGTAGGGCACGCCGAGCGCGTCCGCGACGATCTGCGTGTGCACGGTCTTCGACCCCTGGCCGATGTCGACCGTGCCGGAGAAGACGTCGACGCGCCCGTCCGGCTTCAGCTTGATCCACGCCTGGCTCGGGTCGCCGTTCTGGTTCATGCCCGTCGGGTACTCGATCGTCGCGAACCCGCGGCCGCGGTGCTTCGCCATCAGGCCCCCTCTCCGTTGAGGCGCTGCTGCGCGACGAGATGCTCGGGCAGGAGGTCGCCGGAGCGCGCGTCGGAGGTCATCTGGCGGTACTCGGCCGGCAGCTCGATGCCGACTCGCTCCGCCGCGGCCAGCGCCACTGCGACCGTCGACGGATCCTTCAGCACGACGCCGTTGCCGCTCGTGTCGCCGATCCGGTTCGCGTTTCTCAGGCGCAGCTGCCACGGGTCGACGCCGAGCACGTTCGCGACGCGGGTCAGATGCGTCTCGACCGCGAACGACACCGACGTGACGCCGAAGCCGCGCATCGCGGTCGTCGGCACGCGGTTGGTGAAGCAGACGAACCCGTCGAAGCGCAGGTTCGGGATCGTGTAGGCGCCCGAGTGGTGGAAAGCGTGCTTCGTGAGGCCGTAGGGCGAGAAGCGGGCGTACGCGCCCGAGTCGTGGAGCGTGAGCATCCTGCGGCCGAGGATCCAGCCGTCGCTCGTGACCGCGTCGGCGATCTCGACGTGCCAGGGGGCGCGGGTCGACGAGGCGAGGAACTCCTCCTCGCGCGTCCAGCGCCACTTGACGGCGCGGCGCGACTTGAGCGCGAGCAGCGCGCAGACCGTGTCGGAGGCGGTGTCCACCTTGCCGCCGAAGCCGCCGCCGACGGTGCCGCCGACGA
>JANMJY010000224.1:0-2711 GCA_031371615.1 Actinomycetes bacterium | reverse complement strand
CCACGCGGTCGCGAAGGCGAAGGGGCTCGACGTCACCGAGGTGACCGTGGTCGTGCTCGAGCGCGACCGCCACAACGAGCTGATCGGCGAGCTGCGCCAGTCCGGCGCCCGCGTCAACCTGATCCGGGACGGCGACGTCGCCCCCTCGATCGCGGCGGCGCAGGCGTTCATGGGCGTGGACATGCTGATGGGGATCGGCGGCACCCCGGAAGGCGTCATCTCGGCCGCCGCGATCAAGTGCCTGCGCGGCGAGATCCAGGGCAAGCTCTGGCCCCGAAGCGACGAGGAGCGCCGGACGCTGCTGGACTCCGGCTACGACCTCGACCGGGTACTCACCACCGACGACCTCGTCTCGGGCCACGATGTCTTCGTTGCAGCGACCGGCGTCACGAGCGGCGTCTTCCTGCGCGGGGTCCGCGTCAGCGGCCCCGGCGTCGAGACCGAGTCGATCGTGATGCGTTCCCGCTCGGGCACCGTCCGCAGGATCGCTGCCTACCACCCTTCTGAAAAAGTACGGCAACTGATGAAAGGAGACCGCGATGGCCGCGCATGAGTTGAACGAGACCGCCGGGGCTCTGGTCGCAGACGACAAAGGCATCCTCGCCGCCGACGAGAGCTCGGGGACGATCGCGAAGCGGTTCGACACGATCAACCTCGAGTCGACCGAGGAGAGCCGGCGTGCGTACCGCGACATGCTCTTCACGACGCCCGGACTGGAGGAGTACGTCAGCGGCGTCATCCTCTACGACGAGACGCTGCGCCAGTCCGCGAGCGACGGCACTCCGTTCGCGACGCTGCTCGTCGACAAGGGGATCATCCCGGGGATCAAGGTCGACACCGGCGCAAAGGACCTCGCCGGAGCGCCCGGGGAAAAGGTGACCGAGGGCCTCGACGGGCTCCGGGAGCGGCTGCAGGAGTACCGCGAGCTCGGCGCCCGGTTCGCCAAGTGGCGCGCCGTGATCACGATCGGCGACGGTATCCCGACCGCGTACTGCCTCGAGGTCAACGCGCATGCGCTCGCGCGCTACGCGGCCGTCTGCCAGGAGCAGGGGATCGTCCCGATCGTCGAGCCCGAGGTGCTAATGGATGCCGACAACGACATCGAGACGTGCCACCGCGCGACCAGGCGGACTCTGCACAAGGTCTTCGACGAGCTCTACCACCAGCGCGTCGATCTCGACGGGATCCTCTTGAAGCCGAACATGGTCATCTCCGGCAAGGGCTCCGAGACGCAGGCGAGTGCCGAGGAGGTCGCCGACTGGACGCTCAGGTGCTTCCGCGAGACCGTCCCCGCTGCGGTGCCCGGGATCGTCTTCCTCTCCGGCGGCCAGTCCGACCAGCAGGCGAGCGAGAACTTGAACGCGATCAATGCTCGCGGCCCGCAACCATGGGCGCTCTCGTTCTCGTACGGCCGCGCGCTCCAGGCGCCCGCTCTGGCGGCGTGGGGCGGCAAGGCGGACAACGTCGAGGCTGGTCAGTCGTTCCTCGCGCTGCGCGCCCGGAACAACAGCGCCGCGGTCGCGGGCCGCTACTCGGCGGAGATGGAGCAGCTCGCCCGCTCGACGTGATCCTCCTGATCGCGAATCGTCAGGCGTAGAGGCGCTGCATCTCGTCGAGCGGCTTCGGCTCGTAGTCACGGGCGTGTCCGGCCTGGCCGAACTGCTGCATTCGTTCGGCGACGACCGCTTGCATCGCCGCACGGGCGGGCGCGAGATAGGAGCGCGGGTCGAACTCCCCCGGCGAATCGGCGAACACCTTGCGGATGGCGCCCGTGATCGCGAGCCGCAAGTCGGTGTCGACGTTGATCTTGCGCACGCCGTGTCGGATCCCCTGCTGGATCTCTTCGACCGGCACGCCCCAGGTGGGGCGGATCTCGCCGCCGTACTCGTTGATCGCGTCGACGAGGGGCTTCGGCACCGAGGAGGAGCCGTGCATGACGAGATGCGTATCGGGGAGCCGTCTGTGGATCTCTTCGATCAAGTCCATCGCGAGCACGTCGCCGGTCGGGGGCTTGGTGAACTTGTAGGCGCCGTGGCTCGTCCCGATCGCCACGGCTAGTGCGTCGATCCCGGTGCGCTCGACGAACTCGACCGCCTGATCAGGGTCGGTCAGGTGCACCTGGCCCGAGCCGTGGCCGTCCTCGATCCCGCCAAGCGTGCCCAGCTCGCCCTCGACGCTGACGCCGCGCGCGTGCGCGTACTCGACCACCTCGCGGGTGACAGCGACGTTGTATTCGAAATCCGATGGCGTCTTGCCGTCGGCGAGCAGCGAGCCGTCCATCATCACGCTCGTGAAGCCGAGCTCGATCGCAGAGATACAGGTCGCCGGCGAGTCTCCGTGGTCCTGGTGCAGAGCGACTGGGATCTCCGGGTAGAGCTCGCCGGCGGCCTGCATCAGGTGGAAGAGGAAGCGATCGTTCGTGTAGTTGCGCGCGCCGCGTGACGCCTGCACGATCACCGGCGACTCGGTCTCCCGGGCCGCCTCCATGATCGCCTGGATCTGCTCCATGTTGTTGACGTTGAAGGCTCCGATGCCGTAGCCGCCGGCGGCGGCCTCATCGAGGAGCTGGCGTAGCGAGACGAGGGCCATCCGCCGACGCTAACAGGTCAGGTGCGCCGCAGGTAGGCGTCCGACCCGTCGAGCCAGTCCTGCCGCGGCGGGCAGAAGATGTCGACGTCGAGCGTGTCCTCCAGCGCCTCGGCCATGTGCGG
>JANMJY010000179.1:0-11627 GCA_031371615.1 Actinomycetes bacterium | reverse complement strand
GAGCCCGTGCCCGCGCCTTCCTGAGCATTTCCCCGGTACGACGGGTACGCCGAATCGGGGATGGCCCCCGGGCGGACGCGGGGATCGACGCCGAAGGCCTGCCCGACGACTATCCGACCTATGTTGACTGAGCCTGCGGCGCTCACCCAGTCGGTCGCGACCGACACAATGCTTCTCCCACCCGTCACGGACGTGTTCCGCGACGAGGAGCTGAGCGCGCTCGAGGCGCAGGTCGTCGCGGCAGAGCAGGCGGTCGACGAGTCACGCTGGGACGACGCCGTCGCGCTCCTGGACGACTTCACCGTCATTCCCACTCAGTTTCCCGATCTCGCGCTGCGCAGCCTCGCTGCGCGCGCCTGGGCGCAGATGTACCGCGGCGAGCTCGACGAAGCGCTGACGCTGCTGAAGACCGCCAAGCAGATCGCGCACAGGCCCGGCTTCAGCGATCTCGACCGGGCCGAGGTGCTCTTCCGGATCGGCTGCGTCCGCGTCAAGCGGGGCGGCAACTCGCGTGCGGTCAACGATCTCTCGCTCGCGCTCGAGCTCTGCGAGCGCTCGGGACGCCCCTGCGACCGTCTCCGCGCCGAGATCCTGCAGTGGCGCTCGCGCTCCTACCAGCACCAGCGCGACTTCACCGCCGCACGCACCGACGTCGAGAACGCGCTCGAGCTTGTCGATGCGATCGGCGACACGCGGCTCGCGGCTCACGTGAACTTCCGCCTCTCCGTCCTCAACGAGCGCGGCGGCGAGTTCCTCGTCGCGCGCTTCTACGCCGAGAAGGCCAGGAATCTGTACGAGCAGTGCGGCGACCGGGCCAACGTCGGCAAGGTCATGAACAACCTCGGCGGGCTCAACTTCCTGCTCGGCAAGCCGGAGCAGTCGGTCGTCAACCTCAAGCAGGCGATCGCGATCGGGCTCGACTGTTCGGACGATGTCGACGCCGCCTACGCGATCTCGTCGCTCGCCCAGGTACACCTCCGCACCGGAGATCCCGCGCTCGCGGAGCCGCAGGCGCGCCACGCGCTCGAGCTCCTCGCCGGCCGCGAGAACGTGCTCGACGAGATCGGCAACGTTCAGATCGTGCTCGGGCGCTCACTGCTCGAGCAGGGTCGCTTCGACGAAGCGTCGCAGTGGCTGGAGGAAGCCGAGCGGACGTTCGAGCAGTTCGAGTCGCCCAGCCTCCTCGCCGCCGCCTGGATCGCCCAGGGCGACCTCGCGCTTGCCCGCTCCGACTCCGACACGGCAGCCCGGCTCTTCCGGCGCGCCGCCGAGTCGCTCCAAGATCACAACTTCTAGGGAGGAGGTACTCGCATGCACAAGCTCACTCCCATGACGGTCGTGATGGCCCTCGTCGCCGCCGCTGCCTTCCTCGCGAAGATCAAGTACGGCTTTCACACCGGTAACTAGTTCTCGACGCGCCTTTCCCCAGGAGGTTCCACGCTCGTGCTCAAGCCAGGTCCCAGCGTCATTGCGGCGCTCGCTGTCACTGCCGCGCTCGTCACCATCTCGACTGCCGCCGCCATCACCGGCGGAGGCGTCGACGGCGAAGCTCACCCGTATGTGGGCGCGCTCGTCGTGAACGGATCGGTGGAGTGCTCGGGCGTGCTGGTCGCGCCGACAGTGTTCGCGACCGCGGGGCACTGCGGCACCGACGGCGCACGCGTGGCGGTCAGCTTCGACTCGAAGCTGACGAGCGGCTGGAGCCTCCTGGGCGGAACCCTCGAGGTCGACCCCAGCAAGGGAGCCGATCTGGCCGTAGTCGTGCTCGACGCTCCCACGCGTGTCGTGCCCGCCACGCTGCCGGCCGCCGGCTCTGCCGGTGCGCTCGGCAAGGGAGCGCCGGTGACGAGCGTCGGTTACGGGTACTCGAGCTGGGCGGCGGATGGGAGCTTCGTCTACGACGGCCTCCGTCACGCGGCAAGCTCGCCCGTCACGAAGGTCTCCAAGACGATGCTCGTGCTCTCGACGACGACCGCCGGCCCCTGCCTGGGCGACTCCGGCGGGCCCCAGCTCTCGGGTCGCACGGTGCTCTCCGTCACCTCGTCCGGCTCGAAGGACTGTTCCGGCAAGGCAGAGGGCTATCGGCTCGACACGCCGTCGGCGCGCGCCTTTCTCACCTCCTTTGTCACGCTTCCGTAACTCCAGCCCAGGCGACACCGTTAACACACCATGGAGATCTTGCTGACGGTGCTGCTCGTCCTGATGATTCCCGGGCTGCTGACGTACCTCGTGCCCGGTCGCGGGCGCGAGACCGCTCGCGACTAGCACCGCTCGCGACTAGCACGGCTCGGGCGGGCTGCAGCGCAGCGTAGAAAGGGGGCCGGACGGCCCCCTTTGAACGTGCTTGGGAAACGCATCGGGCGCTCACGTGGAGCGCCCGGAAGTCGTCGTCTCAGAGAAGCCAGGCGAGCAGCAGGATGATGACGACGAGCGTGATGAGACCGCCACCGATGTACATTCGGGCCTCCTGTGTTCGTTGACGTAGGTACAACGGCGCAGGCGGAGGGGCGGTTACGGCCCCTCGCTACGATGAGCGCGCCGCGGCGCCGTGGCCGAGTGGTTAGGCAGAGGCCTGCAAAGCCTCGTACAGCGGTTCGAGTCCGCTCGGCGCCTCTCTTCCGCAAGACCGGCCATCACTCCTGCGGCGCGGCCTCCGCCGGGACGCGTGCGCGTTGTGCCCACACGACGCACACGATCACAGCGACGGCCGCGAGTACCGTCACGCGCGTTACGTGCTCGCGGAGGAGGAGCGCGGACCACACGAGCGTCAGCAGCGCCTGCAGCTGCTGCACCTGGCCGCCGCGCGCGATGCCCGCGAGCGCGAGGCCGCGGTACCACGCGAAGAACCCCAGGTACATCGACGAGACGCCGAGCAGGACGAGCGACGTCCACGCGCCCGCGGTGGGATCGTGGTGCGCGTGCGTCACCCACCAGATCGTCGCGGACGCCGGCACCGTGATCGGCAGCGCGAGCACGACGACCCACGAGATCACCTGCCATCCCGGCATCACCTTGGTCACCGACGCGCCCTCGACGTAGCACCACGACGACGCGACGACTGCGCAGGCGACAAGCGAGTCCGCGACCAGGTCGCCGCCCTCGGCGCCGCCGCGCGAGAGCGCGAAAGCGAGGAGCGCTGTGGTGCCCGCACCCGCGGCGATCCAGAACTGCCACGACACCCGCTCGTGCGTGCGCAGGACGGCGATCAGCGCCGTCGTCAACGGCATGAAAGCCGCGATCACCGCCGCATGGGCGGACGTCGTCCGTTCCAGCGCGAGCGCGACCAGGATCGGCCAGCCGAACACGGCGCCGAGCATCGTCAGGAGCAGCGGCCGCAGTTGGTCGCGCGGCGGCCAAGGCACGCGGCGCCACGCCACCAGAACGACGGCGATCGCGCCGGCGATCGCCGCGCGGCCCGTCGCCGTCAGGAACGGGTCGAACCCCTGGACCGCGAGCTTCGTCAGCGGCACCGAGAAGGAGAAGAGCACGACGCCGAGCAGCGCCCACGCCACGCCTTCGCGCCACCCTCCCGCAAGTGCACCAAGGCGATCATCCACGTGTGGAGATTGAACCAAGCGGCGGATCGGAGGAGCCTCAGCGGGTCTCGGCGCTGACGACGTCGAACTGGCGCCCCGTAGGCGGCCTCGAGCGGCGCTAAGAGGTCTGGGAGGAGTTTTCAGCCGAGCGCGAGGATGACCAGCGCGATCAGGCCGACGCCCGTCAGGACGACGCAGAGCAGCGTCGCGATCGCGGTCAGGCCGAGGAACGGCGGCGTCAGCACGCGCAACGGGAGCGCGACCCCGGCGATGTCGCGGAACGAGCCGAGCGTGCCACGGAGGCGCCAGAGCATCGACGGTATGCCGCTCAGACGCACTCTTCGCGCCTCGCCGGCGAGCTGAGTCAGTTCCTCGAGCCGCTGCCCGCTCTCGCCGGGCATCCGCCGCAGGCGCTCGGGCAGGGCGATCAGCTCGTTCACCCCCTGCGCAAAGAAGAGCAGGATCGCGGGCGGCGCCAGCAGGAGCGCCGTGAGGACCGCATCGCCGGTCGAGAAGCCGCCCCGCGCCAGCACGGCGGCCAGGAGAGCCACCCCGATCGCGGCGGCGAAGGCAAGTCGCCTGACGAACCTGACGAAGCCCCGCACGAAGCCGGCGAGGGCGCTCAATTGCGTCGTCGAGACCGTGATCTGTGGCATCGCAGGGACGTTAGCGCTCCGTTAGTGCGGCGTGAGCGGCTTCGCGGACTCTTCGGCCACCACCCAACCGACGGAGGAACTCGATGCGCAAGCTCATACTGCTCACGCTGCTGGTCTTGACCGTGCCCGGCACGGCGCTCGCCGCGCCGCCGGCGAACGACAACCGCGCCGCGGCCGAGGCGATCCCCGCCTTCCCCAACACGCTCGCAGCCACGACGGCGGAGGCGACGGTGGAACGGCTCGATCCCCAGGTGTCGCGCTGCGGCCGGGTCGAGTCGACGCTCTGGTACCGGATCGACACGGCCCCCGACGGGTTGATCGCACTGACGGTCAAGGGTGCTGAAGGCATCGCGCCGGTGTTGCGGATCTACCGGCGGACCGCGTCGGCGATCCAGGAGATCGACTGCGCGTCGGCAGGCCCCGGCGGCAGCGCGTCCGCGTCGCTCGAGGCCGTGCGCGGCTCCAACTACTTCGTGCTCGTGGGCCGCCGGCCGAGCAACCCCGACGGCGGCTTCGAGCTCCGGGCCGAGCTCTTCCTGCCACCGCCCAACGACAACCGTGCGGGCGCCCAGGCGATCAAGCTGCCGGGCTCCGCACGCGGTACGACCCTGGGCGCGACGGGTGACGAGGCCGACCCGGCTCGTTGCGGTCTCAGCGGTGCGACGGTCTGGTACCGGCTCCCGAGCCGGCGCGACGGACGCATCCTGCTTCGACTCACGGCGGCGGGTCAGCTCGACGCGGCGATCGTCGTGCTGGAGCGGGTCCGCTCCCAGACGGGCACGGTCACCTGTAGCGCCACGAACCGCCGCGGCCAGGCAACGGTCGGGTTCGCCTCCGAACGGGGGGCCACCTATCTGATCGCAGTCGGGCACCTGCGAAACGCCGATCCCGGAACCTTCCGGATCGACGCGCTCGTCTCCGAGGCCGCCGAGAGCCTGAAGGCGGGCAGGGCGCTGCCTCGCGCGGGCGTTCGCTCCTCTGTGCACGGGCTCACTGACGTGAACGACGTCTGGCGTGTCTCGATGCGGCCCGGGACGACGTACCGGATCGGGCTGTCGTCGACCGGGGCGTGCCCTTCGGTCTCGCTTCGCGCTCGGCGTCACGTCGAGCGGCAGCTCGCCGTGCTCTCGTGCCGTGGCTACACGACCTTCACCCCCGGCCCCGACGGCCGTGGCGAGTACATCCTCGAGGTCGTCGCTAGCGGCGAGGCCCAGACGCAGCGCTACCGGCTCCTCTTCGCGCCTGCGGCACCGGACGATCTCGGCGTCGGGATCGAGCTCCGCAACAGGGTCAGCGCGAAGGGATCGCTCGATCCCGCCCGGCTCGATGTTCGCGACCTCTACCACTTCGATGTCGAGCGGCGTGGTGACGTCAGCCTGGACGTCACGAACGGCCTGCACTTCGAGCTCGTGCGCGACGACGGCCAGCGACTCGGCACCTACGCGTCGCTGCGGCGTTCCCTCGAGGCGGGCCGGTACGTGGTTGCCGTGACAGCGAGCTTCGGTGACCCGGGCTCGTCGTACACGTTGTCGTTGCTGATCCGTGAGATCACCTCGACGACCTTGCGGCTGGCGGCTCCGACCGTTGCGCCCGGCCGTCCGGTGACGCTACGTCCCGACGTCGCACACGCGACGGGCGGCACGGTCGAGATCCAGGTCGATCGCTTCGACCCGCTGACTGGCTGGCAGTTCAACCGGCTGCTGCACGTCGCTGCGGGCAGCAGCACGACCTGGGCTCCGCCTGCCGAAGGACGCTGGCGGTTCCGGGCGACCTACAAGGGGACGATCGACGCGAGCCCGAGCAGAAGCGGCTACGCGCTGCTGCTTGTGAAACGGACCTAGCGCGTCTGTGTTTCGTCGGTCGTGTCGCTGGCGACGAGCGCGGTGGGGCAGCGCCAGTAGCGCACCTCACCGCGCATGCCGCCACGCGAGCAGGAGTCGTTCGAGAGATCGGGATAGCCGGTCAGATCCCCAGGGCTGCAAGCGAGCCACTGACCCGCTTCTTCCGTGGCGGTTGTGACTGCGCTGCAAGATCCGAGCAGGCCGGTCCGGTCGATCACGCGCTCGTGGTGAGCGGCGGCGACGACTGAGGCGACAAGCGCTGCGGCGAGGGTTGTCCGGAACATGGGGGGCTCCGATCCCGCCGCAGAGAGGGATCGGACGTGTTATCGGCTCAACAGCCCCGGTACCGCATCACTCGTTTGGGTCGCCCGCAAGCCTCTGCGCCCACGACTCGCCGGCCGCCCGGCCCTCGGGCGTGGCCAGGAAATGCTCGAGCGGGACATGCAGGAAGGCTCCGTCGGCCTCGGCGAGCAGCTCGTCGCCGTCGTGCAGCTCCGCTGCGATCTCGATCCGCCGGCCCCGGTCCGCAACGACGTGCGCCGAGATCCGCAGCGGTCGGTTGATCGGAACCGGCCGTCGGTACCGGATCGCGATCCGGGCGGTCACGGCCGGGAACCGGTGCCACGTCGCGAGCAGTCCGCACGCCTCGTCGAGCGCGGCGCCGACGATCCCGCCATGCACGATCCCGGGGCCGCCCTGGTGGTGCTCTGAGAACGTGACCGGCGACGCGTAGGCGCCCGCCCCCTCTGCCTCGGGACGTTCCATATGGAGGCCGAGGTCGTTGTCGCCGCAGCCGAAGCAGGCGGGGTCGTGATGGGGTGGGATGCGGGGCGGCCCGGCTATGCCGTGAACGGCAGCTCGATGTCGGAGACGTCGAGCCCGAGGCTCGCCGCCATCCTGATCCCGTCCTTGATGTCCTCCTGCAGCCGCCGGATGTCGGTCTCGCGCATCACCTCGCCGATCCAGGCACGCTCCTTCGGCCGCCACAGCGCATGCTCGACGAAGGTCGGGAGCAGCTTGTTCGCGGCCTTGATCAGCCGGTCCTTCGTCTTCTTGGACGCCCCCTCGAGCAGCACACGCTCGTACGCCACGCCGGAGCTGTGATGGATCCCATCGTCGATCGTGAGCCGGTTGCAGACGTCCTCGAGCACGGTTCCGCGGGAGGTGCGGGCGATCAGACGGAAGCGAGGGATGATCAGCCGCTCGAAGAAGACCTGCATCTGGAAGACCTTCTCCTCGAGCGTCTCGGCTTCGAGGGTTATCTTGGCCAGCTCGTCCAGATGCGGGTCGCGCTCGGCGGTGCCGCCGGCCTCCTTCGACAGCTTCAACCAGGCCTCCACGTGCCGTGCCTCATCCTGCACCATCGTCGAGTAGTAGAGCTTCGCCTCGGGATGCGGCGCCAGGTTCAGAAGCTGCCCAGCCATCATCACCGCGAGCTCGTCCGCCTGCAGCTGTTGCGTGATCACCGAGCGCCAGACGGCCTGGCGGCGAGCCTTCTTCTCGGGAGAGGCGCCCGCCCGAGTTTCGGGGATCGGCGGGATTTCGCCCCAGGGGAGGTCGCGAATCTGCCACTCCTGCTTCTTCGCGAGCTCGTAGAAGCGCAGGACCCCGCGTGCGTTGTCGTTGTGGGCGGCGTCCGAGGCAGCCTCGCGCTCGGCTTCTATGAGAGGCGCAAACGTTGCTTCAGCGTTGATCGGCTCCTCGGCCGGCTCGACAGTCACTCTGAGCAGGATATCGCCCTTACCGGAGACCTCCACGCTCGTGGTGCGCCCGGAAGAAGTCCTCCGACCCCGCCGTCGCCATCGCCGCGGACGCCGAGATCTCGAGCGCGAGGGCCGCGGCTGCCACGATCTGGGCGAACCGGTGCACCCTGCCGGCGCCGGCGCAGCCGAGCAGCGCCAGCCACGACCGCGCGTAGGGGAGGGTGGTGCCGCCGCCGACGGTGCCGACCTCGAGCCCCGGGAAGCGGATCGCGGCGTGCAGGCCGCCATCCTCGGTGCGGCGGGCGGTGCCGTGCGCCATCGAGCTCGTGCCGACCATCCCGAGGTCCTGCCCCGTGCAGGCGAAGATGGCCGCGATCGCGGAGGCCGGCGTGAAAGCGACCGACTGCATCCCGGACGCGACCGCCCCGTGGGTGCCGGCCCAGGAGAGCTCCAGCAGGTCGTCCACGGTCGTGTGCAGCACGCGCCGGACCGTCTCGGCGTCGAGCGTCGCCTCGGCGAGCACCGTCTTGCCGTGGCCGGACTGGAAGAACTCGTAGGACGGCTTCTTGTCGCCGCCCATGTTCGCCTCGAGGAGCGCGCGCTCCGGCTTGACCGGCGCCTGCTGCAAGACGTAGCCCATGTTCAGCGCGTAGCTGTTCCGCGTCATCATGTTCGGCCCGCACGCGTCGCCGGTCGTCCACGCCCAGAGGACGTGGCACATCGGGCCGACGACGTGCGTCTTCACCTCGCGCAGCTTCGCCCGCTTCGAGAGCGACGGGTCGTCGACCGCGGCGAGGAAGGCCCGGAGATCGTCGAGCGAGTCCTCGAGCCACATTGCAAGCTGTACAGCATCGGCAGTATCCTTGCAGATAAAGCATGATGCTCTGGTCATTCTGTCATGTAGGACATATGTTCTGAACCCACCCGAGATCGCCGCCGCCTTCAGCCCGCGGGACACCGAGGCAGAGAGGCCGCCCTCGGTGTGGGCGAGTGGGACGAGGACCTCCTCCTGGACGCGGCCCGTCTCACGCAGCGCACCATCCGGTTCCTCGAGCTCATAGGAGCCCAGCTCGACGAGCAGCGGCCCCACGACCGCGACCGGGATGACAGTGGTGCCGGTGTGCGACTCCTGTGCGCGAGTCCAGGCCTCGTCTTCGTGGCCCAGCGGCTCGTCGCCGACAAGGCCGCGGATCGCCTCGCGGCGCGCGTTGATCGACTCCGCGTCGTTGCGTCGCGGCCATTTCCGCAGGTCCATGGCGCAGAGCTTATTCGCGGACGGCGAAGCCTTCGTTGTACCCGCGCACGAGTTCCTCGGCGTCCTCCGTCGTCCTGACTGCCCGCAGGGGCGAGAAGAAGAGCGGCAAGACGGCCACTGACGCACCGACGGCTCCAATCGCGATCGTGGTGCGCAGGCCGAGCACGGTTCCGAGCACGCCGCCCAGAAGCGCGCCGACCGGGATCACTCCCTGGACGAGGAACCGGCGTGAGGCGTTCGTTCGGCCCAGGAGGTGGTCGGGGGTGATCGCCTGAATCAGGCTGATCGCGCTGACGAAGTAGTTCAGGACGAAGAAGCCCCAGAGCACGTTCGCGACGACGAGGAACGGGATCACGAGGTCTCCCGTCGCGAACGGGATCAGGAGCAGACCGAGACCGCCGGTCGTCGCGACGGCGATCAAGCCCGGCCCGATCCCGATAGACCGAGCGACGCGGTTCGCGGTCAGCGCGCCGACCAGGGAGCCCAGGCTGCCGAGAGAGAAGATCACCCCGATCGTCGTCGCGTCGAGACCGAGCTCGCGGACCGCGTAGACGAGATAGATCGCGAAGAGCATCGTGACGAAGACGTTGCTGACGCCGACGAACATCACGATCGGCCGCAGGATCGGGTGCCGGAGCACGAACCGGAGTCCTTCGCGAATCTCCGTGCGGAAGCCGGCTCGTTCCTCTCGAGGCTTCTCGGGATCCCGCTCGCGGCGTGTGATCCGTGAGAGGAACAGTGCGGACGCAAGGAAGCTGATCCCGTCGACGAGGATCGCGTAGGGCGCGGCCAGGGCGGAGACGAGCACGCCGGCCAGGCCGGGGCCGGCCACCTGGGCAGACGAGCGGCTCACCTCGAGCTTTGAGTTGCCCTCGCCGAGCTCGTTGCGTTCCACGATCGAGGGGAGATACGACTGGTAGGAAAGGTCGAAGAACACGGTGAGCGTTCCCGCAAGGAGGCCGGCCGCATAGAGCTGGCCGAGCGTCAGGACGTCGAGCAGGTAGGCAAGTGGGATCGACCCCAGAACGGCGGCTCGACCGAGATCGGCGACGATCAGGATCGGCCGTCGCGGCAGCCGGTCGATCCAGACGCCCGCCGGCAGGCTGAAGAGGAAGAAGGGAAGCCAGTCGACGACGGCCAGCGCCGCCACCTCGAACGTGCTCGCGTGCAGCACGAGAATCGCCAGCAGGGGTAGGGCGAGCCCGGTGATCTCGCTGCCGAACTGGCTGACGGTCTGAGCCGCCCAGAGCCGCCGGAAGTCGCGGTTGCGCCAGAGCGCTCCCCGAGGGCGGAGTCGCTCGCTCCAGCGCGCCATCGCGTTGCGACCTTATCCTCGGACTCCGGATGGCAGCTTCGCTCATGGACGGAAGGGCCCTCGCAGCGCGGATCCGTGCGGAGGTGGCGCGCGAGGTCGACGCGTTCGGCCGGCCGATCGGCCTGGCGACGGTGCTCGTCGGCGACGACCCGGCGTCGGACGTCTACATCCGTCTCAAGCACAAGGCGTCGCTCGAGGTCGGGATCGAGGCGCGCGACCTCCGTCTGCCCGCGACGACGACCGAGCAGGAGGTGCTCGCGCTCGTCGCCGAGTTGAACTCCGACGAGGCCGTCGACGGGATTCTCGTGCAGCTGCCGCTCCCGGACGGGCTCGACGAGCGCCGCGTGATCAACGCGATCGAGCCACTGAAGGACGTGGACGGTATCCACCCCGTCAACGCGGGCCTCCTGCTCGCCGGCACGCCCGGACACGTGCCGGGCACGCCGCTCGGCGTACTCGAGCTCCTCGACGAGTACAGCGTCGAGCTGGAGGGAGCGAACGCGGTCGTGATCGGGCGCAGCGACATCGTCGGCAAGCCCGTCGCGCTGCTGCTGCTCCACCGCCACGCGACGGTGACGATCTGCCACTCGCGGACGCGCGACCTCGCCGCGCAGGCCTCGCGGGCGGACGTCCTCGTCGCTGCGGTGGGGGTGCCGAGGATCGTGCAGCCGGGGATGGTGAAGGAAGGCGCGGCCGTGATCGACGTCGGAATCACGCGCACGGACGCGGGCCTCGTCGGGGATGTCGCGCCGGAAGTCGCCGCGCGCGCGGGCTTCCTGACGCCGGTTCCGGGCGGCGTCGGCCCGATGACGATCGCGATGCTCCTCAGGAGCACCGTTCGTGCGGCGCGCTACAGAGCAGGATCCCTTGCACATCCGCGCGCGTAAGGCTATGTTTCGCGCGCTCTATCAAGGTCGGCGGCTCGGTGCCCGGGCCGTCGCTTCACCGCAAGGAGGAAACACAGTTGGCTCAGGGCACCGTTAAGTGGTTCTCGAACGAAAAGGGTTACGGGTTCATCGAGCGTGAGGGTGGCGAGGACGTCTTCGTGCACTTTTCCGCGATCACGATGGACGGCTACAAGTCGCTGACCGAAGGTCAGAAGGTCGAGTTCGAGGTCGTCCAGGGTCCCAAGGGCGCCCAGGCCGCGAACGTCACGGCCGGCTAACACTCTTTCGGAATCGAGCTTGCGAAGGGCTCCCGAGAGGGGGCCCTTCTTTTTGCGCAAGGACACGGGCAAAGCCCGTGCCCGCGCGGAAGACCCCTGAAGGGCACGGGCTCCGCCCCTGCCGCGGCCCACATTTTGGAAGGATTGTCGGGGTGG
>JANMJY010000155.1:0-7843 GCA_031371615.1 Actinomycetes bacterium | reverse complement strand
GTCGGAGCCGGGGTGATCGGCAGCCTCTATGCGGCTCACCTGAGCCGCGTCGCGGACGTCTGGGTGCTGACGCGCCGGCCGGAGCACGCTCGAGCGCTCGAGGCGGACGGGGTGGAGGTGACGGGCCGGGCCGAGTTCACGGGCAGGGTGCACGCCACCGACGACCCGGACGAGCTGCCCGAGTTCGACGTCGCGATCGTCGCCACCAAGGCGACCGGGCTCGATGCCGCCGCGCGCTCGCTCGCAGGACGCTTTCCCGGGGCGACCGTCGTGACGATCCAGAACGGGCTCGGCGCCGAGCAGGTCGTGCGCCGGCACGGAGACTGGCCGCTCGTCTCCGGGGTCACCTTCATGAGCGGCACGCGCCACGACGACACGCACGTGGAGTACATCCTCGACACGGAGACCTGGCTCGGCCCCTACAACGGGATCCCGTACGGTCGCGTCGAGGAGTTGGTCGGCCTGATCGAGAGCTCCGGCCTGAAGGCGCGCGCGTTCCCCGACCTCCGCCCGGCGCAGTGGTCGAAGCTGATCTTCAACGCGACGGTGAACGCGGTCGCGGCGCTGACCGGGCTGCCGCACGACCCCCACTTCGCGGCGGAGGCTGCGCCGTCCGACCTCGGTCACCTCGTCCACGCGCTCGTCGACGAGGGCAAGGCTGTCGCCGCCGCCGCAGGGATCGAGCTGTACGAGGACCCGTGGGAGATGAACGTGCTCGCAACCAGGCGGGGGAGCGCGCACTATCCGTCCATGCTCGAGGACATCGAAGCGCAGCGCCCGACCGAGATCGAGCTGATCACCGGCTCGCTGATCAGGGAAGCCGAGCGGCTCGGTGTCCCCGTGCCGCTGCACACCACGCTATACCGCCTGATCAAGGCGAAGGAAGACAGTTGGAGCCTAGAACGGGAATCCAAAGGGAGGCAGGAATGACTGTAGGGAAGCGGTGGGGCGCCTTCGGGGCGCTGCTCGCACTGTCGGCGCTCGTCGTCGCGGTGGCCGGAACCGGGCTCGGCGGCTCGGCGACCAAGGCCGGGTCGCCGATCGTGATCGGGTGGGCGTTCGACAGCAAGGGACAGATGGCGCCGTTCGACGGCCCCGCGCTGGCCGCGGCGAAGGTCCGGATCGGCCAGATCAATGCCAAGGGCGGCGTCTCCGGGCGGCCGTTCAAGATCGTCACCTGTGACACGAACAACAACAACCCGGCCAAGGCAAAATCGTGTGCGGCGAGCCTGCTCGGCCAGGGCTCGAACATCATCTTCACGACGTGCGACGTCGACTTCGCGACGCCGGTCGTCCAGGAGTCGCTAAAGGCGGGCAAGCTGACGGTCGCGCCCTGCATCGGCACCGACCAGATGGGCCCGAAGCGCTTCGGCACGGCGGGCAAGCTGGCGTTCAGCTTCGGCAACGTCGCCCAGGACGAGGGCTCGGCGATGGCCGAGTACGCGTATCGCAAGGGTTGGCGGACTGCGAACCTGGCCACGAACACGCTGCTCGTCTACTTCAAGAACGTGGTCCAGGCCTTCGACAAGCGCTTCACGCAGCTCGGCGGCAAGATCGCCGGCCGTGAGAGCTACGCGACCGGGGCGAACAACGTCAACACGGCCGTCAGCCGGCTGAACGGCCGCAAGGCGGACGTGATCGTCACCTCGACGGCGTTCGGGGAGCTGCCTGCACTCGTCTCGGGCCTCCGTTCGCTCGGCAACGAGACGCCGATCCTGAACTCGTGGGCCGGCGACGGCACCTACTGGCTGACGAAGAACCCGCAGGTGACGAACTACTACGCCGTCACCTACGCCTCCGTCTTCGGCGACGACCCGAACAAGGCTGTGCGCGCGCTGGCAGCGAAGCTGCATGCGTTCACCGGTGGCTTCCTCGCCGGCTCGGCCGCGATCGACGGCGTCGCGACCGCGATCAGGCGCTCCGGCGGCTCCACGAACGGGGCGACCCTCGCCGCGACGATGGAGAAGTTCAAGAAGGTGCCGACCCTCTCCGGGCTCGTCAGCTTCTCGCCGCAGTTCCACACCGTCTTCGGGCGGCAATACCGCGTGATCAAGATCCAGAACAACAAGGCGCGCTACGTCGGCGCCGTGACCGCCAAGGTCGTCCCGAAGATCTAGGCCTTGACGGTTTCAGCAGAACAGCGGAGGCCCGGGGGGACGCTCCGGGCCTCCGCGGTGTCGCGGTCGTTCGCGGGCGTGCGGGCGCTCGACGACGTGTCACTCGAGCTGCACCGGCGCGAGGTCGTCGGCCTGATCGGCCCAAACGGGGCTGGAAAGTCGACGCTCGTGAACGTGCTGACGGGGTTCGACACGCCCACCTCGGGCACGGTCGAGCTCAAGGGGCGGGACGTGACCGGTTGGAGCCCGGTCCGGCGCGGCCGGGCCGGGATCGCGCGGACCTTTCAGCACAGCCGATCCTTCCGCGGTCTCACGGTGCGCGAGAACATCGAGGTCTCTGCTCTCGGCGCCGGCGCCAATCGCGTCGAGGCCCGCGTCGTTGCGACCGACTTGATGGACAGGTTGGCTCTAGACGGAGGCGGGGTCGCAGGTGATCTGCCGCACGGTCACGAGCGGCTTCTGGGCGTCGCACGAGCGCTGGCGACGAAGCCGGTGTTCGTGCTTCTCGACGAGCCCGGAGCCGGTATTCCGGAGGCGGAGGTCGGCGACCTTGCGGCGTTCATCGTCGCCATTCGTGAGGACTTCGACGCGGGTGTGCTCCTGATCGATCACAACATGGCGCTCGTGATGGAGGTCTGCGACCGGATCCACGTGCTCGACCAGGGGCGCACGCTTGCCCAGGGCTCGCCGACCGAGATCCGCGGCAATCTCGACGTGACCTCGGCCTACCTCGGCGAGAGCGCGGTCGCCGAGTGACCGCGAGGCCCATGCTCGAGGTGGAGGGGCTCGTCGTGCGCTACGGCTCCGTGCCGGCGGTCCGCGGGCTCGACCTGGCACTCGAGCGCGGCGACCTCGTGGGCCTGATCGGGCCCAACGGCGCCGGCAAGTCGACGACCCTGCACGCGATCATGGGCATCGTTCCCGCGGCCGAGGGGGACGTCCGCCTCGCCGGCCAGTCGATCCGCGGGCGCGCCCCTGAGGTGATCGCTCGCGCCGGGATCTCGCTCGTGCCGGAAGGTCGGCGGATCTTCGGAGAGCTCTCGGTCGAGGAGAACCTGCTGCTCGGGCTCGCGGCCCGCCGCCGCAACGGCGCCGCCGCCGATCCCTTGGCGGCAGCGTTCGAGCTGTTTCCGATGCTGGCGGAAACCCGAGCCCGTCAGGCAGGGGCGCTGTCAGGCGGCCAGCAACAGCAGCTCGCGATCGGCCGGGCGCTCGTCGCCGCCCCGGACGTGCTGCTGCTCGACGAGCCGTCGCTCGGTCTGTCCCCGACCGTCGTCGACGCGGTTTTCGCGGCCCTGGCGGTGATCCGCGACCGCGGCGTCACCATCCTCCTCGTCGAGCAGCGCGCGCAGCGTACGGTCGCGCTCGCCGACCGCACGCTCGTGCTCGCGAACGGCGAGGTGCGGCTGACGCTGACACCCGCCGACGCGGACGACACCGAGAAGATGATCGGGGCGTACCTCTCATGATCGTCGGAGCACTCGACGCCCAGACGCTCGTCGACGCCGTCGGCCTGGGAGCGGTGTATGCGCTGATGGCGGTCGGCATCGGGCTTGTCTTCGGCGTGCTTCGGCTCGTCAATTTCGCCTACGGGCAGCTGATCATGGCAGGCGCCTACACGCTCGCCTTCACGTCGGACTGGCCGCTGGCGACCAGCATCCTCGCCTGCTTCGCCGTTGTGATCGCGCTCTCGCTCCTGATGGAGGTCGCCGTCTTCCGGCCGCTTCGCACGGCGTCCCCGGCCGTCATGCTCGTGACGACGTTCGCCCTGGCGTTCCTGCTGCAGAACGTGGCGCTGATTCTCGACATCCGCGACGGCACCCTGGGGGAGCCCGCCGTCTCGCTCGCGTCGCTGAACCAGGCAGTCTCGATCGGCGGCGTCGACGTCCGGAAGGTGACGATCGTCGCGGTCATCGTCGCCGCAGTGACGCTCGGCCTGCTCGCGCTGCTGCTAGGCCGGACGAGAGTCGGCCTGCACATGCGCGCCGCCTCGACCGATTTCCGCACGGCGCGGCTGCTCGGCGTGCGGGCGGACACGGTGATCGGCGTCGCCGTCCTCCTCTCGGGAGTGGTCGCGGCGACCGTCGCCGTGATCCTGACCGTCCAACTCCCGTTCGTCGAGCCCCAGTTCGCGCTCAAGGAGACGATCGTCGTCCTCGTCGGCGTCGTCGTCGGCGGGATCGACCGGCTCTGGACGGCGACGCTCGGTGGCTTCGCCATCGGGTTCGCGAGCGGCGTCATCAACGGCGCGCTGCCGACTGACAAGACGGTCTTCCTGCCCTCTGCGCTGTTCGCGCTCGTCGTCCTCGTCCTCCTCCTGCGGCCGGCCGGCGTCTTCGCCCGGGGTCGCACGGCCGTGGTCGATCGAGTTTGAGCCGGCGAGTCGACACCTGGGTCGCCCTCGCGGGACCGATGCTCCTGATCGCAGTCGTCGGTATCGCGTCCTCGTTCGTTTCGCGCGCCAACGAGATCCACTTCCTGAACGCGCTCGTCTCCGTGGCGGTCGTCGTCGCGATCTACGTCTTCGTCGGCAACTCCGGCGTGCTCTCGTTCGGGCAGATCAGCTTCGTCGCGCTCGGCGCCTTCGTGTCCGGGGTGATGACGGTGCCGCTCGAGTCGAAGACAGGAATCCTCCCGGAGCTCTTCCCGCTCCTGCGCGACCACACGATCGGCAACGCTGCCTCGCTCCTCCTCGCCGCAGCCGTGGGCGGCGTCTTCGCGTTCCTCGTCGGTCTGCCGCTGATGCGCCTCTCCGGTCTCGCCGCCGGGATCGCAACCTTCGCCGTGCTCGAGATCACGCACAACCTGCTCCGCGAGTGGACGAAGATCGGCCCGGGTGCGACGACGCTTTCGCTCGTCCCCGAGCGCGGCAGGCTGCAGGCGACCGTCGGCGCCCTCCTCGTCGTCGTCGTCGCCTACGCCTATCAGCGCAGCCCGCTCGGCCGGAAGGCGCGCGCGACCAGAGAGGACCCTGCGGCGGCGCAGGCCGTCGGGATCAGCGTCCACCGGCAGCGGCTGTGGGCCTTCACGCTCTCCGGGGCGTTGTGCGGCTTCGCCGGCGGGCTGCTCGTGCACATGCTCGGCTCGATCACGACCGAGCAGGTCTACCTGGAGCTGACGTTCCTCACGCTCGCGATGCTCGTCGTCGGCGGGGTCACGAGCCTCTGGGGCGCCGTCGTCGGGGCGCTCGCGGTCAGCGGCCTCGACTCGGTGCTCGGCAACGCCGAGGATGGGATCCACGTCGGCTTCACCCTCGACCTGCCGGAAGGATCGCGGCTGGTCATACTCGGCGCGCTGATGGCCCTGATGCTGATCCTGCGTCCCTCGGGGCTCACCGGCGGCCGTGAGTTGCGGCTGCGGCGGCACCGGTGATGCGGGTCTGCATCGTCGGCTGCGGGGCGGTCGGGTCGCTGTTTGCGGCCAACCTCGCTTCCCTCGAAGACGTCGAGGTGTGGGCGTACGACCTCGCGAGGGAGCACGTCGACGCGATCAACGAGCGCGGCCTCCGGCTGACCGGAGCGGGGGAGGTTCACGCGACCGGAATCCGTGCGACGGCCGACGCCGCCGAGCTCCCGCGCTGCGAGTTCGGGATCGTGGCGACGAAGGCGATGCACACAGAGGCGGCGATAGCTGCCACCGCCCACGCTTTTGCCCACGGCGCCGTCGCCTCGGTGCAGAACGGCGTCGGCAACGAGGAGGGAATCGCACCGCACGTCGCCCGCGTCATCAGGGGCACGACCTTCCCCGCCGGGAAGATCGTCGAGCCCGGTGTCGTGCAATGGGACGTCAAGGGCGACACGACGTTCGGCCCGTTCGAGCCGAGCCCGGCCACGACCGAAGAGATCGAGCGCCTCGCCGACGCCTGCACCCGCGGCGGCATGCCCGCGCAGGCGGTCGCCGACGCCCGCGGGGCGCAGTGGCGGAAGGTGATCTTCAACGCCTCGACGAACCCGATCGGCGCGCTCACCGGCCTGACGCACGGACGCGTCTGCGAGCGCCCTGACCTGCGGGCGCTCGTGAGCGGCCTCGTCGACGAGGGCAAGGCGGTCGCCGCCGTGCAGGGGATCGAGCTCGACGCCGACCCGGAGGCGCTGATCGACCACGCAGCCAGGCCCGAGGTCGCCTACGGCCACAGGGCGAGCATGCTGCAGGACGTCGAGGCGCGCCGCCCGACCGAGGTCGACTGGCTCAACGGCGGCATCGTCCGCTTCGGCCGCGAGCACGGAGTCCCGACACCCCTCAACGAGGCCATCGTGGCCCTGATCAAAGGAATGGAGGCTTCTTGGACGCGGAATTGACCCGCCGCTACGCCAACGTCCGCGCCGCGATGGCGGAGGCGGACCTGGACGCGCTGATCGTCTCCGGGAGCGAGTACAGCGGCTTCGAGGGCTCGGTCACGTACCTCTCCGGCTTCCAGATCGTGCACCGGTACGCCTACGTCCTCGTCCCGGCGGACGGCGAGCCGCAGATCGTCTTCCCCACCGAGGCGCGCTACGTCGGCGAGCACGCGACGGCGCAGCTCGAGCAGGTCTTCCACGACCGGCCCGGCGAGCACATCGCTGCCACCGCGCGCGACCGCGGCTGGAAGCGGGTCGGCGTCTACGGGCTCGACTACATCATGACCGTGCGCGACTTCCGCGCTCTCGAGGGCCGCGATCTCGTTCCGTTCGACGCCGAGTTCGACCTCGCCCGCGCGGTCAAGAGCGACGCCGAGCTCGACTCCGTGCGCGACAGCGTCCGGATCAACGAGGACGGCTTCGAGGCGTTTCTCGGCGCGTACGCGCCCGGAAAGACGGCGGCCGACGCGATGGCTGCGGCCGAGCAGCTCTTCGTCGAGCGCGGCTGCGGCCGGCTGACGATGAACATGGTCCTGACGGGGCCGGAGTTCGGGATCGCGCGCAAGGAGACGATCCTGGGCGACTTCGTGCTCCCGTCGCTCGAGGTCGCCGGGCCGGGAATGCACTGGGTCGAAGTCTCCCGGGCGATCGGCAAGACGCCCCCCGAGGTCGAGCCGATGCTCGAGGCCTACCAGGAGTACCACGCAGCGGCGCGGACGGCGATGCGCGACGGTGCGACGGCGCACGACGTCCATCGGGCGGTCTCGAAAGGCTTTTCGGACCGCGGCTACCACCTGGGCCATGTGACGGGCCACTCGATCGGGATGACGATGATCGAGCATCCGCGGGTCGGCGAGGGGCTCGAGACCGTCCTGCGCTCGGGGATGGTGCTCTCGATGCACCCGCACGCGATCGCGGCGGACGGGAAGGCGTGCCTGTACATGCAGGACACGTGGCTCGTCGGCGACGGCGGCGGCGAGTCGCTCTCCCGCCTGCCGCTGCGCGTCTTCTAGCTCAGCGGGGGTAGCTGCGGTGCGCCTGTCGTGCCGATCGCCCGACGAGCTTCTCGACGACCGAGTACCGCTCGTGCTCCGCGACGACCCCGTCGCTCTCCGGGTTCTCGTGGTTGTGGGCGACCGCAAAGCGGGTCGGATGAGCGCGCACGCGCTCGTACTCCGTCCGCGTCAGCCTGATCGGGTTCGCGCAGTCGTGGTCGCCGCACTCGCAGCGGAACGGGTCGGTGCCCACGTGGAGACCCATGCTCTCGTTCGCGCCCTCGATCCACTCGTTGAACGCCCGAGTGAGCGTCTGGTGGCGGGCTTCGCTGTTGCGTACTCGACTCACGGCGCACACCGTACTCCGATTGTCGCGCGACGGCCGAAAAGTTTG
>JANMJY010000153.1:0-6703 GCA_031371615.1 Actinomycetes bacterium | reverse complement strand
GCGTACTCCCGGATCGTCTCGAGCAGCCTGAAGCGAGGCTCGCCGTCGGCGCCGTCGGACTGCCTGACGAGGCTCTTGTCGACGAGTGATGCGAGACCCTCGAACACCTCGCCGAGCTGCATCTGGTGGCCGCAGACCGCGTCGGCCACCTCGAGCGAGCAGCCGCCCGCGAACACCCCGAGTCGTGCGAGCAGGGCCTGCTCGGGCGGATCGAGGAGGTTGTAGCTCCAGTCGATCGCGTCGCGGAGCGTGCGCTGCCGCGTCGGCACGTCGTGGGCGCCGCCCGTGAGCAGGTCGAGCCGGTTCTCGAGCCGTCCGAGGATCGCCTGCGGCGAGAGCAGCTTGACGCGCGCGGCCGCGAGCTCGATCGCGAGCGGCAGGCCGTCCAGTCGGCGGCAGATCCCGGCCACCGCGCCCGCGTTCTCGTCCGTGAGATCGAAGCCGGGCTTCACTGCGCGCGCGCGGTCGACGAAGAACGCGACGGCAGGCGAGGCCGCCAGCGTGCTGTCGGCATCTCCGTCGGCGTCCGGCAGCGCCAGGGGCGGCACGGGGAACTCGCGCTCTTCGCGCAAGCGGAGCGAGGCTTGTGTCGTCACGAGCACGATGAGGCCCGGCGCGGCGTCGAGCAGCTCGTGGACGAGCGTTGCCGCCGGCAGCACCTGCTCGAAGTTGTCGAGCACGAGGAGTGCCGGGTCGTCGCCGAGGCGGCGAGCGATGCCCTCGACGAGCGGCAGGTCCGTGGTCTCTTCGACGCCGAGGACGGTCGCGATCGCAGAGCCGACCACGCCGGCATCGCTGACCGGAGCGAGGTCGACGAAGAACGCACGGCCGAGCTCTTCCGCGAGCTCGGCGGCGACCGAAAGCGCAAGCCGGGTCTTGCCGGTGCCGCCTGGGCCGGTCAGCGTCACGAGCCGGACATCCTGCCCGCGCGCGAGCTCGAGCACGGCGGCGAGCTCCTCGTCGCGGCCGATGAGGGGTGATGGCTCTGACGGGAAGTTGACGAAGACAGCGCGCAGGCGGGCCGTGCGAGCCGTGACCGTGCTCGGGCGACGCGCCGGCGTAACCGGTTGGCTGCCGCCGAGACAGGCTCGCACCGCCTCGATCACCTCGTTGCACGAGGCCGTCCGGTCGACCTCGTTCTTGGCCAGCGCCCGTTGCACGACCTCGTCGATCGCCGCAGGCAGCTCCGGCCGAAGCTCGGTGGCGGACGGAGCCGGATCGAGCAGGTGCGCGTGCATGACCGCAACGTCCGTCTCGCGATCGAAAGGCTTCTTCCCCGTCAGGCACTCGAACAGCAAGCAGCCGAAGGCGTACACGTCCGCCTGCGGCCCGACGGGCTTGCCCTGGATCTGCTCGGGGGCCGCGTAGTCGAGCGTCCCGACGAAGAAGCCGGTTTTGGTCAGCCCTCGCGTGCGGGATCGCTTCGCGATTCCAAAGTCAGTCAGATAGACGCGGTCGGACGAGCCGTCGACGAGCACGTTGGCGGGCTTGACGTCCCGATGAACGAGGTTGTGAGCATGCGCGGCGTCAAGAGCGCCCGCCACCTGCTCGAGGATCGACACGGCTCTGTCGAGCTCGAGCTGTCCCTTGGCGATTAGCTCCTGAAGGTCTCCGCCGCTGACATGGCGCATGGCGATGTAGACGATGCCGTTTTCCTCGCCCGCGTCGTAGATCGGGATGATGCTCGGGTGGTCGAGCGCCGCCACCATCTGCGACTCCTGGATGAAGCGCTCGCGGAAGTCGCCGTCGCTGCCGAGGTCGTTGGAGAGCGTCTTGATCGCGGCCTTGCGGCCGAGGATCGCGTGCTCGGCCTCGTAGACGAAGCCCATCCCACCGCGGCCGAGCAACCCGCTCACGCGGTAGCCGGCGATCTCGGAACCGACGCCGAGGGTTTCGCTCATTCGTTCATGCCGTCGGCCGCCCCGGCTTTGCCATCTCCATCTCCTGTCCTATGCTAACCGCTCCGTTCCAACGGCAGACCACGTCCAGGAGGCAGAAGCGATGGCGAACTACGTTCTCGAGATCGTCGAGGGCCCGGAGGCGGGGCGGATGATTCCGCTCACCGGTCCGATCGAGCTCGGCCGCGACGAAAGCTCGAGCGTCGCCCTGCAGCAGGATGAGCTGCTCTCGCGCCGCCATGTGCGGATCACGCCCGAGGCCGACGGAGCCCGGGTCGAGGACCTCGGCTCCCGCAACGGCACATTCGTGGACGGTGACGAGATCCACAGCCCGGCGCATCTCGGCCTCGAAGGCCAGCTCCTGATCGGCGTCACGTTGCTCCAGCTGCGGACTGCCGAGACGGTGGAATCCGGAGGGACGGCGATGCGGCCGATCCCCGCCGAGTTCACGACCCTGCGGCCGCTGCCGGCCGTCGAGTCGGCTGCGACGACGATCCGTCAGGTGGCGCCGGGGCTCGCGAAGCCCGCGGCGGAGCCGGACTACGTCCCCGCGTCCGCGCTCGAGCGGAGCTCGGGGCCTGCTGCCTCCGCGCTCTTCCCGCTGCTCGACGTTCACACGAAGGGGAAGGCACGAGGCGCCCCGATCGGGCTCTTCGTGCTCGTCGCCGTCGCGGTGATGTTGTACTTCGGCTTGCGCTGAGGCTCAGTGATTCGCGAAGTACAGGACTAGCGCGGCCGCGGTAGCGGCGACGATCGTGAACGAGACGACCTGCGGGCCGAGCTGGCGGCTCGCGATCCCGCGGCTGCGCTTGCCGGCCGCGGGCGCCGCGTAGGCGCCGAACGCGGCGGCCGGGGCCGAGCGTCCGCTGGCAGGTGCGGCAGGAGCCGGAGGTGCGGGAGCAGCCGGCGGGGCCGGTGCTGCCGGAGGCGCGGGAACTGCCGCTGCGACCGTGGCGGCCACCGCGCGCGGCGCCTCGACCTCGAGCACGCTCGTGCCGAGCCTCACCGAGTCGCCGCCGGCGAGCCGGGTCACCTTGTCGATCCGCACGCCGTTCACGTACGTCCCGTTGCGAGAGCCGAGGTCCTCGATCTCGATCGCGTCGCCCTCGGGCCGAACGACTGCATGGCGGCGCGAGACCTCCTCGTCGTCGATCGTCAGGCCCGCGTCCACGCGCCCGATCTCGAGCTCCGCGACGACCTCGACGCGGCGGCCGGCGAGCGGCCCTTCCTTGAACACGAGTGCGGGCGTCAAGCCTGTGTCTCCTCTCCGGAAGCGTTGCGCAGGAGGTTTGCGTAAGCGCCTGCGGTTGCGGGTCGTTGTTCGGGATCCTTCTCGAGTGCGGTCAGGATTGCTGCGGAGAAGCCCGCCGGCAGATCGCTGCGCTCGGCCCCCGGATCGGGCGGCGGCTCGTCGAGATGCGCGAGCCCGACCTGGAAGGCGCTCTTGTCGCCGAAAGGCGCTCTGCCGAGGACGCACTCGAAGGCGACACAGCCGAGCGCGTAAATGTCGGTCGACGGGGTCGCGGGCTTCCCCCTGATCAGCTCTGGTGCGAGGTAGTCGAGCGTTCCCATCACCTGCCCGGGCCGTGTGAGGACGGTGTACGCCCGTCCCTTGGCGAGACCGAAGTCCGTCAGCATGGCCGTTCCGTCGCTGTCGAAGAGGACGTTCGACGGCTTGATGTCGCGGTGCATGACGCCTGCCTCGTGCAGGGCGTCGAGCCCGGCCGCCACCTCGGTGACGACGCGGACGACATCCGCGACGGGCAGAGGTCCGTCCGCTGCGACGCGGTCGGTCAGCGAGCCGCCGTCCACGTAGTCCGAGGCGATGTAGTGCCGCCCGTCCGACTCCGCCGACTCGAGGATCGCCACCAGGTAGCGGTCGTGTACCTCCGCTGCTGCTCGGGCCTCCTGCTTGAAGCGCTGCTGGAAGATGAAGTCGCCGCTGAGCTGGCGCTTCAGGACCTTCAGGGCCACGGGACGCTCGTCGCCGTCGCGGTGCGCCTTGAACACGAGGCCCATGCCGCCCTCGCCGAGGACCGACTCGAGCCGGTAGGGCCCAAGTGTGTCTCCGGGCTCCAGTTCCCGGTCCGCTGCGCCGCCGAATTCCACGTGCCAAGCATAGGCCAGTCGGGAGGCTCGATGCTACGGCTGCTCGACGAGCGCTTCGTTCGCGGGGGCGGGCTCGTCGTCCTTGAACACGGTCAGGTCGGGTGTCGGCTCCTCGGGGAAGAGGAGCGAGCTGAAGCGGTCGAGCAGCTTGTGCCGCAGCGGGCCTCGCATGCGGATGTAGGCATCGAGGGGCTTCGGCCGCGCTCCCATGGACATCTTCGAGTAGCTGGAGGTCTGCCCCATCCGCACCTCGCGGAAGCCGCCCTTGATCGCGTACAGCGCGATCGAGCGCAGGAGGATCGCATAGAGAGCGTCCTCGTAATCGGCGTGATCCTTGGCGACGAGCGCGAAGGCCAGCACGTCGCCGGACGCGATCATCAGCGCGATCAGCGACTCGCCGTTCTCCTCGTTCGTGAGCCGCAGCGCCCTCGTGTCGAGCGTGCTCGTCGCGAGGCCCCGGAAGAAGTCGAGGGTGTAGGTCTCGAGCCGCACCTTGGCGCGGTCCATCAGCTTCATGTAGCCGGCGTAGAACTCGTCTGCGACCTCGACGCTGAACGGGCCGTCCTCGAGGCGCAGCTTTCCGGACGTCCAGATCGGCCCCTCGCCCTCGAGCAGCGCGAGCGCCTCCTTGTACTTCCGTCGATAGGAGGACCGCATCGAGCCCGTGTACTCCTCGGCGCTCGCCGGGAGGTCGGGGAGCGCATGGTCGGGCAGGCTGGCCCCCGCGAAGTAGCGCAGAGACTGGACATGCTCTGCGATGCCCTGGTCCGGAGTCCACTCCTTCCAGACGAGCAGCGTGCACCGTTCCTCCTGCGCCCAGGCCTCCATGCATTCGTGCACGCAGCGGACCGCAGCTCCCATCGACTCCGGAGCGACGACGTGCAAGTTGTGCTGTCCGAGCGACGCCGGGATCCCGCAGCAGACGATCGGAAGCTCGAACATCTTCGGGACGAGCCGGCGCGCGCGCTTGACCCACTTGTCGCCGGTGAGCAGGTCGAGCTTGAGCAGGAAGCGGCTCAGCATCGCCAGCCCGACGGGCTCCTCGCCTTCGAAGAGAATGACGTACCGGTAGCGCGCGTCCTCGACGCCGCTGTGCTCCATCACCGCCATGAACGCCTTGGTGAAGAAGAAGTCGGGCGGGGCGACCGCGCCCCAGATCTCGTCGGGCACGTCGTCCACGGTGTTATAGGTCTCCGCGCGCATGCCCGCGCCGATCATATGCCGCGATCGCCTGCGCGCATATTAGAGTGGCACCTCATGGCTGACTGGCTACGAGTGCGGGGCGAGGGAGCGGGTGCGCGGCTGGAAGTCGCCGACGAGCTGACCGTCGGCCGCGAGCAGGCTGGGCTCGGTGCGATTGCCGAAGACGCCGAGCTGTCGCGCCGCCATGCCCGTTTTGTTCGCACCGACAGCGGGGGCCTCACAGTGGAGGACCTCGGCTCGTCGAACGGCACGTTCGTGAACGGCAAGCGCATATCCGCCAAAACGGGGTTGCGTCCGGGCGACGTCGTGCAGGTCGGAACGACGGAGCTGGAGGTCGTCGCCGACCCGACGACCCAGGAAACCCCGAGCCCTCAGTCCCGTGAGACCAAGCCGACCCCGACCCCGACCCCGACGCCAGTTGCGCCCGCGCCCGCACCGCGTCCGGCTGCGGCGGCGCCACGGGTCGCAGCGGCTCCACCGCCCGCGCCCGCTCCTCCACGCACACCGGTTCCGTCGCGTGCGCAGCCGCCGCGCCAGCGGGACTGGCGCGTCCCGGCGCTCGCGATCCTGCTCCTGCTGAGCCTGGCCGGGCTGGCAGCGGCGCTGCTGCTCGAACGCGACGACGGCAGCGACACTGCCGCAGCCGCCGGCGAGCCCGCGTACGCCGGGACCGCCTACGTGCTCTCGAACCGGCCGGAGACGGGTCAGAACACCGTCGTCGCCATCCGGTACGGGGCCAACGGCTTCGCCCCGCTGCGCCTGCGCGAATACCCGACCAAGGGGACCGGCTCCAGCCACGAGGGGCTGGGCGCGCCCACGGATGGGGACCAGCAGATCCAGGTCGATGCCAAGCGCAAGCTCCTGTTCGCTGTCAACCAGGGCTCGGACACTGTCGCCGTGTTCCACATCCAGGAGGATGGGGGCCTGGAGCCGGTCAAGGGCTCGCCGTTTCCCTCGGGCGGTACCGGGCCGATCAGCATCGGCCTGAGCGACGCCACCGTCCTCGTCGTCAACAAGGGCTACGACGGCAAGCGGAAGCTCAACGACCCCGGCATGGTGGCGCAGTTTCAGCTCGGCGAGCACGGCACGCTGACGCCGAAGGGCCGGCCGATCCGGATCGACCCCGGCGCAGGCCCGCCGCAGGCGCTCGTCATCGACCGTGCGGATATCGTCGTCGTGCCCGAGCTCGTCACCGGTCCCTACCGGACGCTGCGCCGGAGTGCCGACGGGACGTTCCGCGCGGGCTCTACGACCCCCGTGACCGACGAGCAGCGGGCGTTGGGCACGCCGATCCGCGAGACGCTCGCCCAGTTGCTCGGCGGCGCAGACAAGGTCCCGAAGCGGCTCCCGCCTCTGCCGCAGGGCACCGAGGGCCTGTCGTTCCACCCCGAGCAGGACATCATGTACTCCGCGCAGCCGCCGCTCAGCCTGCTGATGGTGCACGAGTTCGACCGCTCCGGACGGCTGACGTTCGTGCGGGGCGTGAAGATCCA
>JANMJY010000064.1:0-4529 GCA_031371615.1 Actinomycetes bacterium | reverse complement strand
GATCACGACTTCGCCGGAGCCGGGCCAGGCACCTAGGACGAGCGTGAGGGGGTTGAACGGCGATTCTCCGTTGGCGATCGCAAAGCCGAGGCTCGGTGCGTTGCCGACGATCGCCTTGCCCTTCTTATCGATCAGAATCGTCGTCTCGCTGTTGACGCTGCCTTCTGCGAGCCGGACACCGTTTACCGCTCGGACGCGATCCAGCAGCTTTTCGTCGAACGGCGGTGGCGTCGTTCCGCTGCCGTCACTCAGATCGAACGCCGCCTTCCCGCTGACGATCACGTTCGAGCCCTTACGCACGTCCGTGAAGATCGAGTCGAACGCCTTGTCGATCGAGTCCGTCAGGACGAACGTGCCGCTCACCATCGCGACGCCGAGCACGATCGCGAACGCGGTCAGCGCCGTCCGGAGCTTCCGGCCGAGGAGGCCCTTCAGAGCGAACTTGGTCAAGCTGCGGCGATCTCGGTCAGCGTGGCGAGGACCTCCGCCTGGCTCGCGCCCGGGAGGTCGCGGACGATGACGCCGTCAGCGAGGAAGAGGATCCGGTCGGCAATCGCGGCGGCGCGCGGCTCGTGGGTGACCATCACCGTCGTCTGGCCGTAGGTGTCGACGGAGTCGCGCATCAGCGCGAGGATCTCGGTGCCGGTGGCGGAGTCGAGGTTGCCGGTCGGCTCGTCCGCGAAGAGCACAGTCGGCCTCGAGACGAGCGCCCGCGCGATCGCGACGCGCTGCTGCTGGCCGCCGGAGAGCTCGGCCGGCCGGTGATGCAGTCGATCCGCCAGGCCGACCTTCTCGATCAGGCCGCGGAAGAACTCGGCGTCGGGCTTCTCACCGGCGATCGAGAGCGGCAGCGTGATGTTCTCCTCCGCAGTGAGCATCGGCAGCAGGTTGAAGAACTGGAAGACGAAGCCGATGTGGCGCCGGCGCAGCTTGGTCAGATCGGAGTCCTTCAGCGTCGTGATCTCGGTGCCGGACACCCGGACCGTCCCGGTCGTCGGCTTGTCGAGGCCGGCGAGGATGTGCATCAGCGTCGACTTGCCGGAGCCGGACGGGCCCATCACCGCTGTCAGCTTGCCCTGCCCGACCTCGAGCGAGACGCCGCGGAGCGCGTCGACCGCCGTGTCGCCTGCTCCGTAGCGGCGCGTGACGGCGTCGGCGACGACGACTGCGTCCACGCCTTCAATCGGCACAGTCCCGTTCTCCATCGAACCTCCCGTAGTGGTCATGGCCTCGACCCTAGCGACCTAGGCGGGCGAAGGAGTGCGGTTAACCACACTCTTACGCCGACCGTCAGCCGGCGTGCATGCGCTTGCCGGCCTCCGCGAGCACGTCGCCCAGGATGCCGACGATCTCGTCGAACTCGGCCTGACCTGCGATCAGCGGCGGTGAGATCTGGATCACCGGGTCACCGCGGTCGTCCGCGCGGCAGATCAGGCCGCGCTCGAAGAGGGCGGCGGAAAGGTAGCCGCGCAAGAGCGACTCGCACTCCTCGTCGTTGAACGTCTCGCGGGTCTCCTTGTTCTTGACGAGCTCGAGCGCGTAGAAGTAGCCGGTGCCGCGCACGTCGCCGACGATCGGCAGGTCGAGCAGGGTCTCGAGCGTCGAGCGGAACGCATCCTCGTTTCCGAGCACGCGCTCCATGATCCGCTCGCGCTTCATGATCTCGATGTTCTTCAGCGCGATCGCGGACATGACCGGGTGGCCGCCGAACGTGATCCCGTGCGAGTACATCGAGGCGCCCTCGAGGAAGGGCTCGGCCACCTTGTCGGAGACGATGACCGCGCCGATCGCCGCATAGGCGGAGGAGAGCCCCTTCGCGCAGCAGACGATGTCGGGACGGATGTCGTAGCGCTCGGAGGCGAACCAGTGGCCGACCCGGCCGAAGGCCGTGATCACCTCGTCAGCCGAGAGCAGGATGTCGTAGCGGTCGCACAGCTCACGGACGCCCCGCCAGTAACCCGCCGGCGGCGTGAAGGCGCCGCCCGCGTTCTGGACCGGCTCCATGTGGACGAGGCAGATCGTCTCGGGCCCCATCGCGAGGATCGTCTCCTCGAGATCCTCCAGCAGCATCGCGGTGAACTCCGCCTCGGTCTCCTCGACCGGCCGGTGGTAGCGATTCGTGTTCTTCACGTGCCGCACCTCGGGGACGAGTGGCTCGAACGTCTCCTTGAGCGCCGGGATGCCGTTGATCGAGAGCGCTCCCATCGTCGTCCCGTGGTAGGCGATCTGCCGTGCGATCGCCTTATACTTCCGTGGCGGCGGCGTGCCGACCCGCTCGTCGTGGCGCGTCTCGCCCGAGGGGACGCGCTTGCCGCCGCGCGCGAGGTAGTACTGGCGGGCGAGCTTCCAGGCCGACTCGACCGCTTCCGAGCCGCCGGAGACGAAGAAGACCCGGTTCAGGTCGCCGGGCGCGAGCGACGCGATCTCCGCGGCGAGCTCGATCGCGCGCGGATGCGCATACGACCAGTTCGTGTAGAACGGCAGCTCCTTCATCTGCGCGAGCGCTGCCTGGCCGATCTCCTCTCCGAAGCCGTAGCCGATGTTGACCGTGAAGAGGCCCGCGAGCGCGTCCAAGTACCGTTTGCCCTTCGAGTCGGTCAGGTAGCAGCCGTCGCCGCTGACGATGATCGGGACCTCGCTGGACTGGTATCCGCTCATGCGGGTGAAGTGCATCCAGAGGTGGTCGCGCGCGGCCTGCTGGAGATCGATCGTCATAGGGCTTCCTTTGCTCGGCGGTTCTGGAGGAGGACGTTGAGGACTGCGGCGCTCAGAGCGAGCACGAAGATCGCCGTTCCGAGCACGTTCACCTGTGGGGGCGCGCCGATGCGCGCGGAGCCCCAGACGAAGAGCGGGAACGTGGTCTCGGCGCCCGAGACGAAGTAGGTGATCACGAAGTCGTCGACCGAGAGCGCAAAGCCGAGCAGGAGCGCCGACAGGATCGCGGGCGCGATCAGCGGCAGCGTCACCTTCCGGAACGTCGTCCACTCGTCGGCGCCGAGGTCCATCGCCGCCTCTTCGAGATGCTGGTCGAAGCCGATCAGCCGCGCCTTCACCGTCACGACGGCGTAGCTGATGATGAACATCACGTGGGCGATCACGATCGTGACGAAGCCCGTGGCGATCCGCAGCTGCAGGAAGAGGGCCAGCAGCGACGCGCCGAGCACGATCTCGGGCGTCGACATCGGCAGGAAGACGAGCAGGTTCGTCGCGCTCCGGCCGCGGAAGCCGTAGCGGACGAGCGCGAGGGCCACGAGCGTCCCGAGCACGGTCGCGACGACGCTCGCGATCGCGGCGATCTCGAGCGAGAGCAGCATCGCGTCGGAGAGCCCGGGCACAGCGTCCCAGTTGCGCCAGTTGTCGAGCGTGAAACCCTGCCAGGTGTAGTTGAAGCGTCCGGCGGGGTCGTTGAACGAGAAGGCGATCACGACCGCGATCGGCAGCAGCAGATAGCCGAACGCGAGTAGCGCATATGCGGTCAGGGCGTGGCGGCGGACTGCGGCGATCATCCCGTCAGCTTCTCCGTGCCGAGCGAGCGGGCGTAGATGGCGACGAGGGCGACGATCGCGGCCATCAGGACGAACGAGAGCGCGGCCGCTGCCGGGTAATCGATCAGCTCCAGGAACTTGGACTGGATCACGTTGCCGATCATGTGCTCGCGGGGGGTCCCGAGCAGCTGGGCGTTGATGAAATCACCGGCCGCCGGGATGAACGTCAGCAGCGTGCCGGCGAAGACCCCGGGTAGCGAGAGCGGCAAGGTGACGCGCACGAACGCCTTCAGCTTGCTGGCGTAGAGATCCTGCGCCGCCTCCAGCAGGCGGCCGTCGATCTGCTCGAGCGCGACGTACAGCGGCAGCGCCATGAACGGGAGGAAGTTGTACGTCAGGCCGGCGACGACCGCGACCGGCGTCGCGAGCAGCCGGCCCCCGTCTCCGACGATCCCGACAGCGCGCAGCGTGTCGAGAACGAGCCCGCTGTCGGAGAGAATCGATTGCCACGCGAGCGTCCGAATCAGGTAGGTGACGAAGAACGGCGCGATGATCGCGAGCAGGAAGAGGTTCTTCCAGCGGCCGCCGCGGAACGCGATCCAGTAGACGAGCGGGTAGCTGACGACCAGGGCGATCGCGGTCGCGAGGCCGGCATAGACGAGCGAGCGGATCAGGTGCTCGTGGTAGCGGTCGATCGCCTCCCAGTAGTTGCCGAAGCTCCAGTCGAATACGTAGCCGAAGTCGAACGAGCCGCTCTGGAGCGACTGGTAGGCGAGGATCCCGATCGGTACGACGAAGAAGACCGAGAGCCAGGCGAGCCCCGGCGCGAGCAGGAGGTAGGGGACGAGCCCCCGGTGGCGGTGCAGAAAGGCCATCAGGCGCACCTACCAAGGGGCCCGATGCTCCTCGTTTGGGAACGCCTCACCCGTGCGCAAGCGCGGCTCGGCCGGAGGCCGGCTTTGCCGGCCGGGAGGCTCGGCGCGGTCACGCGGCGTCGGAGCGGCGAAGGAGGGGGCTCGTGGGGGAACCATGGGTTCCCCCACG
>JANMJY010000053.1:0-4373 GCA_031371615.1 Actinomycetes bacterium | reverse complement strand
GCTCGGTCAGGCCGCGCGTGTTCATCAGCGCTCCGATCGCGGCCGAGTCGCGGAGGCTGAAGCCGCCGAAGCGGGCGGCGAACATCGCGCCGAAGAACTTGCCCGCGACCGCAACAGCGATCAGGAGCAGCGTCAGAGCCCAGAGCACGGGCCGGTTGAGCGCGTTGACCTCGGTCTTGAGACCGGTGACGACGAAGAAGAGCGGCAGCAGCACGAGGACGACGAAATTCTCGAAGCGCGAGCTGACGTCGGCCGTCAGGCCCGCCTTCCGGGGCATGATCAGGCCCATCACGAAGGCGCCGAAGATGGCTGCGATCCCGATCTGCTGCGCGACGTACGCCGACAGGAGGACGCCGACGAAGATCGCCCCGAGCCAGAGCTGCGGCACATGGCCGACCTCGTCGTAGGCCTTCGAGACACGCTCCAGTAGCCTCCGGCCGACCAGCAGCATCGCGGCGGTGAAGAGTGCGGCCAGCGCGACGACCTTGAGCGCGTGCGAGGAGTCTCCGCTGGCGGCGATCGCGGAGGCGAGCGCCAGCAGGCACCACGCCGTGACGTCGTCGATCGCGGCGCCCGCCATCGCGAGAGCCCCGACCGGTCGCTTCAGCATCCGTCGCTCGATCAGGATGCGGGCGAGCACGGGGAAGGCGGTGACCGACATCGCGACTCCCATGAAGAGCGCGAAGGGCGTGTAGTCCACGTCGGGCGCGAGCAGCTTGTAGACCGGCAGCGCGACGAGGAAGCCGAGCCCCATCGGGAACGCGACGCTCGCGTTCGAGATGAACGCCGCCTGGCCGATCCGATCGCGCAGGATCTTCGGGTCGATCTCCATCCCGACGAGGAACAGGTAGAACGCGAGACCGATCTGCGCCGCCGCCGAAAGGAGCGGCACGATGTCGGGCGGGAAGAGGTAGTCCTTGGCTTCCGGCCAGACGGCGCCGAGCAGGGTCGGGCCGAGCAGGATGCCCGCCAGCACCTCGCCCATCACGCGGGGCTGGTGGAACCTCCCGATCAGCGTGCCGACGAGGCGCGCGGCCAGGATCACGGCGGCGATCGCCAGCATCAGCCGTCCGAACGTCTCCTCGCCGCTCCGCTTCTTCGGCTTCTTGGCGGACGTGCCCGGGTCCGGCAGCGGCTCGGCAAAGGTCGCATTCACCGGCTTCCCGTCGGCCGTGCCGGAGAGCGTCGTTTTCGCTCCCGCACCCGCGACCGCCAATGCGACTGCCGCGGTGCCGCCGGCGGCGCAGTCGAGGTCACCCTTCAGCTGCTGGTCGCGGAGGCGCAGCTTGCCGGTAGCGCCGCCACTGACGTCCACGAACTGGCCCGACTGGACGACCTTGAGCTTCGTGCCGAGGCACGGAGAATCCGACGTGTAGAACCCCGCGATCCCCGGCGGCGCGTGCTCGTCCCGACCCTTCGAGACCGACAGCGCGATCGAGATGAACAGAAAGGCGATGACAGCGGCGTAGCCGATAAGCAGCTTGGTGCCGCGGATGTCGCCCCGCGGGGCCGGGCTTCCTGCTTCGATACTGGCCACGGCGGCGAACATACAACCTTTCGCCACCAAAAATCTACCGAACCTGTAAAAACCGTACTAGCCGGAGTCTTCCGGACGAACCGTCCGGAAGGCAGCCGTCCGGGCGACGATCCGATCCGTCGAGAGCAGCACGTCCTGCAGCTCGTTGGCCTGGTCGGCGCGGAGGGCCACGGTGCGGACGAGGGTCCGAGCCCGCGCAGCGTCGGCCCGGGAGAGCTCGATCGACTTGCGGCCGAAGTGGTCGCCCGCGCGCAGATTCTCGACGATCTCCTCCCCCAGCACGAGCTCCACCTCCCCCTCGACGATCACGTGGACCTGCCGCACCGGGCGCGCACGGTCTGCGATCACCTGACCGGGCTGGAAGACCTGATGCTGGATCTCGTACTCGCCCCGGTTTCCGCGGCCGAGCTGGACGATGTCGCGGCCGACGAGCGGCCAAATCAGCCAGTCGGCGAGCAGCCGCAGCCGCCGGTCCCAGGAAGGGAAGTAGTAGAAGTGCAGGAGGCGCCAGATCGCCCAGGCAAGCAGGCCGCGGACGCGGATGCCCTTCAGCTCGCCGACCGCGGTGCGCCGGCCGATCGAGACGCCCTGCCCGAGCCCCGGGTAGCGGAACGGCTCCGGCGCCTTGCCCTCGACGACCCGCCGCAGGTTCTTCCCGATCCGGGTGCCGTGCTTCAGCGCGTAGATGCCGACCGGAGGGCACGTGCCGCCGCTCGGATGCGGCACGGCGGCGCAGTCACCGCCGGCCCAGACGTTCTCGAAGCCCTCGACGCGTAGGCACGCGTCGGTGCTGACGCGGCCTCGAGTCCCCCTCGGAATGTCGAGCGTGTCGAAGAGGGGCGGCGCCTGGGTGCCGACTGCGCTGACGATCGTCCGCGTCGGCACGTGCTCGCCGTTCGAGAGGTAGACGTCCAGCGGTGTTGCGCCCACGACCTTCGTGTCGAGCAGCAGCTCGACACCGAGCTCGCGGGTGTGACGCGTCGCGTACTCGGCGAGCTTGCCGTGGCTCTTCCCCCGCCCCTGACCCTCGGTGCTCTGTGAGCCGTAGAGCTCCGGGAGCAAGCTCGGCCCCGGGTGGACGATCACTACGCGGCACTCCTCGCGACGGATGCCGGAGTACTCGCGCTTCGTCAGCAGCCGGGCGAAGTCGGCCAGCTCGCCCGCGATCTCGGTGCCGGCGTAGCCGCCGCCGACGACCACGAACGTCAGGAGCCGGCGACGCTCGGCCGGATCGCGCTCGATGTCGGCGAGCTCGAACATCTCCAGCAGGTGGTTCTTCAGCAGCAGGCAGTCGCTGAAGGCCTTGAGCTTGAACGCATGCTCGGCGAGCCCGGGGTACGCGTCGCTGCTCTCCGCGCTGCCGAGGCAGAGCACGAGGTGGTCGTAGTCGAGCTCGAAGCGGGCGCCGTCGAGATGCCGGCTCGTGACCACCTTGCGGCCGTCGAGATCGATCGACTCGATCTCTGCGACGTGGATGCGCGCGGGCGCGAAGATCCGCCGCACCGGGCTGAGCATGCTGCCGGGCCCGATCCGGCCGGTGATCATCTCGCCCACGAACCCGTTGAAGATGTGGAAGTTCTCGCGGCTGACGACGGTCACGTCGAGCTCGCCGCGCTTGATCGGCCGCCGGAGCTCGCGGGTCAGCGTGATCGGGACATAGCCGCCGCCGAGGACCAGAACGTGGGGTCGCGACGCCAAGGACGCGGGAACGTTAGCCCAAGCCGCTAGGGTCGGACGGCCCGCATGGCGACGCGAGTGAGAGCAACGATCGGAGGCCGCCGCGCGAAGTGGGCGATCATCGCCGTCTGGGCGGTGCTGCTGGCCGTCTTCGGGCCGCTGGGGCTAAAGCTGCCCGAGCTGACGAACGACGAGATCGTCCTGCCCTCGACGGCGCAGACTGCGGAGGCGCACCGCCTGGTGCAGGCGCGCTTCCCCGGCGGGAACCGGCAGGAGGTGTTCCTCGTCTACAGCCGGGCCGGCGGCTTGACCGCAGCCGACCGGAGCGTCATCGCGGCCGACGCCGACCAGGCCCTCCACGCGCCGCTCGTCGTCGCGGCGAAGGATCCCTTCGGCACATCCGGGCTCGTGTCGCGTTCGGGGGACGTGGCCGTGGCGGTCGTCGGGCTCGCGTCCAAGGAGATCTTCCGCGTCCGACCGACGATCGAGCAGCTGCGCGCGTTACCGCCTCCTCCCCCCGGCCTCGAGCGCCACGTCACCGGCACTCCCGCGCTCCTGAGCGACTTCAACTCCGCGATCAAGGAAGCCGACGTGACGCTGCTCGCCGCCACCGGGCTGCTCGTGCTTCTGCTCCTCCTCGCGGTGTACCGATCGCCGATCCTGGCGCTCCTGCCACTCACCGTCGTCGTCGTCGCCTACTCGGTGGCCTCGGGCATCATCTACCTCCTCGCCAGAGCCGGGCTTCCGGTCGACAGCACGTCCACGTCGCTGCTGCTCGTACTGATGTTCGGTGCGGGCACCGATTACTGCCTGCTGCTCGTCGCTCGCTACCGCGCCAACCTGCGCTCCGGCCGAAACGTCGCCGACGCAGTCGGACGGGCGCTCCCCCAGGCTGCCCCGGCGATGATCGCGAGCGGCGTGACCGTCGTCGCGGCGATGCTCGCCATGCTCGCGGGCATCCTCGGGCTCAACCGGACGCTCGGGCCGGTCAACGCGATCGGGATCGCCATCGTCCTGCTCGCGAGCCTGACCCTCCTGCCGGCCCTGCTCGCCATCGCGGGCGAGCGGGCGTTCTGGCCCCGGCGACCGGACACGGCCGAACGCGCCGGCGGCGGCTGGCAGCGGCTGGGCGAGCGCGTCCGCAGCCGGCCTCTGCCCT
>JANMJY010000029.1:0-8211 GCA_031371615.1 Actinomycetes bacterium | reverse complement strand
GTGGGGATCGACGACTGCTCGCATTCAGCTGTTGGCGATGGGCGTTGTCGTCGGGCTCACCCTCGCCTTCGCGCCTTGGTGGGGCGTGATCGCAGCACTCTTCGTCTGCAGCGTGCTTCTCGCGTTGAACCTGAGGGGACCGATCTTCTACCACGGCATCGGCGGGATGGGTTTGCGAGTGTACTCCCTCGCCAGCATCACGCCCGAAGGAGCTCTGCAAAAGGCGATACGAGATCTTGGCGGAACGATGGTCAGGGTAGGGCGAACGGTCGCGGAAGTCGACAAGTTTCTCGCGAGCGTAAGCCACAGATCCCTTGCACGTCGCCTCGCGGTGCTCCGCCAGAAGTCGACCGGTTGGCCGGGCGAGCTGCGGAGCGCTGACATCCTGGCGCGTGAGATCGTCGCGCTCGACCGGTTGATCGAACGCAGGCAGATCCTCGACGAGGAGCGGCGCCGTCTCGATTCGGACCTCGGGAGGATTCGTGAACGCATCTTCGAGGTTCGGCTTGGTCGGTCTCCGACGGACGACCTACGCTCTGAGATCACGGCCTCGTGCGAGCTGCTCAGCGAGATCGGGGGCCAGCTGTCGAATGCATTCGCCGACGTGAAGTCGTATGCACAAGCATTGAACGCGAACCCGACGAAGCTCCGAACATAGGCATTCCCGCTTTGCTCTTTCTACAAGCGGGCGATGGGGCTCGAACCCACGACCCTCAGCTTGGGAAGCTGATGCTCTACCAACTGAGCTACACCCGCGTGTCGCGGATTCTAGCGCCAGCGGAGCTACGCAGCTTCGAGCGCTTCGCGAACGCGGCGCGCGAGCGCGTCGACGGCGAACGGCTTCTCGATCAGTGCGCTGGCGGCCACAGCAGGACGACCGACGAGCGCCTCCTCCGCGTAGCCGGACATGTAGAGGATCTTGATCTCGGGACGAGACGCGGCCACCAGCCGGGCAACCTCGTAGCCGCGGAGGCCGGGCATGACGACGTCGGTCAGAAGCAGGTCGATCACCCGGTCGTCGCGCTCAGCGAGCGCGATTGCCTCGGCTCCGTCGGCGCACGCGAGCACCGTGTAGCCCTGGCGCTCCAGCACGCGGCGCGTCAGATTGCGAACGACGTCCTCGTCCTCGACGAGGAGGATCGTCTCGGAGCCGGGCCGGGAGTCGGGCTCGGGCACGAGCGCGAGCTCTACGGCAGCTTCGAGGATCCTCGGCAGGCGCACGGTGAACACCGAGCCGCCGCCCGGACTGCTGACGACGGTCACCTCGCCGCCGCTCTGGTGCACGATCCCGTAGACCGACGCGAGCCCGAGGCCGACACCCTCGTTGCGGGTGGTGAAGAACGGCTCGAAGATCTGGGCGAGCGTCTCCTCGTCCATGCCGATGCCCGTGTCGGCGACGATGAGCTCGACGGAGCCGTCGTCGGCGTTTCGCGTCTCGATCGCCAGCCGGCCGCCGTCCGGCATCGCGTTGCTCGCGTTCACGGCGAGATTGACGATCACCTGCTCGATCTGGCCCGCGTCCGCCCGCACGATCCCGAGCCCCGCCGCGGGGAGCAGCTCGACCTCGACGTGGTCGCCGATCAATCGCTGCAGGAACCCACCGACCTCGGCGAGCACGGTGTTCAGGTCGAGCGGGCTCGGCTTCAGCATCTGCCGCCGTCCGAACGCGAGTAGCTGCTTCGTCAGCTCTGCTGCCCGGTCGGCCGCGCGCTTGATCTCGCCGAGGTCGCGCGCGAGCTCCGTGTCGTCGCCGGCGCGTTCGAGCAGTAGCGACGCGTACCCCGTGATCCCGGTCAGGAGGTTGTTGAAGTCGTGTGCGATGCCGCCCGCGAGCCGGCCGAGGCTGTCGAGCTTCTGTGAGCTCAGGAGCTCCGACTCGAGGCGCTTCCGGTCGGTGACGTCGCGCATAAACGCGATGTGCAGTCCCGGAACGAAGTTCGGCCGGGCCGAGGCCTCGGAAACGACCACGGTGCCATCCGGGCGCATCGTCTCCCACTCCTCGCGCACCGGAGGTCCATCGATGTACTGAGTCCAGTTCGCCCGCACGTGTTCGAGCCGACCGGGGGGCAGAAACTCGTCGAGGTGCCGCCCGATCAGGTCGCGCTTGGAGACGCCGATCAGGTCGCAACCGGCGGGATTGACGTCGACGTAGCGGCGGTCGTCGTCGGTGATGAAGATCGCGTCGAGCGCCGTGTCAAAGACCGCGCGGAGCTTCTGCTCGTGCTCCCGGAGGATCACCTCGGCGCGCTCGCGCTCGATCGCTGCTCCGACGAGGCTCGCCGCGGTGCGGAGGGCGTCGGTCTTGGCCGGGCCCCATTCCCGCTCGGTGACGCAGTCGTCGAACCCGATCGTGCCCCACCACTCGCCGCCGACGAAGATCGGGACAGTCATCAGCGACTTGACCCCGTGCTCCTGGAAGAACGCGCGCTCCCCGGCGGGCATGTCATTCACCCTGCCCGTGAAGAGCTCGTTTCGGGTGCCCATCTCGGCCATTCGCGTCAGCCCGACGTCCTCGAAGCACATGTACTGCATGACGGGGTTGTCGAGCTCGGGCGTGATGCCCGGCGCGGTCCACTCGAAGCACCGGCTTGCGATCCGTCGGCCATCGTCCCGAACGCCGTTCTCGAACAGGTACGAACGGCTGGCGCCGGATGCCTCGCCGAGCTCCTGCAGGAAGCGGGGCGCGGCGTCGCGCCAGCTCGGGGCGGCGACCAGCTGGCGGGCGCCGTGGCTGACGGCCTCGAGGATCGCGTCGCGGCGGCGAAGGTCGCGCTCGGCACGCTCTCGGTTAACTGCTGCGGCGACGAGGCCGGCGGCGGCGCGCAGCGAGTCGGTCTCGGCGCGGCTCCAGTCGCGTTCGCGCTCGCAGTCCTCGAAGCCGATGAACCCCCACCAGGCGCCGTCGACGAAGATCGGCACGGCGACTACCGAGAGCGCGTCGATCAGCTCCAATGTCTCGCGCTCGTCGTCAGGCAGGTCGCGAACGTGGCTGCTGATCGCCTCGCCTGCGGCAAGGAGCTCGGCCCACCGTGCAAAGTGCGGAGCGGGCCGGAGATGGCCGAGCCGCGGGTCGTCGACATACGAGATTCCGTCGGAAGCCCAACCGGCGCGGCGAAGCGACAGCGGCACACCGTCGTCTCCGGCCACGTTCTCGAACACGAACGCGCTGCTCACGCCGGTCGCCTCGCCGAGCACGCGCATCAGGTCGACCATGGCGTCGTCGAGAACAGGCTGCCTGAGGAAGTGCTCGGCGGCGCTGCTGATCGCGTCCAGGATCGCGTCGCGGTTCCGCAGGTCGCCTTCGGCGAGTGCCCGCAGCTCGCGGGAGCGGGCGCTCGCGAGGACGATCGCGAGCTGGCCGGCGACGTCGACGAGCACCGAGATCTCGTTCTCCCCCCACCTCTTGGCACGCGCGCTGTTGAACCAGAGGACGCCGGTCAGCGCGCCGTTGCGGCGCAGCGGCACGTCCACGAACGAGGCGACGTTGCGCGCGACGAGCAGGTCGCGGATTGGGTCGAGCCAGGCTTCCTGTGCGACGTCCTCGACGACGATCGGCCCGCCCTGCTCGAGGCGCTTGACGTAGTCGGCCGTCCACTCGACCGCTTCCCAGAACTCTGGCGTGCTTTTGTCCGTCGTGTAGCGGATCCGGAAGCCACCCTCGTCACCCCGCTCGACATAGCTGACGTCGACGTCGCCGAACAGCCCTGCGAGGCTCTCGGCCGCGTGCGCGATGATCTCGTCCGGCGGCGTCTCGTCGGCCGCGAGCGACAGGATGCCGACGAGCAACTCGAGCCTCAGGCTGTCCTGGCGGCCGGCGGACACATCCTGCATGTACCCCTGCGCGACGGCCGGCCGGCCGTTTTCGGCGGCGACGACGAGCTCGGCGTCGCTGATCCAGACGACGCGCCCGTCGCGCGCGATCAGCCGGTAGTTGAGGTCAGATGTCGACGCCCCCGACGCGTTGCGGTCGGTGAGGTCGGCGAGCACCCGCTCGCGGTCGTCCGGGTGGAGTGAGTCGACGTAGAGATCAGGATCGGCAAGCCACTCCTCCTGGGAGTAGCCCATCAGCGCCGCGATCTGCGGGCTGATGTAGAGCGGCGAGCTCTTGTCGTCGAGCCTGTCGACGTAGACGACGAGCGGCAGTCGCTCGACGAGATCCTGGAAGTCGAATCGTTCCATCCCGACCGTGATCGGTCGCGGCCACAACAAAATGAGGGACTGTGCTCAACTTCACGCACCGTCGGCCGACCACCTGGACGTGAGCTCCACTGCGGCCAAGCCCACCTGCGTCGTCGCCGACGACCATCCCCCTGTGCTCGAGAGCGTCTCGCGCTTCCTCGATCTGCAGGGATTCCGCGTCGTCGGCCGGGCACGCAACGGCGAGGAAGCGATCGCGCTCGTCGAGTCGCAACGACCTTCGGTCGCAGTGCTCGACCTGCGCATGCCGCTCGTGAGCGGGACGGCCGTGATCCGCCAGGTCGCCCGGACGACGCCACAGTGCTCGTCCGTCGTCTACTCAGGATTCGGCGACGGTGCGGTCCTGACCGAGGCGCTCGACGCCGGCGCGCGAGGGTTCGTGCTCAAGGACGCTCCGCTCGACGAGCTCGTCCGCGCGCTCCAGACGGTCGGCACCGGCGGCATGTACATCGATCCCGCGCTCGCCGACATCCTGATCCGCTCCACACCCGCCCGCGAGCTCGGCCTGACGGCCCGCGAGCGAGACGTGCTCCGCCTGCTCGCCGACGGCCACTCGAACGAGTCGATCGGACGCGAGCTCTTCATCTCGCCCGACACCGCCCGCACCCAGCTCGGCGCGGCGATGGCGAAGCTCGGCGTCTCCACGCGAACGCAGGCCGTCGCCACGGCCCTGCGCCACGAGCTGATCTCCTAGCGCTACCCGGCCGCGGTCTTCGCCCGATCCATCGACGCGACGAGCGCTTCGCGGCGGGAGTGCTGCTTGCCCGTCCTGAACTCGGCGATGTAGGCGTCGAAGTCCCACTTGTCGAGGAACTGCTCGGCGGCCCAGCGGCCCGAGTCGAAGAGCGCCAGCGCGCGCTCCTTGCTCAGGTCGAACTCGGTCGTGCCGACGCCGAGGGTGGGGATCGGGATCGTGCGGGCGTAGTTCGCCTGCTCGACGTACATGCGGTCGTGCGCCTCCATCATCGTCTGGGCCAGCGCTTTCATGTAGTCGATCACCGCGGCCGGGCCGCTCCCCGACATCTTCGGCTTCGGCAGGCGGGCGCCGATCGGGACTTTGGGCGTGGGCTCGACAAGCAGCATCCCGAAGGTGGGCCAGTCCGGCGGTGCGTCGTCGTCGCAGTCGAACAGCCAGATCGGGTAGTTCGAGAGCATGCCGCCGTCGACGATCACGTGCGTCTCGTCGGTCTTCGGGTTCTCGAACCGGACCGGCTCGAAGAAGACGGGAATGCTCATGCTCATGCGCACCGCGAGCGCGACGTCGAGGTCGTCGGGCTCGATGCCGAGCTTGGTCGCGTCCCGGGGGAGGACGAGCAGCTCGTGCTTGGTCACGTCCGAGGCGACCACCTGCAGCCGGGAGCGAAAGCGGGGATCGTCCGCGTAGTCGGGGTGAACCAGGTCGGCGAAGGTCCGCACGCCCTTGGCCTCGAGCCGTTCGCGGATCCATTCGAGGAAGACGTCCCCTTCGTAGATGCCGAGGTCGAGCAGCATGCTCAGCGAGCGCTCGATCAGCGGCACCTTGTCCTCCCAGCCACGATCCTGAAACTGCCGGTAGTCGAGGTTCATGATGATCTCCCGCAACTCCGCCGCGGAGTAGCCGGCTGCGAGCAGGGCGGCGCTGATCGACCCGGCGGAAGTCCCTGCGACGTTCTGCGGCTTGTAGCCGCGCTCCTCCAGCGTCTGGAGCGCGCCTGCAAGCCCGATCCCCTTCACGCCTCCGCCTTCGAAGACGAGGTCGGCGTGATCGGCGAAGGTCTCGGTGGCGGCCATGCGGAGCTCCTCTCGTTGAGGCGGGCCGCACCGCCGTAGGTCGAGCTTGCATTGTGCGTCGCGCCGAGGGATCATGCAAACGAAAGTCACAATCTGCTGCGGCTCGACCGAGGAGGGATCGGACCCGTGGCATACCCATTTGTCGAAAGCCCCCACATCAACCGCACGGGGGGCCGGCAGATCGACCTGATCGTCATCCACACCATGGAGATGGACGAGAAGGGCGAGACGGCCGAGAACTGCGCCCAGTGGTTCCGGAACCCGGGGTCCCAGGTCTCGGCGCACTATTGCGTGGACTCCAACTCGATCGTCCAGTGCGTCCGCGACCAGGACGTGGCCTGGCATGCGCCCGGCGCCAACCACGACGGCCTCGGCATCGAGCACGCCGGTCGCGCGAAGCAGACCGGCCGCGACTGGAGCGACGCCTACTCGACCGCCATGCTCGAGCGCTCGGCGGCACTCGTCGCCGAGCTCTGCACCACGTACAAGATCCCCGTCACCTGGCTCTACGCGGCCGATCTGCGCGCGGGCAAGCGTGGGATCACGACGCACAAGGCGGTCAGCGACGCGTTCAAGCGGGGGACGCACTGGGATCCCGGCGAGGGGTTCCCCGTCGAGCGCTACCTTGCGCTCGTGCGCGCGAAGCTCGGCCTGAAGCCTTCGGCGCAGGACGTCAAGCCGCTGAAGGACGATCCGCCCCTCCTCAAGCTCGGTTCGGACGGATGGCAGGTGAAGCGGCTGCAGAAGCTGTTGCGCGCCCACGGCCTCTTCCCGGAAGAGGCCAAGGTCGACGGCGACTTCGGCGAGATCACGGAAGCGGCGGTGAAGGCGTTCCAGTCGTTCAGCGACCTGAACCCGGATGGCAAGGTCGGCCCGCTGACGTGGCGGGCGCTGCAGGCCTCGGACGTGAAGGTGCCGTCCGGCGGCAAGGTTCTGCAGCCGGCATAGAGATCGGGGAGGCGCGCAGGGCGGGGTCGTGACTCGGCGACGATCCCGCCCGTTCCCTCGATCGGGGGAGGTAACGGAGGTCTGCACCGGCGAGCATGTCCAGAGTGCAGGCGGTGCGCAACCCCCCGGCCTTCGTCGTCACGGCCGCGGTCATCTATGCGGCCGTCTTCTCCTCGTTCCTCATGTTCGAGCGCCCCGGCCTCGGGATCGGGCACTTCTACTACCTCGCAATCGCGCTGGTGGCCCTCGCGCTCGGCCCGGTGTGGGGGGCGGCGGCGGGCGGTCTCGCGACGACGCTCTACGCGGTCGGTGTCTTCGTCAACCAAACCACGCCTTCGAGCGAGATCTACACGCTCTCCACGCCGATCCGCTTCCTGAACTACGTCGCGATCGGAGCATTGCTCGGCTGGTTCGCGGCGCACTACCGCGCGGCGAACGAGGAGCTGCAAGTGCTCGCGCAGCGCGACCTGATCACCGGATTGCCGAACACGCGGGCGTTCGAGCTTGCAATCGACCGGCGGCTCGAGGCAACCCAGCCGTTCGCGTTGCTCGTCGGCGACCTCGACGCGCGCAGCTTCGACCAGGATCGCGACGAGGCGCTCAGGCGCGTCTCAGAGGCGCTCACGCATGCGTTGGGCGCGGACGCGGACGTCGCCCGCGTCGGCGGCGAGGAGTTCGCCGTGCTCGCCCCGTGCGACTCGGTCGAGCAGGCGGCGCAGCTGGCGGCGAGCCTGGAGCGGAATCTCTGCGAATCTGGCTGTCTCGTGACGTTCGGCTGGTCCGCGTACCCGCGTGAGGGCCAGAACGCACTGACGCTCTACCGTGCAGCCGACGAGCGGCTCTACGCCCGCCGCGTCCTGCGTGGGCCGCGAGTGAGCGCCGGCCAGATGCTGCGCGCCTAGGCCGCGGCTTCGACGATCTCGTCGCCGCGAACCTCGATCAGCCCGGCGGTGCCGAAGCTGACGAGGTAGATCGGGTTCTCGCGGCCGAACTTGCCGATGAGGTACCCCAGCTCCCCGGCACCGACCTCGGCGTGCGGCCCGACGAGTCGCACGGTCCCGATGCGGAGGTAGACGGCTTCCGTCGTGTGAGTCTCTGTGGTCATGAATACCCAACCGCCGCGGCGGCGTTTGGGATACGGATCAGATCCAGCGCTTCCAGCGGAAGAAGCCGAGCAGGCCCGAACCGACAGCGACCATCACCGCGACGACGATCCAGAACGCGGTCGCCGTCCCGTAGCCGGGGAAGTCGACGTTCATCCCGAAGATGCTCGCGAGCAGCGTCAGCGGGAGCAGG